>NZ_JBHSFQ010000011.1:0-167894 GCF_042653925.1 Nocardiopsis mangrovi
TGAGACCACTGGACAAGCCGGTCCCGCTCATCATCGGTCAACACGAACTCGGGGGCACGGCCTTCTTGATCCGCCACACGGAAAGCATAGCAATATATGTCGAAGATTTCAGACGCAGGATACTAGCGCTCCCGCGACCCGGCGCCGCCCGCAGAGCGGGAGGGGCGCGGGACGCACCCGCCCGACGACCCGGGCGGCCCTGGCCGACAGCCGAGGCCGCCCACTGCCGGGCCGCCTCCCCGCCGACCCGGGGCCGGGCAAGCTCCCACGCATCAGACACCGCCGACCCCACGTGCACGAACACCACCCCCTTCACACCACCCACCACCCACCACCCCCACGATCCAGACCGGGAGCCCCCGCGAACCACGACCCCCCGCACACCCACGACCGGCCCCGTCAATAGATCACCCACCCGCGAGCGACCCGCGAGTGCTCATTGGCGAACGTCGCCCGCCACCGGGCCGCCTCAGCCGCCAGCTCGGGCCGGGCATGCTCCCGCGCATCGGACACCGCCGACTCCAAGTGCGCGAACACCGCCTCGTTCTCGGCACCCACGGCCCACAGGATGCGGGCGAGCAGGATCCGGGTGCCGATGCGCCCGGAGTGGTTCTCCCGCTCCCCGTAGGCGGCGTGCGCCCGTTCCGCGTGCTCACGGGCGGCCTCCATCTGCGTGCGCGCCCACGCGGTCGAGGCCGACCGCGGCCCGGGCGGGTGCGGGCGCTGCTCGGCGCCATCCCCGCCGTCCCCGGGCTCGCCCGGAATCACGGCGGTGAACAGCTCCTCGGCCGCGATGTGGTGGGCCCGGGCCGCCCACCGCTTGTCCCCCGCTTCGTCGGGCCGCCCGCCGGCGGCGTGCAGCCGGGCGAACCCCTCCGCGGCCCGGCGCAGCTGGTCGCGCCCCCCGTTGAGGTCGCGCGCCCGGACCAGGGTCCGGCCCAGGGTGAGCTGGGCGCGGCGCATCCCCCACTCGTCGCCCATGCGCCCCATGAGCCCGATCGCCTCGCGCAGCAGGGCGGTGCGCCCCTTCATCGACCACGCGCGTCGGCGCGCCTGGGCGCGCCGACGCGCGCCCCGGGCCGGCCGGGTGAACTCCTCGTGCGCGTTCACGGCGTACTCGCCGAGGCGGTCCGCCGCGGACCGCTCCAGGCGCTCGTGGTGGCTCCGGCGCAGCGCCATGTGCTCGCTGAGGCCGCCGGGCGGTGTCCCGGCGCGCTCGCGCTCGCGCAGGTCGTGCGCGTACTCGCGCTCCACCCGCTCGCGCAGTTCGGCCTGGCGCCGGCCGTTGAAGACGAGGTCGCATGCCTGGTAGTGGCGTTCGAGGGCGTCGCCGTCGAGTTCGCCCATGACCCGCAGGCACTGGGCGACGTACCAGTGCCGGCCCTCCTCGGCGAAGCGGTCCCGCATCTCCCGCAGCATGTACCAGGCGCGCAGTTCACGGCCGCTGGCGGCCAGGACCTCGGCGAGCAGGATCCGCGACAGGTCCCGCTGCGTGGAGTCCCCCGCGGCGGCGAACGCCGCCGCGGCCCGTTCCAGCAGCTCGCGGGCGACATCGCGGCGGCCGAGGTCGAAGTGGAGCTCGGCCAGGTTGTAGAGGGTGCGGGCGTGCCACCAGTGCTCGCCGTGCTCGGCGAAGGCGCTCTCCGCCCGGCGCAGCTCCGCCAGCGCACCGTCGAGGTCGCCCCAGCGCTGGCGGCTGACCGCGCGTGCCCTGCGGGCGCGCGCGGTCCACCGGGCGTCGGTGCCGAGCTCCTCGAAGACGTAGGCGGCGCGCTGCGCGTAGGTGTCGCCGGGGAGGTAGCCGCCGCGGCACGCGCACAGCTCGGCGGCGTCGAGCAGCGCCATGCCCAGGGCGAGCAGGTCCTTCTGCCCCAGCGCGATCGCGAGCTGCGCGTCGACGGCCTGGTCCCACTCGTCCCAGTGCGTGCGCACGACGAGGCAGATCGCCGCGACCGCGCGGGACAGCCGCCAGGCCACCCCGGCGTGGCCGTCGGCGGCGGCCATCCAGATGCAGCCGAGCACCACCTCGCTCTCACGGTCCAGCCACTCCTGCGGGTGTTCGGGGGCCTCCAGCCCGAGGAGCGCGTCGACGCCCGGCCCGCGGGGGGCGCCGGCGAGAGCGGGCTGGGGGAACCCGTCGTCGGCGGGGTGGATGTCCTCGGCCACCCGCTCCACCATCCAGGTGTAGGTGTCCACCAGGCGCCGGCGGGCCGCCTGGGTGGCCTCGTCGCCCCATGCCCGGCCCTCCTCCTCGGGGATGGCGAAGTCGGCGGGCCGCAGCACGCGCAGCGTGTCCCCGACGAGTTCGTGCAGGCGGAAGCGGTGGACGCCGTCGTCGGCCCGGCCCACGGGCTCGATGAGGAACAGCGACTGGAGCTCGTCGATGACCCTGCGAGCGGCGGCCCGGTCGACGCCGAGGAGCGCGGCCGCGGCGTAGTCGGCGATCTCGCCCATTCCGGTCGCCGCCATGCGCCGCAGCAGCAGCCGGGCGGTGGGGCCGCTCATCTGGAAGACGACGGTGAACGACGCGGGGAACCCGCGCGGCCCGAGCAGCGGGGTCTCGTGCTCGTGCCGCAGCTTCTCCAGCAGCCCCCCGGAGTCGGGGCTGGACGGGGAGGCGAGGCGCTTGCCGCACATCGCGACCGCCAGCGGGAGCCCGTGGCAGTGCTCCACGATCTCGCGGCGCAGGGCGAGCTCCTGCCCGGGGCCGGCCGCGGCGGGGCCGACGGGGGCCAGGTGTTCCAGCAGCTCGATGCCCTCGTCGCCGGTCAGTCCGTCGATCGTGATGGAGACGAACTCGAACGACGCGTCCTGGAACGCGCGGCGGCTGGTGACCAGGACCGCGCTCATCGCGCTGTTGGGGCACAGCGCCTCGACCTGCCGGGGGTCCTCCGCGTTCTCCAGCACCAGCAGGATGCGCTTGCCCGCGGTCAGCGTCCGCCAGGCGTCCTGGAGCTGGCGGCGCGGGCCGCGCGGGGTGTCGCCCACCGCGTCCAGGGCCTCTTCCAGCAGGTTGGTCGGCGACCGCGGGACGACCGGGCCGAGCCGCGGCCCGTCGTCCCCGGACGGCTCATCAGCGGCCGGGCGGCGCCGTCCCCCCAGCGTCAACCAGCGCCGCCGGCCCTCCTCGGGCCGGTCCGCCCCGCCGGCCGCCGGGGCGTCGCCGCCCTCATCGCCGCCGAGCGTGCGGCTCAGGTCCATCCACCGGACGCCGTCGGGGAACCGGTCGGCTACGTGGCGGGCGACCCGGTTGGCGAGCTGGCTCTTGCCGGTGGCGGGCAGGCCCGTCACGACGATCACCAGCGGCGGGGCGTGCTCGCCGGGGTGGCGGCGCGCGAACGGCGGCGTCAGCACGCCGCGCCAGCCCTCCTTCGGGAAGCGGTGGAACAGCGCGTGCATGCGCTCCTGCTCGGACACGTACCCGACGAAGTGCGCGACGGGCTGGAGCAGGTTGTTGCCGAGCCCCGCGCGCCACACCGGGCGGGCCGCGTCGGCCGAGCGGTGGCCCAGGGGCGAGTCGGGTCCGAGGTAAAGGGCGGCGAATGCCTGGCCCAGGGCGCCCGCCAGGCTGCACACCCACACCACCCAGCGGGGCAGGTCCTCGAACATGTCGGGGGTGTTCTCGAGCCAGATGCCGGCCGCGAGGAATACCACTGCTCCGAACCCCAGCGCCGACCTCACCCAGCGCGCCCGCCGCGGCGGGCTCCCGTCGCCGCCGGTCGCCCACGTTCCCCGGTCGGTCACCGCGCGCCCCCGCCCGTTCGGGGGCGGGCGGGCGCGCACACGGGCTCCCGGGCGGCGGAGGGCGCGTTCCCGCAGGGTAAGGGGCGCCCGCGGGCCGCGTCGACGCGCCGTTCAGAGGTCTGCCGCACCATCCGGTCGCCCACTCCCACTGTGTCGCGAACGCGGTCCGGCCGAGCACGGGGACGCGTTCGTCGTCGTTGTCGCACTTTGATCCGTTGCGCCCCCATATTTCGGAAACGGACGGCCCGTGTCCAGCCGGAAGCCGTACCGACAGGCGATGCGGGCTCTTACGGGGGTTGGATGCCGCGGGCGGTGGCGTGGTTCACGAGCCCGCGCGAATGGGGCGGATCACCGACGCGGGCGGCCCTGACCTCGGCCGGGACGCGTCGCTCCGGAGGCACCGTCGAGCCGCGTGTAGAGCCGCGGCCCCACCGCCCAGCCCTCGCCGGCCCGGCTCAGCGTCAGGCGGCCGTCGACCCATGTGCCGCGGACCGCGATGTCCCCGCGCCCCACGTGCCCCCGCGTGGTGAACGCGATGTCCCGGCCCCGCTGTTCGTAGCGCGCGGAGTGGACACCCGGCCCCGGTGCTTCCCTGCGCAGCCAGCGGGCGATGACCGCGCCGGAGCGGGGCCCGGGGGCGGGCTCGACGAGGACGTCCAGGACCGTACCGTCCGCGTAAAAGCGGAAGACCTGCACGCCCTCGGCGAATATGCCGACCAGGGCGGGGACGCGTCGGCCGCTACGCCGAGCCATCGTCCTCCTCGTGGTCCTACGGGGCTGCGGGCCCGGTGTCAGCCGGAGCGGCCGGCCGGAGCAGCGCGGAGGCGGCGCCGCCCGACGGGGCGGGGACGGAACCGAACCGGGTGCGGCACGTGCCGTGGCGGGACGCCACGGCACGACACCGCGCCGCACTGCCGCACACGACGCGACGCCGCCCCGCGCACGCGCACGAAGCAGCACACACGGCACAGCGCGGCGCGAACATGGATCAGCCCGACGCGCCGGGGTGCGGAGCGGTCCCCCACCGCGCAGGTGGCGGACCGCTCCATCCCCCTCGCCTCCCGGCGTCACCGGGGCGGACTCAGCCCACCTCGACCGCGATCTTGCCGCGGGTGTGGCCCTCCGCGTTCAGCCGGTGCGCGTCGGCGGCGCGCTCCAGCGGGAACACCTCGGCGACGTCGACGGTGACCTTGCCGGCCTCCACGAGGTCGACCAGGGCGGACAGGTCGGCGGCATCGGGCCGGACGAAGACGTAGACGCCGCCGTTGTCGGCCACCGAGTGGTCGATGATCGAGGAGATGCGCCGCGGGTCCACCCCCAGCTCCGCCGTCGCCGCCAGGGCGTCGCCCCCGACCAGGTCGAGGGCGGCGGTCACTGTGCCGATCGCGCGCACCCGGTCGGCCAGGCCCTCGCCGTAGGCCACCGGCTCGGCGCCGAGCGAGCGCAGGTAGTCGTGGTTGCGCTCGGAGGCGGTGCCGATGACGCGCGCCCCCTGAGCGCGGGCGATCTGCACCGCGAGCGAGCCGACGCCGCCCGCCGCCGCGTGGATGAGAACGGTGTCGCCGTCACCGACCTTCAGGCCGTGCACGAGCGCCTGGTAGGCCGTGAGCCCGGCCAGCGGCAGGCCGGCGGCCTGGGCCCAGCTCGCGTTGCGCGGCTTGCGGGCGAGCGTGCGCACGGGCGCTGCCACCTTCTCCGCGAAGGTGCCGTGGTGCACGACGTCCTGGCGGACGTAGCCGATCACCTCGTCGCCGACCGCGAACTCGGGCACCGAGGTCCCGACCGCCACCACCTGCCCCGCGACGTCCCACCCGGGGACCACGGGGAAGAAGACGTCCATGATCCCGTCGAGATAGCCCTCGCGCAGCTTCCAGTCCACGGGGTTGACGGCCGCCGCCTTGACGGACACCAGCACCGAGTCGGGGCCCACCTTGGGGTCGGGGACCTCGGCGACCTCCAGTACCTCGGGTCCGCCATAGCTCCGGTACACGATCGCCTTCACTGCCGCTCACCTTCTCCTCATCGGACGGGTCCGGCCGGCCGCCGCATGGACGCCGCCAGGTCGGGGTTCACCCCAACCGGCGCCAACACCGGAGGCGGTCACCCTCTTCCCCGCACTACCCTCCGCCCATTCCGTCCCACGTGGACTCGGCCTATGACCTCGTTCACCCGCGATCGGGGCCGGCTGCCGCCGCCGGCCGCGGGAACGCACAAGCGGCTCCAGGGGCATGCGAGCGGCTGGGAAGGGAGTCGGCGGAAATTGGCCGCATCCGGCCGTTGTGTCGGCACCATCGGCTACAACAAGGGGGGAATGGCAGAGATCATGCGGGCTGTGACCACGCGGACGCGCGGCTGAGACGAGGAGGCCCATGCCCCACCTGGCCATCGACGCGACGTGTCTGCCCCAGTACGACAAGCTGGACCGGCCGACCCGCGAACGGCTGATCGCCGTCACCCGCAAGTTCCGCGAGCTGCCACTGCACGCCCTGATGTCCCACCCCGACCTGCGCATCCGTCCGCTCACCGCGGGCCAGGACCCGCGGATCCGCACGTTCCGCATCAGCGACAACTGGACCGGCGTGATGCTCGCGCCGGAGTCGGGCGAGACCTTCCTGCTCGTGCACCTCCTGCCGCGCGATTCCGCCGAGGAGTGGGCCGGCGACCAGCGGCACGACGTCAACTCCGTCATGGGGACGCTGGAGCGGCGCGACGCCACGGCTTTGGAGCGGGCGAGCTCATCCCGCCACCGGGCGGCGCCCGACACCGCCCCGCCCCCGCCGCCCCGGCCCTCAACAGCGGGTGCGGGCGGCGGGAGCGACGCCGGCCGGGCGAACAGCACGGAAGCGCGCGACACCGGCGGGACAGGCGGCCCGGGGTGGGCAGAGGGCACCGGCCGGGCACGCGGCGCCGATGGACAGAGCGGCGCAGATCTCGTAGGCAGGACAGGCGACACCAGCCGGACGCGCGGCGCAATCGGCACGGACGACGGTCCCGCCGCGCCCGATGCCCGTGCCCCGTCCACCCCTATGTCCTCTCCCGCCACCCACCTCTCTCCGGCCCCGGGCGCCGCGGTCGGGTCGGCCACGCCGAACGGGCCGAGCGGTCCGGACCGGCCGAACGGGCCCAGCGCTCCCGACCGGCCGAACGGGCCGACCCGGACGGACGGTCCGGACGATCAGAACGGGGAAACCGGGGGAAACGATGCGACCGGAGCGGAACCGACCGCCGGCCTGCTCTCCCACGTCAGCGACCGCGACCTCGCGCGGCTCGGCGTCGACCCCGAGATCCGCGACTTCTGCCGTTCGCTGAGCGGCATCAAGGAACTCCGCGACTGGCGGCCCGCCCTGCCCCAGGACCAGTACGAGGTCATCAGCGCACTCGCCGAGGGCCACCCGGTGGCGCGCGTCCTCGACGAGGTCGTGGCGCCGCGCCGGCCCGTCATCGGGGCGGTCGCCACCGACGACTACGACACCGCGATCCGGCACACCCGCGAGCGCGTCATCGTCATCGGCGACGACCAGGAGATCGAGGACATCCTCGCCGGAGAGTTCAACGCCTGGCGCATCTACCTGCACCCCAAGCAGCGCGACCTCGCCTATCGCGCCCGGTTCAACGGTCCGGCGAAGGTGTCGGGCGGGCCGGGCACCGGCAAGACCGTCGTGGCGCTGCACCGCGTGAAGTACCTCGCGGAACACCTCCCGCTCGACGGCCGGGTGCTGCTCACCAGCTTCACCAACGCGCTGGTGGAATCCCTCAAGCGCAACCTCGCTCTGCTGCTCCCCGCCGAGCTCGTCGCCGACGTCGACGTCGTCACCACCGACAAGCTCGCGCTCGACGTCGTCAAGGAGGAGTACCCCGATGTCCGGCTGCGCACCGACACCCGCGGGGTCTTCGCCAACATCACCCGGCAGCACCGGCTGCCGTTCCCCGTGGACTTCCTGTTCTCCGAATACCGGCACGTGATCATGGCCCAGGGCATCACGACCCTCGACGGCTACCTCGACCCCGACGCCCGCCGCGGGCGCACCCTGCCGCTCAGCGTCCCGCAGCGCCGCCAGGTCTGGCAGTCGGTCAGCGAGGCCCGCGCCATGATGCGCAACAGCCGCCGGCTGCCGGCCGAGGACCTGCACGCCGAAGCCGCGCGCATCCTCGACTCCCGGCCGGGGAAGCCCTACACCAACCTCGTCGTCGACGAGGCCCAAGACCTCCACCCGGCCCAGTGGCGCACGCTGCGGGCGGCCGTCACCCGCGGCCACAACGACATGTTCATCGCCGGCGACAACCGGCAGCGGATCTACGACAACACCGTCTCGTTCCGCCGGCTGGGCATCGCCGTGGTCGGGCGCTCCTACCCCCTGCGCGTGAACTACCGCACCACCGAGGAGATCCTCACCTGGGCCGACGGCATCATGCGCGGCCGCCCCGTGACCGAGCTCGGCGAGTCCGCCCCGGAACCCGCCGGCTCCACGAGCTGCGTGCTCAGCGGGCCGCCGCCCGAGCTGCACGGCGCCGCCGACGAGCCCGCCGAGCTCGACGCGCTCGCCGAACGGGTCCGGCGCTGGCTGGCCGACGGGATCGCGCCGGGCGACATCTGCGTCACCGCCCGCACCAACCGGCTGCGCGACTCCGTGACCGCCCACCTGCGCGCACGGTCGCTCCCTGCCTCGATGTTCAACCCCGGCAAGCACGCGGTGACCGACGCCGCCGGCACCGTCCGGGTCACCACCATGCACGGCGTCAAGGGCCTGGAGTTCCGCGCCGTCGCCGTGACCGGCGCCACCGCGACGGCCCTACCCCAAATGGACCACGTCACAAGCGCCGACCTGGACGAACACCAGCACCAGGCCGACCTCGACGCCCAACGCTCCCTCCTCTACGTCGCCTGCACCCGCGCCCGAGAACACCTCTACATCTCCTGGCACGGCACCCCGAGCCCGTTCCTCCCCCTCTGACCCCCGAAAGGGGAAATAGGAGGAAACAGGAAACCCCTGACGGAGACCCAATTCCCGGTAGAGGATCTCCGCCATGGCGAAGAAAACGGGGAACAGTACCTCGTGGAGGTACTGGGGGGCGGCACATGGCCGTCCCCGCGCTCGCCGAGGCCGCGAGCACCGCCTCGGGGGGCGCGGCCGTCGCCGCCTATTCCATCCCGCCGGCGCAGTGGCCCCCGGCGGCCCCGTAAACCACGGACGGGCACGCCCGAATCAACGTGAAATCCTGATGCGCGGGAATTCGCGCGGCGGCCGTCGCCGAACGAGAGGTGCGATAGTGAAGCAAGAGAAAAGAGACGCGGGTAACGACGCCGGAGCGTTCGGCGCGGAACTGCGCCGGTTGCGCGGCGCAGCCGACATGTCCCTCCAGCGGCTGGCCGAAGCCACGTTCTTCAGCAAGAGCCACCTCAGCAAGGTGGAGAACGGACGCAAGGCGCCCTCCATCGACCTCGCCCGGGCCTGCGACGCCGCCCTGGGGGCCGGCGGCCGGCTCTCCGGCCTCGTCGAAGCACCCGGCGGGCGACGCGGCGCCGCCGCCTCCGCCCGCGCCTTCGCCCCGGAGGCGATCCCCCGCCCCGCCGAATCGCGGGGACTGCCGGTGGGGGCGGGGCTCGGCGCGTTCAGCATCGGATCCGACGCCCTGCTCGGGCGCAGTGCGAGCGGCCGGGAGCGCGAACCCGCCCTGGTGTCCGAGCACGTCCTCACATCGTTCCGCATCCTCTTCGACCAGCTGCGCGTCCTCGGCCAGCAGTCCAGTCCCGCGATCGTCCTGCCGACCGTCATGGCCCAGACCCAGGCCCTGCAACAGCTCGCGAAGGGAGCGGGGCCGAAGCTCGTCCCGCCCGCCCTGATGCTCGCCTCCCGGTACGCCGAATTCGGCGGCTGGATGGCGCAGGAGGCGGGCGAGGAACGCACCGCCCTTTGGTGGACCGACCGGGCGCTGGAGCTGGCCACGGCGGCCGGCGACGGGCAGCTTCACGCCCACGCACTGGTCCGGCGGGCATGCATCGCCATGTACGCCCACGACGGGCTCCAGACGATCGAACTGGCACAACGGGCCCAGGCGGCCGCGACCGCCTCCCCCCGAGTCCGCGCGATGGCCGCCGAACGCGAGGCCCAAGGGCACGCCCTGGTCGGTGACTACGACACCTGCCGCCGCACGCTGGCCAGGGCGGCCGCCCTGGCCGAGGCCGACCCCGGCGATTCCGAGGCCGGCGCCGGCGGCACCGACGACGCCCCGCCCCTCGGATCGTCGACGGTGCTCGACCGGCACTCCGTGGTCACCGGCTGGTGCCTCTACGACGTGGGCCGCCCGGCCGAGGCCGCCGCCGTCCTCGCACCGGCCGTCAAGAAGATCCCCGCCACGGCGGTCCGCGCCCGGACACGGTTCGGGATGCGCCTGGCCTTGGCCCACGCCGGGAGCAACAACATCGACCGCGCCTGCGACCTGACCCACGAACTCCTCGACGGCGCCGAGGCGATCGACTCCGCCACCGTCGCCCACGACGTCCGCCAACTCTCCCGCACCCTGGCCCGCTGGCACACCGCCCCGTCCGTCCGCACCCTCACCCCCCGTCTGGCGAGAGCCTTGAACCGTACGCCGCTGTGACACGGCGGGTTGGGGGCGGGGCGCGCCCCGCCCCCAGCCGGCCTCAGAACGGCGGCTCCGCGGATCCGGCTTCGAAGGCGGGGTCCCCGGAGCCATCGCCGTCGTCCGTACGCCCCTCGCCGGGGATGTCAGCGGCCCTGTCCACAGCGGCGCGGCCGGGCAGCTCGAACACCTCGTACTTCTCGCGGATCCACTGGGCCGTATCCGCCTGGTGGTGGGCGCGGAGCACATCGGCGAGCCGCTCGGTCATCGGATCCCGGTCTTCGGGCCCTCCGCGGCGCACGCTTTCATCGATGAGTGCGCTGGCGTGCCGGACGGCGTCCCCGCCGACCGCGCCGTCCGTCCCGGCGACATCCACGCCCTCTGCGGGCCACGGCGGCATCCCAGGCGCCTGTGCCGTGCCCGCGCGGGCCTCCCTGCTGAACTCCGACAGCGCCTCGGGACCGTTGACCAGAGCCGACAACTCGCCCAACGTGTCGGCCAGGTCGAGCGTCTCACGCACCTTCGCCGGATCGAACTGGAGGCACCACGCGATGGCGCTGCCCTGCGACGCCAGGACCTCTTCCGCGTAGTACGCGCTCCTGTCGCGCTCCCGCGCGCGCTGGTGCTCCCATACGGCCTTCTCCTTGCGCATGTCGGCGAGCGAGCGCAGCCGGCGAGCGTCCTCCTCGGGCACCGTCAGTGACACGCCCTCGGCCCATACTTCGATCGACCCGTGCCCGCCGACGACGGGCTCGCCGAGTTCGGCCGCGAGACGGCTCCCTGCCAGCCATTGCAGATCCGGGGTGAGACTTTCGGCGATGGCCGCGGCGCGTTGGAGGACCAGGTCGTGGGCGAGCGCGTCCGGATTGCGGTGGACGCCCGGCACAGGTTCCGCGCGCTCCAGCCGGCAGATGATCGCCGAGAACACGAACGTGTAATCGGGCCAGGCGCTCCGCAGGAGCACGTCGCCCGTCCGATGCCGGTGGACCGGGTCGGGAACGGCCATCGGCACGAGCGCTTCCTCGAACACCGGGACGTCCGGGCGGACCGGCTCGGGCCTGCGGAACGCGCCGGAGGCCACGAGCGAGAGGCCGAGCACCACCAGCACCAGCGGCGCCCACAGGAGGGTCCACCATCCGTAGAAGAACGGCATCACCGCCACGACGACCGCGGCGCACAGCGTCGGCACGGCGATCCAGGTTCTGTTCTTCTCGTTCATCGTCCCACCTTCGTGTCATCCGGATCGTCGTCGTGAGCGCCACCCGTAGCGATGGGCTCAAGCCCCTGTGCCCGGTTCACGCGCTCGAGCAGCGCCGTCGCCGCACGCGCGCTTTCGGCCCTCTCCGCCGGGTCTGCCGGGCCCAGCGCCCAGCGGCGCGCGACGGTATAGAGGTGGGCCAGGCGCCCCGCCACGGAACCGGCCTCCACCAGGAGGTCCAGCAGGCCGATGGGGGCCGTGCCCAGCGCAAGGCCCTGCAACAGGCGCTCGGTGTGCCGTCTGAGCTGATCGTCATCGGTCAGCGCGTCGGCCAGCGCCGTGACCAGCCGGGAGCGCACCCATCCCCCTGCGGTGAGCGGGCCGGCACCGACCACCGCCAATAGCCGGCCCGGCTCGGTCAGGCGCCACAGCAGTTCGTGATCGGCCTCCCAGCCCTGCCCGCTGGAGCGCGACGACCCCTGCCGGTTCTCGGACGCCTCGGCCAGCCGCGCCAGCAGTTGCCGGAACCGGGGCGGCTTCTCGGCCAGTTCGAGTAGCGCGTCCATCGCCGCCCTGCGGACGCCGGACCTGCCGCGGCGGGCTATGTGGTGCAGGCGTACCAGCGCCTCGTCCGGCTGCGTCTCGACCATGACGCCGGCGCACACCGCGATGAGGACCTGGGCCAGCTCCTCCGGGAGCGCATTCTCCCGCGCCCACCAATACACCTGCCGGCGTGCGGCGCGACCCGCTTCCCGAGGGCCCAGCAGCGCCTCGCCCAGCGCGTAGGCCGCCTGGGGCGCGAGTGAGGCCCCTTGGCGGTTGTCGGTCGCCCACCTGCGCACCTGCCGGAAGAGGAGTTCGTACGACCGCAGCCGCAGGTACTGTTCGGCCAGCCGTTCGGCGATCGCGTCCCGGTCGGCCGCGCTCATCCGCCGGTCGCGCATGCACCGGTCCGCCCATTGCAGGAACTTCGGGGCGAGGTCGGGATGGCCGTCCCAGAAGCAGTCGCGAAGGGCGGCGGCGTATCCCAGACCGGCGAACCCCACGGTCCGGTCGGGACGGATGGCCACGCCGAGGTGGTCGAGCTGGCTGCGGAACACGGCACGTTCCAGCAGCGGGATCTCCGGCTCGGGAATCTGGAGGATCCCCATGAGCTGTTGAGCCGCGGTGAAGACCGCGTCGACGCCGCACCCGTCGAGAAGCGCCGCGGAGAGGAGGACCGCGCGCTCCCAGCTGTCGGACAGGCCGTCGACCTTCTTGGCGACCTCCGTGCCGCGCTCGGCCAGGGCGCTCAGCGCCTCGGTGAGCCAGGCCCCGACCCCCGCATTCGGGCCGTCCAGGCGGGCGTCGCGCACGAGACGCGCGAAATGCGCGATCTCACCAAGGCGGGCGTCGGCGGCCCAAGCGGCGGCGCGGTGCGTCCGAAGCGGGTAGCCGCCGAGACGTGTGCCCTGGACGCGCAGATGCTTCTCCAGTGCGTGGACACCGTCGGGTCGGCCGAGCTTCACGATGAGGTCGTGGAACTCGTCTCGGAGCTCATCCGCCTGACCCTGGGAGATCACCACGGCGAGGTAGGCGTCCTCGGCCTGCACCGCGTCGCGGTAGGTCTCCAGGGCAGGCTGGATCCGGGACAGCAGCCCCGGGTCGGCTGAAAGGTCCAGCAGCACGCGGTCGCCCCGATGCACGGTCTCCGGGTCGAGGATGGTCTCCGCCGAGGCACCGGGGGCGATCGCGATGTCGGGGAGTTCGTGGAACCGGGTGCCGGATTCCCCGGCCACGTCCAGCAAGGTGACAGCGGCGGTACGGCGTCCGCTGCCGGGCGATCCGGAGACGATGACGGTGCGGCCCTTTCCCGCCAGCATGGAACGCGCCTCTTCGAAACCGGGCGGCGGGACGAAGAAGGCGCCGGTGCGGTTCCGCTGCTCTTCGGTCACCACGCGGGCCGCACGCTTGCGCAACCTGCCCTCGCCGACCTCCTCGTACGCGCCGGCGGCGCCGAACAGCCGGAACATGTTGTACTGGTCGCCGCTCCCCGTGTGGGCCGGCCCGTCGACCGCCCCGACCGACGTGGCGGTGCTCCCCGTTGCGGGCCGCCCGGCCGCCGCCTCGGCGGCGACCGGGGGAGGTGCCTGCTCCTCCTGGTCTCCAGTCAGGGGCACGGTCACGTCCCACCCTCCCCGCGCCGTCGCGGAGCGCGCCGCTCGGTGCGCTGCGGCGCGCCCTGGTGGACGTCGCCGTGGTTGTCACCGGCCACATACTGACCGCCGCTGCCGTTGAACTGCGGCCCATTGACCTGGGTTCCACTCCCCGTGTGCAGGGGGCCGCCGGCGGTACCGATGACGGTGCCGTAGTTGTTGCCGACGTCACCGGTACCGCCCGAGCGGTGGTCGATGATGTCGCCTCCCTGCCTGGAGCTGCCGTGAAGGTCGCGCACGGAGTTGCGGGTGGTGCCGCCCGCAGCCGACGCCGGGCGGCCGGATACGGCCTCCGTCCCGCGGTCGGCCAGGCGCGGCACCGCCTCGGCCACCTTCTGCACCAGACGCTCGATGTCGGCGTCCGCGTTGCGGTGGCTGAGCCGCAGGTACTGGCAGTTCTCCAACCGCGCCACGTCGTCGGGGAGATCTCCCTTCGGCAGGCGCTGCCGGTTGTTGACGAGCACCGGGATCACCCGCACCCCGTAGGCGAACGCCTCGGCGATCTCGCGCCGGGTCCAGTCGTCCGGGTCGTCCAGTGCGCGCCCGCCGCGCCGGCCGGTGGCGTCGGACCAGCCGGGGCCGATGACGGCGAGGAGCAGGTCGCTGCGGCGGACCGCGCGCAGCAGTTCCTGCTCGAAATCGTCGCCGGGCCGGATCGACTTGCTCGCCCGGAAGACCTCCTCCGAGCCGAAGCGGTGCGAGAGCTCCCGGTCGATCAAAGTGGCGCTGGCCTCCTCATCCCCGGTGCGGTAGTTGATGAACACTCGGGACACAGCGGTCCCTCCTCGTCTTCACGGTCGCGAAACGCCTGCGAGCAGGCCGGTCACAGGTGTGGACCCCGCCCCGCCGTCCTCGGGACGGGGACCACCGAATCCGATCGGTCCGGTACTCGGCATCCGGTCTCACGCCGACATAGCGGGCCTCTGAGCGCGGAAATCACCGAACACGACATTCGACCGACAGAAGCGATTCCTCGACCGAAGGTTCGGATTCATACCATCGAGTCCCACGCTCCCAGAATCGGGACACCCGTGCAGAGGTTTCCCGAACCCTCCTTATCGGCCAACGGGAAACTCTGCCGGGCAGCCCCTCCACTCGCATTACGCCACGGATGTGCGACCGAAGCACCATCCGCCTTCGGGGCACCGCCGGGCATGCACTTCAGGAACGAACGTGCGTTCGAGACAGCACCATTGTTCACGTCGGACCGAAACCCGTTCCGCGGGGATATCCGCCCGAGCACCTATATGAATCGATTTGCATTTACCGGAACCGGCCATTCCGGTCCCTCGCGTCACCTGTGTCGCAGACGATCAGTAAAGTGATCGGAACGTCAACGTGCCGCCACGTTTCGCCACCACCACTCCCCCGATATCCCCCCGACGCTGGAGCGCGAGTGTTCGACCCGGACAGCATCCCCGATGTCCAGCGGCTCATCCGGCAGGCCACGTCCAGTGATTCCCGGCTGCTCGACGGGGTACTACGGGACGTCGCGGCCATCGGGCCCGAGGTGCGCGTCATCCAGCCACGGCAGAGCAGCGCGGTGTCGCTGGTCGCCTCCGACGGCGGCAACAACCAATTGCGCTTCAACCCCTTCACCATGCAGGTGATCCGGGTAGTGGACAGCCACGGGGTGGAACTGTTCCTGGACGTCGTCTCGCCGACGACCGACACCGTCGAACTGGGCGAACGCCACCTCGCCGACCCCGACAGCGTCCTCGGGGTCCTCATGCGCGATCTCGGGGTGTCGTCGCTGGCGGAGCTGAGCCCGATGATCCCGCCCGAGCCGCGCTTCGCCGGGTGGCCCATGGTCTTCCGCGACCTGTGTGAATGGGCGGTCCTGTACTGGCTGGTCTGTTACAGCAACTGGGGGAGCACGACCCTCATCGTCCGCGACGGCCTGCTGCGGTCACGGATCTTCTCCGGCGACCTCTTCCACACCATGTACACGCGGATGCGGGAGGCGATCGCCCGCACCCGGCGGAAGTGGAAGCGCGACGTCTTCGTCGTCGGCATCGCCAAGCGCTCCGAGGTCGTGGAGCGCTACCGCATGGCGATGTCCCTGGCGAACCTCTTCCCCACCGGCCACCCCTACTTCGCGGCCATCCCCTACGACCTCCAGCGCCGCGTCTACCAGCGCGCCGACTACATCCGCCCGCCCACCGACCCGGACGCCCACGACGACCGCGCCCATCTCGACGGCCCCGCCGACCGCGCACGCCTCGGCGACCCCCAAGCGCGCACCGACGGGACGGCCGACGGCGCCGAGCGCCCCGGCGACCGCACCGCCGACGGGGTGGCCGGCGGCGAGCGCCCGCCCGCCGTCGCTCGGTCCGCCCACGCCCCCACGTACAACATGGGGGCGATGCACCTCGTCCGGTTCGGGAGCGAGTCCGGCGACCCCGTGTGGACGGTCGACCTCCTCCACGACCAGCGCGACCGCGCCCAAGAGGTCTTCGGCACCCTGCTCTACGACGCCCAGTCGGGGTTCCCCGTGCCCTACTACCCGCTGTGCCTGCAAGAGGCCGACCAGCACGCGCACGTGGCCGATTTCGACCTCGAGATCCTCCAGGACTCCCTGGTGGAGGCGGTGCGCGAACAGGTCCCGCCCGACCGGCGCCACCTGTTCGACGCCTTCAACAAGCTGTACGTGTCCGACGTCGCCGCCCGGAGGTACCGGTGAGCCTGTTCCACAACGCCACCGTCGTCGGCACCTTCCTGGGCTTCTCCGAAGGCGGCATGGAGTTTCACGCCGACCTCGTCCTCCCCTACCGCGGCGAATTCCAGTCCTCCCCCATGCACGGCCAGTTCGTGCTCGTGGGGCTGGAGCACGACGGCGAAGCCGTGCTCGGGCGTGTGACGGCGCTGTCCGCGCACGGGCGGCTGGTGTCGCCTACCGGCGAGGACTACGCGATCCGGCAGCAGCGCGAGGACCGGCCGATCCCGGAGAACCTGCGCGACCAGTACCTCAAGTACCGCGTGGACGTCCGGATCCTCGGTGTCCTGCGGGAGAAGGACCCCGGCGAACCGCCGGTCTTCGTCCCCTCCCACCGCCGCCTCCCGCACGTGGGATCGAAGGTCGCGTTCCTGTCCGACACGATGCTGCGCCACGTCGCCGGCGCCACGGCCGACCCCGGGTCCACCGCCGAGCTCGGGTTCCTGGCCCTGGGCGAATTCGTCTACGGGGCCGGCGACCCCCGCGCCAACGGGGACCCGCGCCTGGAGATCCGCAAGCCCGCCGTCGTCCCCCGCTTCGACATCCGGCAGCTGGTGAGCCGGCGCTCCCTCGTCTTCGCGCGCGCCGGATTCGGCAAGTCCAACCTGGTGAAGCTGTTGTTCGCCAACCTCTACGGACGCGGCAAGGGCCCCACGGTCGAGAAGCGCGGCGGGCGGCGGGTACCTGTAGGCACCGTCGTCTTCGACCCCGACGGCGAGTACTTCTGGCCCGACGACAAGGGCCGCCCGGGGCTGTGCGACGTCCCCGAGCTCGCGGACCGCGTGGTGGTCTTCACCGACAAGGAGGCGCCCAGCGACTTCTACGCCTCCTTCACCGCCGTCAACACGGTCAAGCTCGACATCCGCGAACTTCCGCCGGGCCGCGTCGTGTCCATGGTGATCCCGCCCGAGCGCCAGGACCAGCAGAACGTGGTCAAGCTGCGCCAGCTCAAGCGCGACGACAATTGGCGCCGCCTGGTCGACGCCGTGCACCGGGGCGGCAACGGCACCGACCTCGCGGTCTTCAACGACGTCCTGCGGCTGGAGGCGGGACAGGAGTACGAGGCCATCGCGGCCCGGTCGAACATGACCCGCATCGTGAGCACCCTGCACGACCCGTCGAGCCGGCTGCTCCAAGCGCTGAAGCGCGCGCTGGGCGACGGCAGGCTGTGCATCGTGGACATCTCCCGGCTCCGCGGACCGCAGGGGCTGGCCCTGGCGGGCGTGCTGCTGGAGGAGATCTTCGAGCACAACCAGGAGCAGTTCACCCGCCGCGACTCCCGGACGATCCCCACCATCGCGGTGATCGAGGAGGCCCAGTCCATCCTGGGATCCGCGTCCGCCCAGGCGGAGGGGCCGTTCGTGTCCTGGGTCAAGGAGGGCCGCAAATACGACCTGGGGGCGATGCTCATCACCCAGCAGCCCGGGTCGATCTCGGGCGACATCCTGTCGCAGGGCGACAACTGGTTCGTGTTCCACCTGCTGGCGGAGAAGGACCTGCGCGCACTGCGCCAGGCCAACTCCCACTTCTCCGAGGACCTGCTGTCCTCCCTGCTCAACGAGCCCATCCCGGGCCACGGCGTGTTCTGGTCCAGCGCGGGCGAGCGCCCGTACCCCATCCCCATCCGCGCTCTGTCCTTCGAGGCCGCCCACGACGTCGCCGACCCCGACGACCGCCGGGAGCCGCTGGACAACTACGCCGCACGCCTCCGCCACGACCTGGAGGCGGAACTCACCGACGCCATCGAGCGGGCAGGCGGCGCGGTCCTGTCGACCGGCGAGGGAGCGGGCCAGACGGTCGACGCGGTGGAGACCCACATCCAAGCCGCCATCGAGGGCCTGCGCCAGCGGGAGGACTTCTACGACAGGCTCAGGTCCGAATCCGGCATCCGTTGGGGAGAGGTCCAGAACATGCTCGCCAACCGCCTCCCCGTCACCCTCACCTCGGACCCCCACGGCTGGGTCTACGAGCACAGACTCGTCGTGCGAGCCCTGGAAGTCCTCATCGGCCCCCAAGACCACGCCTGGCACACCGAACGCCGCCCCAAACCGAACGACCCTGCCCAGAACGCCACCTGGATCATGTCGGCAAGGTGATCCCACGCGAGCGGACCGTACGCGGCTCCGTCCTCCAGCCCTCACACGGTCCTGGTGGCCGGTCTCCTCGCCTCTCCGCCTCCGAGACCGGCGGCCTGGTCAGGGACGGCCGCAGCACTTCTTGTACTTGCGGCCTGAGGCGCACCAGCACGACGCGTTCCGATCGGGCGGCCACACGGGGAAGTCCCCGCCCCGGTCGTACTTCGCGGTGGCCGCGCCGAGCCGGACATCGGGGGTGAGAGCGTCGATCCCCTCCTCGGCGGCGAACGCCCGGATCTCCGCCAAGGAGATCGGGACGTCCCTGCCCTTGCTGAACTCCGTCTCGCTGCGCATCTTCCGGCGATCCAGCTCGACTTCGCGGAAGTAGGTCTCGGGTGTGACCGAACCGGCATCACGGTCATCGCCGTTGATGTCATCATCCCCGAAGCCGACGAGCAGGCCCTCGGTATGAGCCGCCACCACGTCGTCCCGGACGATATGGGAGAGCACGGGCATGCCCGAGCCATTGTCGGCTGGGCCGACCGCCGCCACGGACTCGGCCAACCCCAGGGCGGCGAACCCTTCGTCCTCCGGATCGTGGATGCCGAGCTCCGAGCGGAGCTCCCGGAACGGGTCGTGGCGCTCGGTGAACCGGTCGAGCGCATCCGGGGCAAAGCCCAGCTTCTTGCGAAGCCCTGCCCGCCACTGCGCCTCCATCACGCCGGCGAGGGTGTCCGTCGATTCGGCCTCGGTTCCCGGGCGGAGCCGGTCGGCAAGGCCGCGGTCGGACCACCGCAGTGCCGCCCTGTCGTCCCCCCGCTCCGCGAGCAATTCGGAGATCAGGTGGGCGGCCGTCCGTGCCTCGGTGTCGAGTTCCCACAGTGCGGCCATCTCCGCCCCGGCCTCATCGTCGCGTCCCAGGCCGAACAGGACGTCGATGCGCTGGGAGTAGGCGTACCCCGCGTCTTGACCGCCCTTGAACTCGGAGATCATCCGCGCGCACAGGTCCAGGCACGCTTCGGACAGCCCATCGTCCTTCAACCGGTCCGCGGTATCGAGCATGATCTCGGCCGCGGCCTGCGGATACTGCGCGACGTCGCGCTCCATCTCACCGAGCAGCGTCTCGGCCCGCGCACGGCGCTTGTCCTGGTTCCACTGTTCGTCGTTCATCGTCTCCACACGAAAAGCGTACTGAGTTTCACGAAGGCCCGCGCTCCCTTCCACAAGGCCCTCCTGCGCCTCCAAGGAGCGCCCTCGGACGCCCGGCTGCGCGACCCTGAGCAGCGCCGACCACTCGGCTGAGGACACCCTGTCTGTGCGTCCGCGCCATCCTCACCAGAGCACCTGCTTTCGCAGGTAGCGGCCCAGGCCCGGACGCGGCTGGAGGGTGAGCCACGTTCGGCGCTCCTGGGATCCCGATTCCAGGCGCGCCACCTCCCGCTGGTGTTCGGCGATCTTTCCTTCGAGGTGGGAGCGTTGCGGGGTCAGTGCCGCGAGGCGCGACTGCCGGTGCTTGCGGTACGCGGCGAATGCCTGGTCGCGTTCGTAGGCGAAACGGCCGTCGAGTTGGTTCAGCTCCAGACCTGCGGCGCGGATCCCCTCATCCGCGTCCCGCCGCTGCCGGGCGAAACGGTCGCTGATCCCCTGCCGGTCCGCCGCGCCCAGTCGTGACGGGCTGCCTCGCTGCGCCGTCGCCTGATGGGCCTTTCGCCACGCATCGAGCGCCTCTGCCTTCGCGGGGCCGATACCCGGAACGTTGACGAAGCGGCCCCCGGCCAGCCGGATACGGGCCATGGTGTAGTTGTGCGGGCCTCCGCCCGCATAGAGCTGGAAGCCCTGGAAATCGGCCGCGGAGGTGATGCCGTTGGCCTGGAGGTTGGCCACCAGCTTCGTTCCGATGCCGGAGATCTGCCCGCTCCGGATCCGCGCCTGGGAGAGGTACCGGTTGATGTGCTCCCTCTGCTGCCGGTCGAGCAGGGCCCGCGCCTCGCGCTCCTCCTCGTCCCGGAGTCTCGTCCGCGCCTCGGCCAGCTTCTGGGCGCGCGACGCCGCTTCCGTTCTGCGCCTGCCCTGTTCGTGTTCGAGCTTGCGGATCTCCGCCTCGTACCCCGTGTCCAGGCCGTCGATCTCCGCGACGACCCGATCGCGGTCGGCCCGCACGTCCTTGAGGGACCTCCGTGCGGCCGTCAACAGCTCCGTGTACTCCGCGAGTTCACGCGCGACCTCGGCGCCGACGCTCCACAGCCGCGTTCCGCGGTGGGCCCGCACGCCCCAGCCCGCGGCCGCCGCCAGCAGGGTCACGCACACCAGGGCGCCGACGGCCGCCCACATACCCGGGAGCACCGTGAAGAGCACGGCCGAGGAGCACACCAGCACGGACGCCGCCCTCAGGCCCCACCGCACGCCTCGGTGGACCGGGTAGTCCGGCGGGCGCGCGGGGAGGCCGGCCGGAGGGGCCACCTGTTCTTCCGCTCGCCCCTCCCGTCCGCCGGCTGCGGGGTCGCTCGGCTTCCCGGCCGCGGCGGAGGATGCGGGCTCGGCGGCCATCCGGTTTGCCAGCCACGGCGGCAGGGTCCCGTATCCGGAGGACCCCGCCGAGGTGGACGGGGCCGTCTCGCGCCGCGGCCAGGTCGACGGGGCGTCCAGCGCGGGCAGTCTGCGCACATCGGCTTCATGCGCGCCGTACAGCCACTCGGCCAGCTCACGGACCTGCGCGTCGCCGTGCCGCCGAAGGAGGTCGACCCGCCGTGACGCGAAGGGGTCCGCCAGGTCCGCCTTCTTCAGCAGCAGGTATTCCTCATGGTCCGGGTTGCACTCGTTCCAGAGCCGGGTGTCGGCGGCGAGCGCCCGCAACGACAGGGCGATCAGCCACGCGGAGAAGCGGTCCACGGCCGGGCCGTAGTCGGCCGCGCTGCGTTGGGGGTGCTGGTAGTTGGGATGGCCCACTTCGTCCGGGGGTTGGGCCGCAAGGGCCGGCAGGTACATCCCGTCGTAGTCGACGAGCCTGACCGCGTCCGCGGAGTCGACCAGGACATTGCCGTGCTGGAGGTCGCCGTGTGCCAGCCCTCGGGCTTCGAGGTCCTGCACCACCGCCGTGAACCGCGCGGCCAGTGAGAAGATGCGCGAGCGCGAATGGATATGGCGGGTGACCCACCGGGTGAGCGAATCGGCCTCGACCCAGTCCATGCGCAGCAGGGGGTACCAGGAGCCGCCCACGAGGATTCCCCGGCGGTGGAAGTCGGTCCCCACCGCCCATGAGGGCCGGCTGACGCCGATCTCCGCCGCGATGGCGTCATACCGCGTGAACTGGTGGGGGACGGACCGGGTGAAGCACTTCAGAGCATGGCGGCGGCCATCGGCGGTCCGCACGGGGAAGACCGAGGCGAAGTTCCCGGAGACCGGGCGGGGCAGGCCGAGCTTCGTGCGCTCGGGTTCCGCCGTCTTCAGCACGGCGTCGGCGAAGCAGAAGCCGGGGTTCTGGAGCGCCGTCTGATACTCGCCGGCAGCGGGAAACGACATGCCCTCCGCGCTCCGGTTCACCAGGCGTTGAGGTGGACGAGGGTGACATCGTCGTTGCGCATCCGGCCGTCCGACCGCTCGCGCGCCAGCCACTCATCGAAGCCGACCGTCACGCCGAGGTCGCACAGGACGCGCCAGGGCCGCTCTCCCCGCTCGTACCGGGTGAGGAACCACGCGGCCAGGGCATCGGTCGCCAGGTAGAGGTCATCGCCTCCCCGCAGGTCGCCCGTGTGGGAGAGGACGCGTTCGGCCAGCAGGGCGGTGTCGGGGTCACGGCTGCCGACCAACGGGGGGCTGGTGTCGAACGACGCGCTGTCCGCCATCGGGAAGGCGGTCAGCAGATCGTCGTCGCGGATCTGGAAAACACACGTATCGCCCAGGGCCGACGCCCGCCACCCGGCGCGCGCTTCGCCCGTGCCGTCCGCGTCGTGTGCGCCGGGTGCGACCTCGACGGTGAGCAGCGTCGCATGAGCCCCCTTCTCCAGTCCGGGCCTCTCGTACCACTTGACGGGCCTGCCCTCGTTCTCTCGCTGTTCGGTGTAGCGCGCGACGACGGCCGGCCACCGGTCGGCGGCGCGCCGGACCGCCGCGGCGAAGGACGCGGGATCCGCCGCCGCCACCGACCCGGCGAATTCACGGACGAGTTCGCCGGCCCATCTGCCCGCCAGCAGGCTTTCGGACGCACCGTCGGCCACAGCGCACCGCCAGCCCCGCGCGTCGAACTCCTCATCGGGCTGCGTCGGGCGCGCGACCGACCAGGCGTCCTCGTACTCCGCCGCGGAGTTGCCGTCCTTGGCCGCGTGGTGGACGGCGGCGCTCGCACTGAGCAAGGTCATCGAAGCGCGAGGGCTCGGGTGCCGATGTCCAAGAACTGGACGAGGGAGACCATGTCGGCGTTGTAGACGAACCCGCGGGTGGACTCCGACGTGGTGTAGCCGTTCTGCCCCGCGTACGCGCGCATGTGCGGCGGCAGGCCGCTCGACATGGCGAAGAGGGTGCGGGCGTAGGCATCGGGCAGGCCGGCGGGGTCGTCGGGGAACGTGACAGGGGTCCGGCTGGAATCGGAGACGTGCAGGTTGAAGAGCAGGACGCCGCCGTCCTCCGTCGCAACGGAGGTGAGCTGCGCCGCCGACTCGACCGGATCGCCGTCGTTGGCCTCACCGTCGGTGAGGTTCAAGACGATCGGCGGGAACCCGTACCGGTGCTCGTCGACCCAGGCGCGCGCGATCTCGGTCGCGCGGTTCAGCGCCTGGCACATGGGCGTGGAACCGTTCGCGGCGGGCTCGACCCAAATGGGGAAGTCGGTCTCCAATTCCACCAATCCGCCGGCACCGTCGGGGACCTTGCGCATCTTCTTGTCGACACGCAGCGGATTGTCGGCGATGACACTCACCGGCGCGGGACCGGACCCGCCGAGCCCGGCGGGGAGCGCCGAAGCGACGTTGCGGTTGCCGTAGCCGAGGACGGCGATATGGAAGTAGTCGCGTACGCCTTCCTCCTTGGCGCACTTGACCACGAGTTCGGTCAGCAGCCGGTTGAGCGAGTCGGCCACCACGTCCATTTTCGGACGCCGCTGCTCACCACCGATCGAGTCGATCATGGAATGCGACTGGTCGATGAGGAAGATGAAGGCAGAGGGGTTGACGCGGCTGATCTCCGCGGAGTAGCTCAAGGATCATCCTTCATGTCGAACACGAAAAGGACCAGGGACGTGGAGAACCACT
Source organism: Nocardiopsis mangrovi (assembly GCF_042653925.1). Taxonomy (NCBI): domain Bacteria; kingdom Bacillati; phylum Actinomycetota; class Actinomycetes; order Streptosporangiales; family Nocardiopsidaceae; genus Nocardiopsis; species Nocardiopsis mangrovi. The sequence continues at coordinate 23,754 of NZ_JBHSFQ010000011.1, forward strand.
GAAAGTACCAGCCGCCTCAGCCCCACGTCCGCCCATTGATCAAAAAGGTGCGGCCGAGCGACGGCCGGTGTCGGCCATCCGCCGACTATCTCCCGATGATCTCCGCCGCCAGGGTGTCGGGCTCGGCGAAGCAGCGCCAGGCGGGGACCCGGATCGTCGGGATCCCGGAGACGGCCTCGAACAGGGCCGCATGGTCGAGTGCGCGCTGTAGGCCGCGTCCGGCCGGGCCCGCGTTGGGGTCGCCGATGCCCGCCCTGTCGATGATGACCGCCACCTCTCCTCCACCCGCGGTGGGCACGGTGATACCGGCGGTGTAGCCGTCGACCGGCTCGCTCCGGCGCGGGTCGGCGCCCGCCTCCAGCAGCGCGGTGAACAACTGTGCGCGTGCCTCGTCCCGCGCCCCGGGTTCCTCCGGCGCGGGACCCGGCGTGCCCGCGGCGGCGATATCGCCCAGCAGGCCGTCGCGCGCCGCCCAGTACCCGCGGTCGCCGACGATGTAGAGCCGGGACTTCGCCCGGGTGACGGCGACGTTCCACAGGGTCTGCTCGCGGTCCGCCCAGTCCCCACTGCGTTTGAGTACGCCTTCGGCCGCCGTGGGGGACACGACGATCACGTCGCGCTCCTTGCCCTGGAAGGTGTGCGCGGTGCCCACCTTGATACGTTCGCCGGCCCTGTCCCCCAGGATCTCCTTGAGGTGGCGCACCTGCATGGAGAAGGGGCTGACGACCCCGATGCCGGCCTCCGGAGGAAGCTCGGCCCCCAGTTCCCACACCAGCTTGACCACCGCCGCGGCCTCCTCCTGGTTGCGACAGGAGTAGCCGCCAGGACGGTCGGTTTCGCCCCGCACGTCGATCCACTCGATGGCCGGTCCGCCCCTGACCGCGAGCCGACCCGGATCAGTGCGGATCTGGAGTCGGCCGCCGTAGAAGCGGCGGTTGACGGTCCGCACGATGTCGGGGTGGCAGCGGTAGTGCTCGTCCAGCCACAGCACCTCCCCACCGGATGCTGCGACGGCCGATGCGGCGGCGAGGTACGCGGAGGTCTTCGAGAAGACGAGGGAGCGGTCGTCGAGCCACTGCGAGTCGAGTCCGGCCCTCTCCTGGAGCGTTCGGTCCTCGTGGTCCTTGAGCGCGTGAATCGGCTGGATCTGGTGCGGGTCGCCGATGACCAGCGCACGCTTGGCCCGGTAGAGCAGGGGCACCAGGTCGGCGACGGTGCACTGGCCGGCTTCATCGATGACGACCAGGTCGAACAGACCGGCGTTGGGCGGAAACACCCGGGCCGACCGCGATGTGGTAGCCCACGCACGGACCGAGCGGAGGAGGCGCTGCATCCCCGACCACGAGCTCTGCTCCCCGGCGAGAACCCGGAGGCGGGCCTCGATCGCGCCCCTTCCCTCGGTGAGGGCCTGCGCGACCCGGCCGGTCAGATACGCCCTGGCGTCGCCGCGGCTCTCCTCTCGGATACCGGCGATGCGCGCGTGCTCGCGGCGCGCATCATCCGGATCGCCCGCGCGAGCCGACGCGTCGAGCCATTCGGCGTGGACGTTCAGGAACCGGCCGAGGGCGATGAGCGCGTCCTTCTCCGGGGGGATGCCCAGAGCGCGACCCGTGCGGCGGCGGTGCCACCAACCGGTCCAGCGGCTCTCCAGAGCCCCGTCGACCCGGCGCATCCAGCGGCGCACCTCAGCCGCGTCTCCGAACGCGTCAACGCTCACTCCAGCGGGAAGCCGATCGGCCTCGCGCCGCCACACCGGCGCGAGGACGGCGAGCTCCCGTTCGGCCTCGGCCACGTCGTTGATCGCCTGACGCGCGCGGGCGATCCGGCGCTCGTGCGCGTCGATGCGCTCCGCCGCGGTCGGGGCGTCCACACGCTCGAACCGCGCTGAGAGCATGCGATCAAGGATGCCCGGCTCGTTCTTGCGAAAGTCCCGGTTCCCCGAACGCACGATGAGGTCGGCCTGCGGCAACAGCCCATTGACCCGCTTGACCACCACGTCGACGGCTTCGTTGTTGGTGGAGGCAACGAGAACGGACTCCCCAGCCGCCACGGCCGTGGTGACGATCGAGGTGATCAGCTCGCTCTTGCCCGTGCCGGGTGCGCCGGTGGCGACGGTGAGCCGCCGGGTCATGGCGGCGATGCGCACCTTCTCCTGCGAGTCATTGCCCGGCCCAGTGATGACGGGGCGGAACGCCGGCGCAGATGGGGTCGTCCCAGGCGAGGCGGCTCTGTCCGATGCCGTAAGGGCGCCCAATGCGGACGTGTGGATGTCTTCCACCTTGAGCGCCCATTTCCCGCCGACGGCGAGGTCCGCCACGAGACCGCCCACGGCTCCGCTCGCGGGTTCGGCCACGTGGACCATCGCGACGTTCTGCGCTCCGGCCGGCCTGAACTGCACCACCACGTCGTCGCCCAGCGCGCCCGGCTTCAAGTCCTCACGCGGGAGCCCCAGCGCATGGAGCAATGTCCGTGCTTTGTCGCCGAGCCCGGCCACGCCTTGCCCACCCCAGTCGGCTTCGAACGCCGCGACCAGTTCGGCTACGGCGTCGGGCGGGAGGTCCGCGGCCGTGCGGAGCAGACCCTCGTTGAGCTGAGGTTCGCCCACGGGAACGAGGAAGACAGCGTCCCCCTCGACCTTCGCCTCCACATCCATGGCGATCAGAGGCGCCACCCTGCGATCACGCTGGCCCCGGGAGACCGTCGAACGCCCTACGTCCACCAGGACCGCCGGGTAGCCGTACCGCAGCGATTGACCGGTGCGATGGGCCTCGCGGGCGAGGTTCGCGGCCCGCCCGGTCGCCCGCCAGCGGGTCTCCGCGCCGCTGAGCAATGTCTCCGTGCCCATGACGCACGGAGCAAACCACTTCCCTTGTGCCTTGGGCAACTGCTGAAGCAGGCTTTCGCGCTCCAGACAAGAGCGGTAGTAGCCGAGGAGCGAGCGCCACTGGTCAGCGTCGAACGGCGCGTCGGGGCGGGCGGGCCGCCTCGCACCCTCGGAGAGGGGCGCTGGGCCGGTCGTCGTCGCACCGGCGGCTCCGTCTTCTGCCGATTCCCCGCCGGGGGACGCGAGCGGGGTCGCCGTTGCCGATCCGATGTGGCGTGCCAGTTGGATGCGACCCTGAAGGCCATCGGTGAAGACCGTGGTGCGCTGCCGTCCGTCGCCTTCGAGCGCGCGCTCGACGTGCAGATTCAGGTCGGTCGGGTCGATCCAGCCATCGCCATCGGCATCGCCGGCGTGGCCGGCCAGCCCATGGGCGACGGCCGCGCTGAACACGGAGGGCTGGACCCGGGAGCTGTTGTCCCCCTCGTGCGCCTTCTGGGTGGCACCGGATGCCGCCATGACATATGTGCCCTTGGCGTCTTTGAGCTGGCGCCCGACGTCGATGGCGTCGATCTCATCGTCCGCGCTGCGGGTGCCGAACCCGTCGGCGAAGGCGCCGCTGTGGCAGCAGTCGAGGAGCAGCACCTTGCCGTCGGCTCGGGTGTCACGCAGCAGCCCTTGGAGCTTCTGAGCGGAGATCGCAGTGCTCATCAGCCGGTTCGGCCGGGAATCCCGCAAGAGCAGGTGGAGGTTGCCGTGTTTGTCGGTCATGCCATGGCCGGAGAACGACACGAACACCAGATCATTGGGCGTGCTATCGGTGAAGACCTCATCAAGCGCCTCAATAGCATCCGTGTAGGTAGGGTCAGGAGGCAAGGACTTGACACGGAAGTGCCCGTTCTGCTCCAGCGATTTCTTGATGGCTTTCACATCGGCAGAGGGCGATTTGAGGTCGGGGAACGCAGGGTCGTCGTAACGATCGACCCCGATGAGGATGGCCGTACGCTTCCTATCGCCCCGCATCAGTCACCGCCACCGTTGCCGTACCGGGGATCGCCGCCCCCCAACAGCTTCACGTACGCTTCGACGTCGGCGCGCGTCACTCGCTGCCCTTTGACCTCGATGCGGCGCCCGTCGACCTCCACGGCCGCCGAACGCTGTCCGCTGGCCTCCAACCAGGCCGTGATGACCTCCACGATGTGGGGCAGGGTGGTCTTGAGCGCAAAGCCCGCGAGCGTGATCGCCCCCGCGACCGTCGCGAGATCGGCGCGGGTTTCCGGCTCGGCCGCGCCGCGGGTCAACTCCACGGTGTCGATGGGGAGGCGTTCGAGCCGCAGGAGGAGCGTCCGCGTGTGGGCATCTGCTTCATCGGGGGTGACGTCCTCGTCGAAGCGGATGAGGAGGTTCAGCTCGTGCACAGGCCGTCCATTCGATATGCCAGGGTCCCGGTCGGTCGGAAGGGCCCGAATCCACGGAAAGTCGGCGCCCTTTTCAATAGCTATAGCATCGCTGCGACAACGGTATGACTTGAACAGGGGAAATGACCTGATCCGGACATCGGCCTCCCCGACATCGCCCGAATTATGCAATGGGCCGCAGCGGACGCAAAACGTTGTCGCCGCGTACTCCGCTGGACAGCGGAAACGCTGATTCGTAGGGTCATAGCCCGGCGGTTCCCAATGATCCGCCGGGTCACCGTCGGCCAAGCCCCTTCCCGGCGGCGTGCGCGTCGAAAGACGACACAAGAAGTCGAGACGTGGAGCCCTACCATCCCCCCTGTGACCCGGATCGGTGCGCGTGAGCTTCTCGACAGGCACGAGCGCTCGTGGCGGGAGCGCCTGGCGAGTGTTTCGCTGGTCCCCGACACCGATATCCCCCTCCCTATCCTCGAACGCGCCGGGCATGCGCTCGGAATGGTCTTCACCGGGGCGCGGGACCGCAACGCGGCCCCTCACTGCATGGTGAAGCGCGCTTTCTCCCGGAGCACGGCACCGGCCGCATCGACATCGGCAAGGCGGGCCGCCAGCGTCCGCGCGGCGAGGTGCGGGGGGAGGGCGGCGGTGAACTTCAGGCCCGCGAGGGCCTTCCCGCTGACCTCGGGCAGGGCGATCCGGTCGACCGCTCCGGCGGTCAGCGCGGCCCACTCTGTGGGACCGACGTCGTCACGCAGCCGCAGGAAGTGGTCGTGCGGCTGCTGGCCGGGATCGGCCGCCCCGGCGAGCGTGGCGCGCAGGGTGAGGTTGGCCCGCGTGCCCGCCCACGTCCACCATCGGACATCGCCGCCGGAGGTGCGGGTGATGACCGGGCCATCGGGGTGCACGTGGTCGGCGTGGCGCTCGCGCGCCTCGGCCAGGGCCGCCGTTGCGCGCTGTGTCCTCCGGACGGGCGGATCGGCACCCAGGAGCACATCGCGCACGGCACGGGTCAGCGCGAACGACGCTCCGGTGCGGTCGGCGGAGTCCCAGCGTGCGGTGCCGCCGTCGTCCGCCGGCTCCACGTGGCACCTCTGCCGCTTCCAGTCGACCCACGTGACCGCCCAGCTTCGCCCGGCGAGCAGCAGCCTCCTCGGGCCGCTCCCCTGCTCTCTCGCCGACAGCAGTGCCGGATTGGCGCGCCCGATCTCCGTGCGCCCGTGCAGCACCACGAACTCCGGCGGAGCGGTGAAGACGGAGGTCAGCTCCATGAAGTGCCGGCGCCCGAACCTGCGCTCCGCTGCGGGTCCGACCATCAGCATGCCGCCGTCGCGTTCCACGAACCCCTCGCGCAGCAGGTGCGCCACGATCGGCTCCGCGTGTGCGAACGGCTCCAGCCCGGGCCACCACTCGGCCCATAGGCGCTCGCCGACCTGGGCTTCCTGGAGGCACAGGGCCAGCAGCTGCTGGGCGATGATGTGCCGCGGCTCGGGGGTGGGGTCCACGGCCTCCACCCAGTGCCTCCCCCACAGGTGCAGCAGTGCCGACGCCCTCAACAGCCCGTGCTCGTCGGTGGCAAGGAACAGGCAGTTGCGCTCGGCGCCGGAGCGGCGCCCGGTGCGGCCGATACGCTGCAGGAAGGAGGCGACCGTGCCGGGGGCGTTGATCTGGATGACCCGGTCGAGGTCGCCGACGTCGATGCCCAGTTCCAGAGTGCTCGTGGCGACGATCACGCAGTCGCGCGCCTCGGCGAACGCCTGCTCCGCGCGGCGCCGCTCGTCGACGGCCAGGGAGGCGTGCGACAGGAACGTGGTCACACCGCGGAACCGCAGTGCGGCGCCCAACTGCTCGACCGACTGCCGGGAGTCGCAGAACACCAGCCGCTTCTGCCCGGCGTGCAGCGCCGCGATGACCTTGGCCGCGTTGTCGAGCGAACCCACGTAGTCGAATTCCACGTCCCCCGGGGGCGGCTCCGCCGGGACCGCGGCGCCCGGAAGGCGTACCCCGGGGGCGATGACGCGGCCGGGCCGGGTGCCCGCGCCGCTGCCCTGCAGCCAGGTGAGCAGATCATCGGGGTTTCCCACGGTCGCCGACAGCCCGACCCGCTGGATGGCGCCGGACCGCAGCCGGGCGAGTCGCTCCAGGACCGACAGCAGGTGCCAGCCGCGGTCGTCCCCGGCGAAGGCGTGCACTTCGTCGACGACGATGGCGCGCAGTCCCGAGAACATGTCGCGGTGGTCGACCTTCGTGCTGACCAGCATCCCTTCCAGCGACTCCGGTGTGGTGAGCAGGATGTCGGGGCGCCGGCGGAGGATGCGCTGCCGCGCGGCGGTGCCGACGTCGCCGTGCCACAGGTCGGCCGACCGGCCCATCCACCCCGCGTAGCTCTGCACGCGCGGCAGCAGGTTGTTGAGCAGCGCCTTGATGGGGCACACGTACAGCAGCGACGTCCCGGACCAGCCGCCTGCGGCCATCGCCGACAGAAGCGGGAACAGCGCAGCTTCGGTCTTGCCCCCCGCTGTCGGCGCCAGCAATACCGCATCGTCACCCGCCACCAGCGGTCCCAGCGCGTCGCGCTGCAGCGGACGCAGCCCCGGCCACCCCAGCGTGTTGACCACGTGGTGGGCGAGGGTGGGGTGGAGCAGGTCGAGGCTGCTGCCGGTGGCGCTCACAGGTCGAGTTCCACCTCGTCGGCCGAGTCGGCGCGCTGGGTCCACGCGTTGCGTTCGACGTCGGTGAGGTCGGCGCCCTTGATCTCCACCCGGTAGTGGACTCGCGGGTCGAACTCCTCGATGCGGTCCACCCGGTCGACCACGTCGACGAGCTTGCGCAGGAACATGCGCGGCGCGACCCCCACCTGGCCGCCGAGTTCCCCGGCGACGGTGCGGGCGAAGTCCATCAGGTAGGTGTCGTCGATGCGCGCACGGACGCGGGCGGGCTCATCCGCCCCCTCGGCGTAGAGGTCGCGGATCGCGATCCCCAGCAGGTGCAGGCGCTCCAAGTCGAACCCGGGCAGCCGGATCTGGGGGGCCAGCAGGTTGTCGAAGCGCGGGTCGGGCAGGAAGTCGGTCGCCAGCCGCTGGGCGAGCGGGGCCAGCCGCTGGATCCCCTGCGGGCCGTCGTAGAACGCGGGGGTGCCGGTGATGACCAGGTACAGCCCGGGGAATCGGCCGGCCGCGATCTCGTCGAGCAATTGCCGCAGCGCGTTGAGCCCCTTGTCGCGGGTATCGGTGCGCGCCCGCTGCAGGGTCTCCAGCTCGTCCAGCACCACGAGCAGGCCCGGGTGGCCGCAATCGCGCAGCAGGGTCAGTAGCCCTTGGAGCGCGGCGAGCGCGCCGAAACGGCTCCGTTCGGAGCGGCGAACACGGGGTGCCCGGGGTAGAGGTTGTCCAGGAGCTGGCCGGTGATGTACTGGCGCGCCGGAGGCAGTTGGCTGCCGGCTTCGATGCGGATGCGCGCTCCGTGCGCCAAGGGCTCGACGTGGTCATCGATGGGCGTGCCGAAATCGGTGTCGTTGCGCCCGTAGGCACCGCGCATCAGACCCCGTAGCTGCGCTTCAATCTGGGCGCGCTGGTTGTCGAGCTGCGCGCGGGCCTCGCGGCGGTCCTCCGAGCCCCAGTTGGGGGCCTTCTCCTCGATAACGCCGGGCTGGAGCAGGTTCTCCATCATCAGCAGCCGGCGGGCGTCCTGCTCGCGATCGGCCGACAGGAGGTTGGGGATTCAGGCGAGGGTGGCGGGCGGCTCGGTGAACTCGTCGCGGAGCTCCTGCACGCGGGTGCGGGCTTCGGACGAGCTGTGGCTGCCCTCGTCGAAGGGGAAGTCGATGACGACGCGCAGCGCCCCCTGCGCCTCCGGCACGAAGCGGTGCCGCTCCAGGGACATGGACCCGCCGGAGCGGATCTTTCCGAAGTCCAGCTCGATGAGGCGGCGGGTGCCTCGCCACACGGTGTGGGTGCGCGTGACATCGGGGTCGAGGCCGAGTTCCTGCCACATCAGCCGCTTGAGTCGTCTTCTCGGTCCGGTGAGTCCGGGAAGGCCAAGAGCAGTCGACGCGCCTCACTGTCGTGTTCTTGGGCTTCCGCCGGGGACCCGTGGCGCGTCAAGGCGACGGCGAGGTGACGGAGCGACCGCGCCAGAGACCACCGGTCGTTCCGGCTGCGGAACGCTGAGCATGCCTGACGGTGAAACGCGATGGCATCCTCAACCCGTCCCAGTAGGAGACACACTTCGCCGGTCGTTTCCCACGCGGCGGCTTGAAGATCAGGTCGGCCGACTCGTTGGAAGAGGACGGCCGCCTGCTGGAGATGGCTCAGGGCTTCGGTGCCCATTTCGCTCGCCAGCGCGATGCGCCCCAGTTCCAGCAGGGCGAGGGACTCGAACAGCTTGCCGTCGGCCTCGCCCGAAATGGCCAATGCCTGCTCGGCCGTCTGCTTGGCCGTTGCGAACCGCCGCTTCCGTCGGTGGGCACCCGCAAGAAGGGTCAATGCCTCCGCCTGCTCCAGCGGCTCCTGCGCACCGGCCAGAAGGGCCACCGACTCGCTCAACAGCGTCTCGGCCCGATCGAGATCGCCCTGTTCGAGGACCGCCCACCCGAGATTGCGCGTGAAGGCGCCGATGTACACAGGGTCATCGAGCTCGTTCACCTGCTCCAGTGCCTGCTCGAAGCGGATCCCGGCGTCGTCGAGACGGTGAGCGAACATGTGGCACACGGCCAGGCCGTTGGCGGCTCGGGCGTGCCCGAACGTGTTGCCCAGGTCCTGGAAGATCCGCAACGCGGCCTCAAAGCACTCTGCGGCCTCGTCCAGGCGGAAGAGGTGCCGGTAGGCGATCCCGAGGTTGTCGAGGGTGATGGCCTCGCCGTACGGGTCTCCCGCACGGCGCGCGGATTCGAGGGCGGTTCGCTGGGAGGGGAGCCAGGCGTCGGCCGGCTCTCGATCAGCGATGACCATCGTCAGAACGGCAGGGATCTGCCAGGCGATCTTGTCCATCCCCGTGACGCCGGCGATACGAACCGCAGCGGTGAGGTTGTCGCGTTCGGTCTCATACCAGGCGATGGCCGCCTTGCCATCATCGAAGGCCATCGGCTCGACGCGGTCACTCAGCGGCTCAAGGGCGAGCGGCATGGTGTACGTGCATGAGCCGGCTTCGGCGGCGGCCGCCGCAGAGTGGAGATACCAACCGAGGACGCGTTCCAGCGCGGCGCGTCGTTCCTCCTCCGATTCCTCACGCTGCGCCTGGTCCATGGCGTAGGCACGGAGCAGATCGTGGAATTGGTAACGGTCATGGCCGCATTCCTCCAGCAAGTGTGCACCGGCAAGGCCGTCGAGGTGGCGGCGGGCGCGTACCGGCGTAGTGGCCAGGAGCGCCGCAGCGGCCTCCACCCCGAATTCAGATCCGGGGTGCAGTCCCAGCAGCCGGAACATGCGTGCGACAGGGGGTGTGAGAGCGCGGTATGACCAGGCGAACACGGTACGTACGGCGTCCGCTTCGTCGGCTTCCTCTTCCCCCGTCGCCGACAGCGCGTCCCATAGCCCGGACTCGTCACGCAACTCTGAGATCAGGTCGCGCAGTGGCATGTGCGGTCGTGCCGCAGCCCGTTCGGCCACGATCCTGAGCGCCAGCGGTAGCCGGGCGCACAGGCTCGCCAGCTCGTCCAACTCGGCATCGTCGTCATCAGCGCGATACTCGGCGATGATGGTCCGCAGCAACAGGACCGACTCGGCTTGCGACAGTGTTTCCACACTCACACGATGCGCTCCTTCCCGTATCACCAAACCCGACATGCGGGTGCGGCTTGTGATCGCCACAAGGCAACTGGTCGAACCGGGTAGCAGCGGCCGGATCTCCCTTGCTGTTGCGGCGTTGTCAAGGACGATGAGTACGTACCGTCCGGCTGTCGCAGAACGGAACAGTTCCGCACGTGACTCCTCATCACTGGGGATTCGCTCCGCCGGCACATCCAGTGCACGTAGGAAGCGCCCGAGGACATCCGTGACGGCCACTGACGGGCCCGGGTCGTATCCATGCAGGTTGACGTATAACTGCCCGTCCGGGAAGTGATCCTTGATCCGGTGTGCCCAGCGGATCGCGAGGGACGTCTTTCCCACCCCGGCCGTGCCGATGACGACGGCGATGCGCAGCCCTCCGGACTCCTGGGAGGCACCGGAACCTTCCACCAGGGTGTCCAACCGCAACAGTTCATCGGTTCGGTTGACAAATCCCCGCACGTCACCCGGTAGTTGGGCAGGTCGGGAAACTGCGGTGAGAGCCGCTGCGTGGAAATGGACGCCTCCGCTGACATCACTCGCCTGGACCACATTTCCTGCTGATCCCGAAAGGTCATTTCGGGCGTCCGTCCGGCGTGCGGAATCGGCGCGGCGCTCCGATCCCTGATCGGACTTCCTCTCCATCATTCCTCCTCCCGTCACCCAGTCAACGTCGCCGACCAGGGAGAACCTCGTATGGAGTGTCGCGCTCGGGGATACACCGGAAGAAGCCCGCGACGTGAAATCTCCCGGGCACGTGGAGAGCCAAAGAGCACAAGCCTAGCGAGCGGGTGACGGTAGTAGGGTGGCCGCGGGTCGGTGGTTCTGGACCTGCGCCGTGCCAAGCGATGGATCGCAACGTCGAGAGTCGGGAATGGATTATGAAGATCGAATTCGTCGGTGGTTCCACCGGCCAGGGCGGTTCACCGCGGTTGTACCGGGACGAGGAAAGCGGTGACTTCATCGTACAGGGATATACGGTGACCGATCCGGAAGATCTCGACCAGATGAAAGTGCCTTCCGGAGAAACCGTCGTCCGTGTACCCGCGTCGCTTTTCACCTACGCGCCGAAGGATTACCTAGATGGAGTCGCTTGACGCCGATGGTTGGGCGAGCCTTTTCAACGCCGCCCGCGAGTCGGCTTGCCATCTGGAAATGCGCGACCACTACGCGGTAGAGGAAGAAAAGTCCGACATTGAGAAATGGCGGGCCGGAAAATGGGGTCCTGAGCAGGACGCCGCCAGCAAGGCCGGGTGGCTCAAGCTGATGAGGGACACCGCGGCGCGCGGCGTTCGCCTGCGTCGCTTGCGAATCATATCTGAACCGGTGACCGAGTACATCAGGTTCGAGCACGAGGGGACGCCGCAGAATATCGCTGCGGGGGAAGACGTACGGTGGCTGCCTCGGCGGCACGCCTCCGGACTGGCTCTTCCGGGAAATGACTGCTGGGTCATCGACGGGAGAACAGTCCTGTTCAACCACTTCACGGGCGAAGGCGGTTGGGTCGGGAACGAACTCAGTTCCGATCCCGAGGTGGCACGCATCTGCGCAGACGCTTTCGAGTCAGCCTGGAAGATCGGCGTTCCGCACGCTGAGTACATCCTGACGTAACGACCGGTCCGACCATCGCCATCATTGCGTCACCAAAAGAAATAGGGAGATGTCGACTCCTCTCAGAATAGCTGTGATCTCCTCCGGCCCTGAAGAGTTCTCCACGATCCATGCGGCGTGCACGGATTCCGGACACGTCCCCGTCGCGTATCTTTACGGCCGCTCCCTTCGTTCAGGCGGCCCGAAACTCGATGACGCAGGAACGACAACCGCATCGATCGTCGAATCCCTTCCACAGGGAATGGACCTGATAGTTCCCGGAAGCACTCGCGGACTTGCGGGCACCCTACAGAACTACCGCCCCGATGTACTCATCGTGTTCGGATTCGCTTGGAAGCTCCCTCGCTATGTCTTGGACATCCCGAGGCTCGGAGCCATCAATATTCATGTCTCGCTGCTGCCGAAATACCGGGGGCCTGCGCCTCTGCCATGGGCGATTCGCAACGGGGACTCGACCGGCGGTATCACCGTTCACCGGATGGATGACGATTTCGACACCGGCAACATTCTCGCGCAGAGTGGCGGGATCCCCCTTGCGGATGACATCAGTTGGGCGAGTTATTGCGTGGACGCGATGCCCGTCGTTCACAAACTGGTCCGTGCATCGTTGACTCGAGTGGCGGCCGGTCACGTCGGCGATCCGCAGGACCACTCGGCAGCGACTTACGCCGGTTTCATGGAGCCCGAGTTCTCCGTCGTACGGTGGTCTGACAGCGCCCGAACGATCCACAACCAGGTCAGGACGCATCGTTTTATGCGTTCATCAGAGCATCCGGTGGCCGAGATCGGCGGGTCCTGGCTGCGCGTGATGCGCACCAGCATCCAGCCGGCTGACGGGCCTTCCGTTACCTGTGGTGATGGAAACCCTCTGTGGATCACGGAATCCCAGGCAGGGCGACCGCCTGGCGGGGGGCAGGACTGACGAGGGGTGGGCATTCGGCCGGGCCCGCCCCTCCTCTTGTGATTGATACGTCTCCCACCGCGTGGAAACCGCGGGGCTCGCCAATCCGGCATCGCGACAGGCGCTGCCCGGCATCCTGCGACCACGAGTGCCTTGATGATCGGCAGTACGCCCTGGTCGGGCGTCGGGCCCCGCTCCGGAGCGGGGCCCCGACAGGCTGGGCTTCAGGCGCCGGTGCGGACGTCCATCACGTACAGGCCCGAGTCACCGACCGCGGCCAGGCGCTTGCCCGCCGGATCGAAGGCGGCGTCGACAACGGCACCGTTCACCTTCAGCCAGCGCACCCGGCTCAGATCAGCGAGTTCCGCCAGTCCGATCCTGCCGTTGGCGGTGACGATCGCCAGATGGGCGTGAGTCGCCGCGAGGCCGTGGATGTGGCCGATGCCCTTCGCGCGCCACCGCACCACCACCGGCTCCGTGTCGGCTTTCAGATCCCACACATGGAAGATCAGGTCCCTTGCCAGGCGGTCGGCAGGATCGCGAACGTACTTCGTGGCGGCTCTCACCACTCGCCGGCTGTCAGGGGTGAAGCACACGGACGCCCCCGGGATGCCGCTCATCCCCAGCCGTCGCTCCTCCCCCGACACCACGTCGACCACGGTCGCGGGCTCGCCCCGCCCCTCGATCACGGCCCACTTCTGGTCCGGGCTGAAAGTGACCTTCTTGTTCATCCCGTGACGCTCGATGTGGATGTGCTCGTAGTCGTCCACTGCGCGGTCGTCGATGTGGCGCTGCAAGGCGGCGGCCGCCTCATCGGTCAGCCGAGGGAACGGGCAGACCTTCCACTCTCCCGGGAGAAGGGCTCCGTTCTCGGCGTCGACGAGTCTCCAGCCATCGTTGCGATACGCGCGCGCCGCCAAAGCAGCCCCATCAGGGCTCCACACGACCGTGCGCATCGTCGTCGGCCGTGGGAACGCCTCCGCCCCCGGCCCACTCGACCAGATCCGGACACACGACTCGTCCCCCGTGGCGATCAAGCCCGTCTCAGCCTGCCATCCGATGTCGTGTTCCGGGTCCACGCGAAGGTCGGTCTCGCTCCCCTTGAGCGGAGCCATTCCCGCTCGGAATTCAGCGGCCGTGCGCGGAACCTCCCAGACCATGTGTACGGGGTTGCGGTCGATCCAGGTCAGGGCCCCGAGTCTCGCTCCATCCGCCGACCAGGTGGCGGCTTGGAACAGCGTCTTGCTCCCCCTCTCCTGGCCGTCGTGCTCCCAGAGCACGGCCTGGTCGTGCGGGTCGACGACCTTCAGCGCGACTCCGCCGCCCAGCGCGAGCATCCTGCCGTCCGGGCGCCAGCGCAGGCCGTCATGAGCCGCGCTCAACCGGTCGTCCGTCCACGTTCGCTGTTCATTCGAGGAACCGGGATGCGCCCACAGGGTCAGTGAACGGCCGGCGGCCAGAGCCACCAGACCTGCGAGCGGATGCCACGCCAAGGCGGAGGCGATCTCAGAGGGACCGCCCTGGTCGGAGGAGAGGTGGACGAATTCCTCGTCGGCCCCGAACCGCCACAGCCACGGTCCGCCCGCACCGGCTATCGCCAGGCTGCGTCCGTCCGGGGCCCACGCGATGGCCGGCGCCTTCATCGACCTCTTCGGCAGGGTTCCCGTCGCCGCCGTCTCCGCCCACGTCGCCGTGTCGAACACGATGACGGTGTGCACGTGCTGCTCCACGGTGATATCGGGGAAGTCGTACTCGTCTCCGGGCTCGTACTTCTTCTCCGCATCAGGGAACCGGTCGCTCCTCCCGACCACCGCGATCCGGCCGCCGTCGGGGCTCCAACGGACGGTGTCGAGCGAAGCACCGGGCACCGTGATGACGTGGACCTGTTCCCAGGTGTGGGCGTCCCAGACCCGCACGGACGTGTCGTAGGAGCCCAGGGTGGCCAGGCGGCGGCCGTCCGGGCTCCAGTCGAGCGACACGACAGGGGCTCTGTGCCCCGTGAGAACCCGCTCCAATTGCCGACCGGGCGGGGGAGGCGAGAACGGCGGCGCGTGCTCCAGCCGCATCGCCGGCAGTGCGTCGCCGACGTGCCGAAGCTGGGCGGCGACGGAGGGGCGGACCATGAGCCTGCCGTGGAGGGTGCAGGCGAGGTCGCCTTCGCTCAGATGCCCCACCAGGAGGTCGGCCTCTTGACGAAGCGAACTCCGAAGCTCGAAGGCGTAGACGTCCTCGGGTTGCCGAGCGAGATGAGCGTCGATGTCGCGTACGAGTTCCGCCGGATCGCCACCGAACAGCCGATCAACGAGAAACCGCAGGTTCCGCAACCGTCCACCCGTGTCGTCACTGGCGGAGACGTCTTCGAGCGGTGCGGAATCGGGACCATCCGGTGTCATCGGCGTCATGCGGCAGAGCGTAACGCCCGACGCTCATGCCGCTGGAGACGACCTCAAAGCACCCCAGCACAGGCAGAGCGGACAAGTGCTGACCACTCGGCCGAGGAGAAGGTCAGGGTGGCGGCGTCCGGGGCCTTCGAATCCCGGAGGGCGGTGGCGCCGGAAAACTGGGCAACCTCCAAGCAGTTCTCGTTGGCCCCGCTGTAGGTGCTCTTGCGCCAATGAGGCATGGACACCTCAACGCAATTGTTGTTCACCCCGCTGTAGCTACTCCTACGCCACACCTGGTCTTCGGGCACAGTCTCACTCTTCTAGGGACTCGATGACGTCGTTGATGAACTGGAGGGATCGTGCCGGACTCAGAGATGATCCCTGAGCACCACCAAACGTGGAGTTGAGGTCCGCCAGATCGTTGGGCTCTTCTACGTACACGCTGGACGTCGGTGTCTCGACGTACCCGATGCTCGCGTCCGTTGGGTTGGGGAAGTCCATGATGACAAAGCTCCCCACTGTCGCCGGATGCGCTCCTGCGGAGAACGGTAGTACGTAGATGTTGATGTTGTGACGCGCGGCCATATGCGTGAGATGGCGAAGCTGAACTCTCATCACTTCGGCGGACCCCACACGACGCCGCAATGTGGCCTCGTCGAGGATCACCCAGTAGGTCGGAGGATCAACACGGTGAAGGATCTCTTGACGCTTGACCCGGGCAGAGACCCGCTCTCGGATCTCCGCGTCGCTCCGAACCAAGTTGGCTCGAAAGATCGCCTCCGCGTAATCACCCGTCTGTAGCATGCCCGGGATGACCTGGCATTCGTAGGTCCGAATGACGGACGCTTCCGTCTCGAAGTCCGGCAATGCCATGGTCAGGACGTCCTTGTACCGAGACCACCAACCACGCTGCTTCGCCATCCGAGCACACTCATGCAGCTCGGACCGGACGTCCGGGTTCTCCTCGGCGTAGTAGTCCAGGAGCGCGTCAAGCTCGTCAGCCTGCACGGACTTCTTCACCCCGGTCTCGATCCTGGAGACCTTCGTCTGCTGCCAGCCGAGGTCCTTGGCCACCTGACCGGTCGTCTTGCCGGTTGCCTCTCGGTATGTGCGCAGCCTGGCGCTGAGTCGGCGCCGCCTGACGCTCGGGCTGTAGGGCTGTTGCATGCGTGGCACTCTATCGACCATCCTCATTTTTGCATTATCTAATTTTTCTCTTGACTCATTGGGTTACCTATCGTCACTATGAGTAGTGTCACCTAAGGCTGATCGTGACAGTCAGACGACGACTATGCAGGAGGTTTCTTCATGTCCGCAGTGGCTCTACCAGAACCAACTCGCGAGAGTCCCCGCCTCCGACTCCTCACCGAGCTCGCCGCCACCATCCGCCTCATCGGCGGGCACGCTCTCCTCTCCCTCGCCTCCGACGAGTTTCCCGTCCTCTACGTGCGGCAGCGCAGGCGCACCGTTCCCGTCGTAGCTGCTCAAGGGCCGCAGGGCACGTGGTGGTTCGTGTGGGGGCGGGACTCGGTGGCGCGGGCCGACCGTATCGAGGCGGCGGCTCGCCACCTCGCGGGGGAGGCACCCCCACCTCCCGTCACACCGCCGACCGCCGCGTCAGCGACCTCCCGCTGGCCCGGCCGCCTCCTGGGATTGGCCGGCGCCCCCGCGGCGCCGACACACACGACCCCCGCCATCGCCACACACCACACCCCCCGAAAGGCGGCTGCCTGATGAACGCCCTCCCGTCCAGCGGCCTCGTCGGCCCGAGTGACTCCCGCCCCTCTCCCGTCTCCCAGGAGTGGACCTTCCCCGGCCGCCCCGCCCTCTGTCCGGAGCTGCGGCGCCGGACCCGCGCCGCGCTGACGGCGTTCTCCCGAGTCGTCGACGACGCGGAACTGGTCGTCTCCGAGTTGTTTGGCAACGCCTGCCGCCACTCCCGCAGCAGCGACCCCGACGGCACCGTCACCGTCGGCATCTCCGCGCTCGCCTCCGGCCTGATCGTCCTGTCGGTCGGCGACGACGGGCCCCGGCCCGACCCGGTCACCGGCGAACCGCCGCTCCCCCAGGTCAAGCCGCTCGACGTGAGCGCCGACCGCCACCGCGGCCTCCGCCTGGTCACGGCGCTCTCCCACGACTGGGGCTTCTACGACGGCGACCAGGGTGGACGCACCGTCTGGGCCCTGTTCGCCCGCTGACGCACACCACCGGCACGACCGCACCACCGGTACGACCGCAGGCGTCGCGGATTCCCCTTCCCCCGCACCCGCCGACGACCCGCACCAGCACCTCCGCAGCACCGAGGGCGAGCCTCCACGCAGCGCACGGAGCGCCACACACCACCGCACCGCGTGCCTAAGCCGTCTCCCGCCGCTCGCCCCGCTCTCCTCGTCTTCCCGCGCGGATTCACCGCGTCCACGCCCGAACAAGCTCCGAAAGAGTCCTTTGCCATGCCCGCTTCCGGCCCGGCCGACGTCCGCCACGCCTGCCACGCCCGCCACGAACCCATCGCGCACGGGTTCAGCACCGCCGATATCGACGACATCGCCGCCCTGGCCTCGTCGACCATCAGGTGGCCGGGTCGGCTCGACTGGCACACGCGGGCCCAGGTGGCGTGGTCGGCGATCGCGGAGCACCTGGTCCGCCTCGCCAACGCCCCCAACGGGACGGATCACTCGGGCGGACCGCCGACCCGCAGGGACCTGACCATCGTCGGATGGAGCGCCATCAGCGCGTACGCGCGCAAGGACGATTCCTTCCGCGGCTACACCTGGGGCTACGAATCGGCGTCCACGCCGAAGTTCGAGCGGTATTGGGCCCTCGCCGCGAACCCCTCCCCCAGCCCGGAGAACCCGGTCGTTGAGCGCCGGGCGCTCGCACAGATCTGGGCCGCGCTGCCAGCCCAGCACCGCCGCATCCTGCTCGCCCTGGCCGAACACGGCCACTACGCCGAGGCGGCCGAAGCCCTCGGCCTGACCCTCGGCAGCTTCTACGCCCTCGTCTCCCGCGCCCGCCGGGCGTTCCTCGCCCTGTGGCACGAAGGGGAGACGCCCTCCCGCCCGTGGGGCCACGACGTCGGGATCACCTGTACCCGACCAGGACCGCCGCTCCGCCCGGCTGATCGATCGCCCAGTTGCGTGACAGCGCACTCCCTGCCCGGTACGCGATGATCCATCATATCAGATAAAACCGGAACGTCGCGTCATTATGTCAAAGTATTTACTTCTGAATCCCCTTCATCGATGATCCCCCTCCAAAGTTTTTCAGCGATCTCCACCAGCGTTCCTTCACCGGAAATTCTCCATTGTTTGGGACCCTGCACCGTGCTCCACTGATCCTTCCAACCAGCCGCGTTCCATATCTTAAATACGAGTCCGGTCGGCGAGTACTTCTGACCATCACTCTCCCAGAGGATCGGCGTTTTCCGATCATTCACCCAACTGGCCCGACGACGTCGAGGATCAGCGTCGAGCCATACTCCGATGGCCATTTCCTCCACCGCGCTCGGCGTATATACGAGAGGGGTGCCGTCGTTGATGACATCATAGTCAACGAGCAAACGCACGGTCTGCGGCCGCTTTTTCTTTTTTGGCGCGGCCCCATCCACGTACGCTCGCAGAGCGATGGACGAATCCGGCCCTACGCCACCTTCGAGAGTGTCGAGTACGGCACCGACCAGTCTCGCGCAGCGCTCCTCATTGGCAAAAGTACTGGTAATGTAGCTCTTGTTCGTGAAATGAAAATCGACCATGCCAATGAGACACGCGAGCACAGCATCAACCTGCGCAGGCGTCTCGCTAAGCACGATCTGCCATTCACCGTCCGATTCGTCGAACTTGTCCCTGCCAATGCGCTGGAACACTAGATGGGCTACCAGCAAGGAACCACTGTCCACCACTGCGGCCGGGCGTCCATTTAACCGAGTTCGCAGCACTGACAATCGATCACGCACCAGCCGAAAAACCTGCACCGCACGCCAGATTTGCTGTGCGGTCGGCTGCTGCCCGAACAATCGGATGTAAGCGCCGCCCTGGCCCTCTTCCCACAGCGCGTTCGTGGACCCTTTGACTCGCACTGCAAGCGACGAGTCGCGGTGCATGCACGCCAGCGCGGTTGCGGCTTCCGTGACCGAGCAACCGGAATCAGGCGCAGGATCGAGTTCGCCCCTCCGGAAGATGTATTCTTTATCGAGCGATAGACGGAAATCCTTTTGAATCTCGCTCTGGACAGCATCGATGGCGATGAAGTCTCGGCGCTCCATGTGATTTTGGGTATTCGTTGCCTTGGTTATGGAATGACCAAATCCTTCAGGAGCCCCCTCGAGGGAGATGATCCGTACCAGGACATATGCCTCGGCGACGGATTCCGGATCCCTCTCGTACGCACGGAAAGCGGAGGTCACTGTCTGAGCGCCGTTCACGACGCTGGCATTGTGCAAAGTAAGGGTGGTGGGCTGTCCCACTGCTCGTTTGGAGTGGTACTCCTGCTCAATTCTATTGCACTGCACGGTGATGCCGTTGTGACGATACATGAACGCTTCAGGGTCTTTCAGCATAGATTCCACCATGGTCTGATTGACCCCAGTCAACCCCAACGACTGGCGGACATTACGGTCATAGAGACGCTCACCGTGGCCTTTTACATCAAGCTGTCCACCATACCAAGTCGCCAACTGGTCGGCGCTAACCTCGCCAATCACCGCCTTATACGGCGTCTCCCTGGTGTACCATTCCCGGTCCATCGACACCTTTAGAGTGATGGGCTGGGGTTCCAGATCTTCACGGACGGCTCGATGAAAATCGGTCTGGTCTAGAACTTGATACTCTACAGTCCGGCCGAGCCCACCAAACTCTCGAGCCGCCTCCTGGAGGATATTTCGGGTCTCAATGGACAGATGCCCCTCGCCGACGAGCGCAATTACCAGATTGACTTTACATGTGGGGAGCCGAAGGACACCGTGCACACGATTCGCGAGTTCTTGCAATCTCTCATTAAAGTGATCAAAATCGCGATTATCAAGCTTCTTCAACCCATGCACGAGCTTGAGGGCGGCCTGCGTATCAAACCCGGCCGCGCCTTTATCGCTCCATTTGGCTTGGATAAGCCACAGTTCTGATCCGGAAGCAGAGAACGCCACACAGTCGATTCCGAAATCGTCCCGACCGTCGATCACCCCCACTGCCGCCTCATCCGAGGTGCAGTCGGTGAGGATACGAGCCGCCTTAGCAGACACCGCCCTCGACAGCAAGGACCTCTGACGCTCCTGTAGATCTTTCTTCTCAAAATCCGCCATGGAGATCCGGCTCTGGAATTCTCGCAACAGTGCGCTCCTGATATGTTGCACCTCAAGAGGCACGTGCTGCGCGTTCTTGCCCATCCACACTCCCAACGATCGCTCACAAGGACGGATTAGCGTATCTGAAAGACGGCAACATTCCTACCGATCTCACGAATCGACGACGAATGAGCGCCTCCCGCGCGGGGCCGCCGGGCACCCTCCACCAATGGTTATGCCTTTGATCGAATCACCCCTTGCGCCGTTTGCTCGCGTTTGAATCCTGCGAGGTCACCTCGCAGACGGGGCCGCGCTGACGTCTCCGGATGTTGCGGGGACGAACCTGATGGCCTCCTCTCGATCCGCCTCCGTGCCCACAGCGGCCACGAGGTCGATGTAGAACCAACCGCTGAGGTCGCGCCCGCGCTCGTCCTGCGTGGTGAGCGGGCGTACCCAGCTTCAGCGCCTGAAAGAGCGACGTCATGCGCTGCTGGCCGTCGAGCAGCAGCTGCTCGGCACCGTGGGCGGCGGTGGTCTCGGCTCCCTCGATCGGGCGATGCCGGAGACGCGCGTCGCCGCCCGTCCTAAGCAGCATCAGCGTCCCCACGGAAAAGCCGAGGGAAATGGATGCGAGCAAGCCGCTGATCCCCGGCTGCGACCACACCCAGCCTCGCTGGAAATCGGGGAGCTGGATACGCTCATCAGCGAGCTGTCTCAGCAGCTCATCGAGGAATTCATTGGTGCTTTCGAACGTGTGGACGGCCAAAGCCGACCTACCTTTCACTGAGGGACGACCGCGTGACGATCCGGTGCTACCGGTAACGCTACTGGACGCGTCCGGCAGGGAATGCCTTTCCGATTGTCCGGCCAATGCCGCTTCCGGGTGGCGTCACCCCGAGGGAGTTCCATCTGCTCGGACTCGGTGATGGTGCCCGCCGGATCGTCATCGAGCATCGCCGACCGCTGCGGATTGCGCATCGGGCTGAGGAGCCATATCCCGTACGGGGCGGTCCCGCTTTAGCGGGCCTCCTGGGTCAGGGTGCTCAGCAGCCGGCGCCCGGCCGGGTACCGGGTCAGCGAAGCGGCGCCGTCCAGGAAGACAGGGGGGTCGGCACCTGCGGCGCGGATGCGCTCTCCCAGTCACACGCATGCCTCGGCCGCCATGTTGCCGAACTCGGGCGGTCCTCCGGGGCGGTCCACGTCGACCACGATGCTCCACAGCGGGCCGCCGCACTTCTCGATCATCGCGGTCAGGATGGCACCGAACTCAGCGGACACCTCGAAGGAGACGACGTCCGTGCGCCCGCTCAGCAGGGCGGGGGCGCGCTCCGCGTCCTCCAGCCAGGTCTTGATCACAAGGTAGCCGCCCGTTGCGGCCGCCTGGTCAAGGCGCCGGTCGGCGTTCCGGTGCTCCTCCGGGGTCGCAGGCGGGCCTCGCCGAGGCCGTGACGCTCACCGAGGACAGGGAGCTGACGACCGTCGGCAGGTACCAGTGCTCGACGCCGTCGATGGTGCGGCTCGCCTGTTGCCTGTCCTTGTCCTTGCGCGGACGTTCAGCCGGGCCTCGCCGGCACCGCGATATCAAGGGCTATTGCCGAACTCGCACGGCCCGGTAGTTCCGGTGCGTCCCGTCGTTTTCGACGCTGCTTTCCACCGGGCCCTATCGACTCGCCGGACTCGGCTGCCCCGTGCATCCGCCATCTCACCGCGACGGGACGGGACGACGGTGGGTGGTCTCGGACCCTCACGGGGATCACAGCACCACATGGCGCAACCCCAAGGCGGGACAGATCCCTCAAACTGACACTCCCGACTGAGGACACTCCAGCGTCTAGAATCGGTCGCAGTCGCTGGGAGTCACGCAGAAGCCACGGTGGATTCCGTAGTAAAGCGATCAACCTACAACAGGGACGGGACCGAAATCGACGGGTGGTCAGTCCTCGTCAAGGCGCAGGTGGGCCAGGATGTCCACGACTTCTTGAGTGTCTTCATGCTCCGGGCCATAGACGAGGCACAGGTCCGCGTAGAGCGGCTCCAGGATCTCGGACGCCGCATCCGTATCGCCTTCCGCCAGCAGCAGTACGCCGATGCTGCGGCGCAGTTCCAGAGCAGTGTCGGACGCATCGCCTTCGGCGGTTCGAATTCGGTCGAGAACCTCGCGGAATTCCTTCAGCGCCACTGTCGACTGCCCGAGTTCAGCACGGCAGTTGGCAGCTTGATGACGACATTGCAACGCGTCAGGACTGGCCGGTCCGGCGGTCCGCACGTAGGCCGCCGTCAGAGCATCAAACTCGGGCAGAGCCTGACCGAAACGTCCACCAAGAACGAGAACAGCGGCCCAGCGCTTTCTCAGCGTGAGCAACTGAGGGCTCTCTGCACCGAGAGCATCAGCGGCACGGGTGATCACCTCGCGGAGGACATGTGCGGCCTGGGCGTAGCGCTCCTCGTTCAAAAGTGCACGGGAGTGCTTGATCGCGGCCTTGATGGCGTCGTGCAACCCGGTTTCCGGGGCGACCGCAGGTTGGTCCGTGTCAGCTGGGGCGGAGGTGGGGACCACGGACGATGTATCGCCACGGAACGGCGCGTTCGGCCGACGGTACATCATGGTCGGGTCGGGGACGCCCAGTGACCGCCCATCCGCCGGTGGCGGCTGCGAACCGGGCACGGGCAGGAAAGGCAGGAGTCTCTCGTATACCGCGTATGCGTCCCTTGGACGTTTCTCGGGGTTCTTCTTCAGCAGGTCCAGAACCAGTCGTTCGAGTTCCAAGGGAACGTCCGCACGCAACTCGCGCAGCGGGCGCGGCGGTGCAGACGCATGCTGCTGCCAAAGTTCGAAGTCGGTCCCACCGTCGAACAGCGGGTGTCCACAGAGCAGTTCGTGCAGGATGCAGCCCAAGGCGTAGAGGTCACTGCGCGGAGTGACCTTGATGTTCCGCACCTGCTCAGGGGCCATGTACTGGCTGGTGCCCAGAGTTTCCCCGACCTTGGTGAGCCGTGTGACGTTCTTTCCGACTATCGCCGCGATCCCGAAGTCCAGCACTTTGACGGCGCCTTCGCCCGTGACCAGGAGGTTGTCCGGTTTGAGATCCCGGTGGACCACTGGAACGGCATGGGCGTGCGAGAGAACCGTGCTGATCTGCGCGGCCATGGCTGCGGCCCATGTGACGGGCAGAGGAGTGCTCGGGTTGATGAAGGACCGCAGAGAGAAACCCTGCACCAGTTCCATCACCAGGTAGACGCGGTCATATGAGCGGTCCAGGACCGCGTCGTAAACCTGGGGCACACCATGGTGACGAATGCGCGCCGTGACCCGGGCTTCGCGCTGAAAACGCTTCGCGAAGATCTCGGCCTGTTCGAGTGAATCGATCTTGTCAGGGCGGATGAGTTTGACGGCCACCTGCCGGTCGAGTACAGCGTCATAGCCACGCCAGACCGCGCCCATGCCGCCGGATTCGATCTCTTCGATTAGCTCGTAACGCCCGGCGATCGGCTCCTCTGACAATCGTTCCCCCGATTTGCGCTCGTGTTCGAAGGGTCATGGGACATGTGGTGCTGCGCTGGAAAACCGCCTCGGGCCTCCGCGGGCTGACCGCTCCGAAACGCTTGACGGAGGTATCAGGCTACGTCGTCGACGACACCCTCCTGGTCACGGATTAGACGCCAGGCGGCGCTGCGGGCACTGCGATTGAGTGAACTCCGGAAGCTCTTGTCCGCCCCGAAGTACTGACGACCCAGGTCAGCGATGCTGTCGATGTGATCGGCCATCTTGTCCTCGAAGACGTCGTCAAAGACGACCCCGAAGTTTTCCGTGTCATTGTTGGCCACGGCAGCCAGCCGCACCTTGGGATCAGCCACGGCCTCCTTGAACGGTTGAATGACGTCCTGCTCGTTGAAGTCCGTGCCGAACTTCTCATTGAAGCGTTCGATCAGCTCGGAGAGCAGCGACTTCTCCTCGTCCTTGGCGCCACCGGAGCCGTCGCCGAAGCCGGGCAGCTGTGCCGTTCCCTCGGGGGACAAACTGAGGTCGTGCTCACCTGTCTGCTCCACCCGCAGGTGGGACAGATCCAGGTCGCCTACATCCACTCCGCCGTTGGCGCGCGGTGGGAGCCGGTTGAGCAGATGCCGACCATACAGATACAGCCGCTCCAACTCCGCGTCCCGATAGGGGACGATCTGAGCCAGGAAGCCGTACTTACGGACGTAGTCCTTGAGGTCAGCCCGGAACTGTTCGGCAGCGTCGTCCCCGTCTTCCTCCTCGTCGTCGATCTGGTCGACGAAACGACCTACGGCCGGTTCCAGAAGCCGGTACAGCTCGGCGTGCAATTTCTTCCATGTGTCCTGGGAGCCGCCGGCCTTCTCCTCGGCCGCGAGATACGCCTCCGCGAATTCCTGCATCTCCTGATCGACGAGGATATCCGGCGGCGGCATCACCCGACTCTGAGCCTTGTAGAGGAGGTTCGGATCGGAAGGGAGTGTCTCAGCCTCCTCGAAATAAGGGCGGAAGGAGTCCTTGATGTCTTCGGCCTCGTTGACGAAGTCCAGCACCGCCAAGTCGGCCTGGGCCTTGCGTTCCGCTGTGCGGTTGACGCGAGAAAGCGTTTGCACGGCTGAGATACCAGTGAGCTTCTTATTGACGTACATCGTCGTCAGCAGAGGCTGATCGAACCCCGTCTGGTACTTGTCGGCGACGACGAGAATGCGGTACTCGGGCTGTCCTGGTCCTCCGGAGCGGACGGCTTTGTCGTCGGCACGAGTGTAGGCGAACGCCTTGGGCAGCGCGCTCTCCGGGAGTCCACCGTTCTCCTTCGACTCGGTGACCTCTTCACCCTCGTAGGTGAGTGTGCCGGAGAAGGCGACGAGCACGCCGATCCCCCGGTACGCCATATCGCCGCTGTGCTGCTTGATAGCGCGGGCCATCTGCACGGCGCTGTGGCGGGAGGCGGTGACCACCATGGCCTTGGCTCTTCCGCCGAGGCGCCCCGCGGTGTGCGCACGGAAGTGCTCGACGATGACCTTGGCGTGCTGGGCGACGGTCGAGTCGTGGGTGAGAGCGAATCTGGCGAGGAGAGGGTTCGCCTTGGACACGTCGACCTCGCGGTCGTCCGGGTTTTCGCTGACCAGTTTCCAGTACGTGTTGTAGGTGACGTAGTTGCGCAGCGGATCGAGGATGTACCCCTCGTCGATCGCCTGCTGCATGGAGTAGGTGTGAAAGGGCCGGTATTTCGCGTCCCCTTCGATGGTGTCCGGCGTGCCGAAGAGTTCGAGCGTCTTGGCTTTCGGAGTGGCGGTGAACGCGAAGTAGGAGAGATTCGCGGCTTGACTGCGCTGCTCGGCCTTCTGCACCAGCTTCGCTTCGACGGACGTCGACCCCGCCTCGTCGGAGTCGGCATCCAGACCGAGGTCGCGCAGGGCGGCCCGAACTGCGGTCGCCGCGTCACCGGACTGGGAGGAGTGCGCCTCGTCGACGACAATGGCGAATTTGTTGCCGTGGATCTCGGTGGGGTTGCGCTTCATGTAGTCGAGGAGCGCGGGGAAGGTGTGCAGAGTGACCGTGACGATCTTCCCACCTCCCCGCGAAAGCACCTTGGCGAGCTGTTCAGACTTCGCTCCGTGCTTTTCGTCCACTTTCGCCACGAGACCGGCGGTCTGCTCGAAGCTTCCCACGGTCTCCCGGAGCTGGGCATCCAGGTTCCGACGGTCGGTGATGATGATGACCTTGTCGAAGACCGGGATACCGGGCTGCACACCTTCGACCGCATCGGATGCCGTGAACAGGTCGCTGAGCCGGTGGGCGAGCCAGGCGATGGTGTTCGACTTGCCCGAGCCGGCAGAGGCCATGATGAGGTAGTTGTGCCCCGAGCCGTGGCGGGCGGCATGGGCGGTGAGCTTCCTGACGGCGTCCCACTGGTGGTAGCGGGGGAAGATGATCGACTTGGTGGCGCTTCCGCCCGGCGTCTTGGACTTCTGAAGGTGAACGAACCGTTCCAGCAAGTCCAGCCAGTTATCCCGCTGCCAGATCTCCTCCCACAGATAGGAAGTGGCGTAGGTGCCGTAGGCGGAGGGCTTCGGGTTGCCGGCACCGCCGGGCCAACCCGGACCTTGCGAACCGGTGTTGAATGGGAGGAATTGCGTCTTGGCCCCGCGGAGGCGGGTCGTGACGAAGACCAGATCGGGGTCGACGGCGAAGTTCGCGATGGAGCGGTGCGAGAAAATCAGCTCGGTCGGGTCTCGATCCGTGCGGTACTGCGCCTTGGCCCGCTCGACGCCCTGTCCGCTGAGCGGGTTCTTCAGCTCGGCGGTGGCGATCGGGATGCCGTTGAGGAACAGGGCCAAGTCGAGGCGGTTTCCTTGGTCGGCCTGCTTGGTGGCGTACTGGAGTTCACGCACGACGGTGAGCCGGTTGGCCCGGTAGGTATCGAGGACGGAGTCCGACAGGACGAGATTGGGCTTGAAGTACGCGACACGGATGCGCACGCCGCGGTCCTTCACGCCCTTGCGGAGGACATCGAGAATACCGTCGGTGACGATCGCCTGGCCAAGCCTCTTGGCGAACCCGAGCTGCGCGGCATCCGGATTGTTGCCGTAGAGGGAGAGGAGTTCATTCCACTCGGCGGGCTGGGTGGCACCGATGAAGGCGAACAGGCGGCCGGTGTCAAGGCCGAGGTCTGGGCGGTAGTCGTGTGGACTGCCTTCTTCCCAACCGCGCTCCAGCATGGCGGAGACGATGGCAGCGCCGAAGGCGGATTCGCGATGAGCGGAGGGCATCAAGCTCCCACTCCTTCCGTTACGTTGCGTCCGCTTGCAGTGGAGACATCGAACTGGCCGGTTACAGCAGCGGTGATGAGGGCTTGACGACGCTCAACCGCAAGGGCATTCGATCGATCAATTGCGACGCGAAGTGGCCGAATCGAACTGATCCATGCGCCAATTTCTCTCTGCTCCTGCTGAGGGACTTGGGGAATTGGAATTCTTCCGAAGAGATCCCAGTTACGAAAATCAACCGCTCGTTCCCGTGTGCTTGTAGCGAAGAGTCCCAAATATCCGGTAATCGCGAGCACGCGCAATAGCCTGCCAAGAAAGAGAGGGTCACCACCATCCAGGGGCGTGCATACATGATACACTGGACTACAATTTCCAGATGCTTCAGATGTGCCGATTGCGCCTGCGAATCCGTCGAGCCCATGAATTACTACATCGCCTGGTTCGACAAATTGACCCGCCGCTTCGGTGGACGACGGAAGTGTGTAGCCATCAGTTCGACGAAGCAATCTGGCAGTAACCTGACCATCCCTGAATGCGGTAATAGGATGCGCGTCGGGCTTCGGCATCCTATTCATTTTCTTCAGCAGCCTGCGAATTGGCGAAACGGATCGACTCAATTCGGACTTCGCCAAATTACTGGCGCCAATGAGATCAAGAATCCGACTGTCGATTCTTTCTTCGAGAAGCGAGAGAAGGCTGAGCTTCTTTGAAGTCAGCAAATCAATCCGTGCAGTTTCGGTGTCAAGAAATTCGGCAATGCGGCACTGTTCCTCAAGAAACTGCGGAACAGGCAATAACACCTCATAAGCCGTCTCGCGAGCGAGTCCTGGAACGCCGACGTCCTGGGAAGCGCCACGCAAGTCTACGGCCTGCAAAGCATAGTAGAGCCACCTGAGATGCGCTGATGTCAGTCGGCGATCGATGAAATATGCGGTGTCGATGGCGAACCCATTGGTTGGGATCCAATGGATTGAACCGTAACTCCCTTTGCGACCGATAACGATTCCCGGCCCCTTGAAATTATGGGAAATATGGGTCCCGGATACACCGCCTGATCCCACAACCGGAAATTCTCCATCGACACGCACGTCGGAAGCGAGTGAATCACCGTATGATATTCGAGAAACACGCCTGAGGGGAATCCAATTTCTCATTCCGTCACCTTTCCCAGTAGCGTCTGAATCTCCGCCTCCAGCACCTTCAGTTCCGCGTCGATCTCCGCCAATGGCCTCGGTGGCTTGTACACGTAGAAGTGGCGTGTGACCGGGATCTCATAGCCGACCTTCGTCTTGCTGTGGTCGATCCACGCATCGGGGGCGTACGGCAGCACCTCACGTTTCAGGTATTCTTCCACGTCCTCATCCAGCGGGACGTTCTCGTGGTCCCGCAGCTCCGGGTCTGGCTCTGGGAAGCCCTTGACCAACTGAACCTCGCCGTCCGGGTCCCGTACGCTGAGCGCGTCTCGAAGCGCATTGTTGAACGGCGCACCTGTGGGCCATTGCAGACCAGCCTCAACCACCGCGTCCCTGAGTTCAAGCCACGCCTCCGACTTCGTACCCCAGCATCGGCCATTCACGGCTTTCAAGGCGTCGAGGAAGGCGCCTGCGTTGGGAAGTTTCTGGATCTGCTTAGATACTGCCAATGCTGCGAGCGTCTCTTCCGTAAGCTCGAAACGCAGCTTCAGCGGGCGCTCGACCGTGATTCGTCGGTAACCGAATTCTTTGTTGCGGAAGACCTTCACCTTGTCGTGTAGCGGGTGCTCCGAGTCCTCGGCGACCGTCAGCGCTTCTGCGTACAGGGAAGTGATCTCTTTGATCTGGTTCGGTGTGACATATTTGCGCTTGTTGCCCAGCGCCTTCCGCATCTTCTGCCAGTGGTCGCGGGCGTCCAAAAGCACGACCTTGCCTTTGTGGTCAGGCGACTTCCGGTTCGTCAGGATCCAAAAGTACGTTGATATTCCCGTATTGTAGAAGATCTGGTCCGGCAGGGCTACGACGGCTTCCAGCCAATCGTTCTCCAGGATCCACCGGCGGATCTTAGACTCGCCGGATTCGACCGCCCCCGTGAACAACGGGGATCCGTTGAAGACGATGGCCACGCGACTTCCGCCCTTACCCGCCGCGTCCACGGGTTTCATCTTCGAGACCATATGCTGGAGGAACAACAGTGAGCCGTCGCTGATCCGTGGCAGGCCGACTCCGAAGCGGCCGGATTCTCCTTCTACTCTGTGCTCGTGCTCGACTTCGTCCTTGACCTTCTTCCACTCGACGCCGAACGGCGGGTTGGCCAGCAGGTAGTCGAACTTCGCCTGATTGTGCCCATCGGCGGAGAACGAGTTACCGAAAACGATGTGTTCAGGGTCCTGCCCCTTGATCATCAGATCGGAACGGCAGATTGCCCACGACTCGGGATTGAGCTCCTGTCCATACACCTCGACCGTGGCGTCCGGGTTCAGCGTCGTGATGTGTTCCTCCGCTGCACTGAGCATGCCGCCCGTGCCGCAGGCAGGATCCAGGACCTTGCGCACGGTTCCCGGCACACTCAGTACATCGGCGTCCGGCGCCACCAGCAGGTTGACCATCAGTTCGATGACCTCGCGCGGTGTGAAGTGCTCACCGGCGGTCTCGTTGGATTGTTCGGAGAAGCGGCGGATGAGCTCTTCGAAAATATATCCCATCTGATGGTTGGAGACGATCGAGATGGGTTTGCCGTCTTCGCCCTTCACGACGTTGTTATCCGCGTCGCGTAGAACCGGGCGCAGGTCTATGTCGGCGAACCGTTCAATGACCTTGTAGAGAAGGTCCGCCGCGTCCAAACGCTTGATCTGCTGTGTGAACTGGTACCGCTCCAGTACCTCACGCGCGTTTTCAGAGAACGCGGCGACATACTCCTCCAAATTGCCAGCCATGTTTTTGGGGTCGGCAAGGATTTTTTTAAGCGTGTATTCGCTGGTGTTATAGAAGGAGTGGCCAGAAGCTCGCCTCAAGAAGCGGTCCGTGTCGATGATCTGGCCGTCAAAGGCGACCAGCCGTTCGATGACCTTGTCCCTGGTGGGCTGGAGAACGCACTCAAGGCGCCGCAGCACGGTGAACGGCAGGATGACCTTGCCGTAGTCGGACTGCTTGTAGTCACCGCGCAGGAGATCGGCCACGGACCAGGCGTGGTTCGCCAGCTCCGTGTGCTTGCTGCTGTTCAAGGGGGTTGGGTCCTTCCAGTGGTCTGGTGTTCCAAGGCGAATACTGGGGAGTACGAGTGACTAGTCACCTTATCGCCGCGGGGGATTCACATTTTTTCATGGCGAGGCGGCAGCAACGCGCCGCCGGTGAGCCCTGCCTTGAGTATTCGGGTGCTTTCCTCCGCCGCGTGAGCTGTGCGGCGGGCGGCAGCATGCAGGTCGTACAGGCGCCGAAACGCCTCACCGTAGCGCCGCTGTTCGGCTAACGGGAGCAGCGGTACCCGCAGCCGACGGGGTTCGACACGGACGATCGACGTGCCTGTGACCGCGGCATTTATGTTCTGCTCCTCTGCCAGGAACCCGGCGAGGAACCATGGATCCAGCCGGCGCTGGTCCGGACGGAAGAGCAGAAGCTCGGGCCCGAGGTAGCAACTCGCTTCTTCAGGTTGCGCGACGCGAGCGACGAGGGGTGCGCCACCACGCAAGACCTCAGGAAGCAGCACGTCGGCTTTCTTGATCATCGGCGGAAGCCCGTCCGGAGAGAAATACGTCTTTGTCCCAGACGCGAGTCGACCTTCGAGAACATCGTTCGCGGTCAGGAGCACGAGCCGCTGTGCGGATTCGGGGGCGGGGTGCGGCCGGACATGCTCTGTCCGTCGACTTTCTCCGCTTCGCGTTCGACGCCCTGGATGCGAAGCGTGGAGCAGGGTGAGTGCGCCGCCTCGTAGAAGGTCGGCGACTGTAGCGGTACGCCATTCGCGCGGCTGTTCGCCGGACGGTGGCCATGTCGCATGCTCGGTGACGCGGATCAGCTCCGAAGCCTCTCGGTACACGAGGTTGAGCGACCTCTTCCCGTTCCGGGCTTGCTGTTCGGGAGAGGCGGAGTTTCGGACCGTTCGGACATGACGTGCCGGGGTCAGATCCGCCACTTCAGTGAGAAGGTCGATCAGTGGGACCACTTGAGCGGTACCCGGCACCCCCGTGAAATCGTCGGATGCTTGGCCATACTCCCGCCATGCCGACAGCACGGTCTGTCTGAGACCAACCCAGTCCGGCCCTCGGCCGTCAGCGACGACGTCGTTCGCCGCGTCAACGAACAGGACGTTTTCGGGCACATGGCCTTGCGTTCCAGGCCGCTCCAGCACCCACAGGTGCAGACCGATATGCAGAGGGGGAGCCGCTCCCGGGGGGAGAGCGACTAGGGCGCGGAGGATGCTATCACGCAGAAGTTGAGTCCGAATCCGGCGGGCGCCGGCACGCTCAGCTACAGCCGGTGGAAGGAGAAGCACCGCACGACCCCCTGGCGCGAGGTGAGAGAGGCAGTGCTGGACCCATGCGAGTTCGGGCTCTCCCTTAGGGGGGACGCCATAGGCCCAGCGTTCGTCATAGGCCAGCTCATCGTGGCCCCAATTGCGGACGCCGTAGGGCGGGTTGCACAGCACGGCGTCCGCCTCAAGATCGGGAAATGCGTCAGAGCGCAGGCTGTCCCCCGACCGGACCGTGGTTTTCGCCTTCGGGGCGGTCAACCGCAGTCGAACCGCCGCGTGGGCCGCCTGACCTGTCAGGATGTCCTGCCCGAACAACTTCCGAGCACCAGCGCCGGCCGCTTCCACCAACAGAGACCCACTGCCGCAGGCGGGATCGAGCACCGTACCGAGGGGCGCATCCGCCCTGTCCCGGAGCAGTTCGGCCATGAGGCGGGCGAGGGGTGCTGGAGTGGTGTACGTACCTGACGCACCAGAGTCCTCAACAAGACGCCTGGCCAGAATGGCAGCAGTGGTTTCAGGACCCTCGGCGATGACCGCACGCAGAACCGTTCGCAGCAATTCGGCGGACTCGGCGTCGTCCAGATCTGCTTCGTCTCCCCCAGGAACATCTTCACCCACGTCACCTCGAGCCGACCTGCCCCATAGCAGCAATTCGTCGTCGGGTAACTCCGGCAAGGCGTCGAGCCGCCGCCGACTGAGCAGAGCGGCCGCAAGAACAGTAGAGATCAGGAACGTCTTTCC
The DNA here is from genome assembly GCF_042653925.1 of Nocardiopsis mangrovi. Classification (NCBI taxonomy): domain Bacteria; kingdom Bacillati; phylum Actinomycetota; class Actinomycetes; order Streptosporangiales; family Nocardiopsidaceae; genus Nocardiopsis; species Nocardiopsis mangrovi. The sequence continues at coordinate 55,869 of NZ_JBHSFQ010000011.1, forward strand.
GCTGCCCGCCTCCAAGTGGAGTACGTCGGTCCGCAGCTTGTCAGCAGGGGAGTCCTCGGGGAGCTGCCCGCGGTCGGCGAGCCAGGCGCGTACGGCGTTGAGGTCGTAGGTGGGACTCGTGTCCGTTCCGCCCACCGGGGCCGGGAAATCCGAGTGCCGACGGCGCCAGTTGCTCACCGTGGCACGCGTGACTCCCGCCAGGCGGGAGATGTCGGCTGCGGTCACGAGGACGCTGACCTGCTGGCTCATGAGCTCCTGCCATTGGTGGGGGTGAAGACCTGCTGGACACCGTCACCTTATACCGACGTCCCACTCAACGGAAGCATTTGACAGTGCTTTCAGTCTGCGCTCTACTTGAGGCGCTTTCACTGGTTTCCCGGGGCTCTCCCCGGACTCCCGGTCTTCCCCATGCCCTGAAGCAGTCATCGAGGAGTGGCACCATGGCGACCAGTACCTCCACGCGCACCCTGTACCGGCTCAGGGATGTCGCCCCGACCATCGAGGCGATGTTCGACGCTCTCGATCCGGACCAATTGGAAGCGGTCGGCGCGGAGTTGGCCGTCCCCGAGCGCCTCGGGGTGCCGGCGATCCTGGTCAGCGGCGGCTTCGAGCACTCTGTTGCGAGCTGGTGCGACGAGGTCTTCCGCACGACGGGATGCGTCGTCTCGCGGCCCGTCAATCGCTCGGCCGGTCTACTGATGCTCGCGGTGGACGGCAACGTCTACGCCATCGGTTACGACCAGGGATTCCGTCTCATCCCCGACCGCCTCAAGGACCAGCGGTTCGGGCTGCGCTTCGCGTCTCGTCGGGTGGACCCCAGCAGGATCCGGGACCTGGTGTCGCACACACCGGGTGGGGGTCGCACGGACATCACCTTGGTGCCGGATGGAGCGCCGGTGTGGAGCCTGGGGATCCAGGAACACGCCCAGATCGTGCGCCGCCTTGGCGGCCGCCTGGAGGGGATCAACCTCACGATCTCCCGGGACAATCCGACGAAGGTCTCCAGCGCCGAAGGTGGCGTCGGCCTGCGGCTGCGGCTCGGCGTTGACGCTGCCGACCTGGTCACCGATATTCGCGCAATCGCCGGCGTACTTCGTGACGAGGTGCCCAGCCCGGGACTCGAGTTCGTCGAGCACGTCGTTCCCGTCAAGGACAAAGGCCTCGTGTCGCGGCTGGAGGATGCCCTCGACGACCAGCTCGGCAAGGAACCTGACGGACGCATCGCCGCCGCGGTCCCAGCCGATCACTGGGACGACTACGCAGCGGCTCGCACATTTCGAATCCGGATCAACAGTTACACGGCGGGGCAGCCCACCGACGACTTCAGCCTGCCGTACGTACTCGAGCGGGCACGCGTGCAGCGCAGGGGGAATCGAGTCGTCGCCCTCCGAGCCGGGACGGTCACCCTTTACCGGCACAGCCGAGCCGAGAAGACCGATGTCATCTGGTCGTCGAATGTGCTGAGCTGGATCGAGGCGGAGGTTCGCCTCGACTCTCGCCGGTTCTTCCTGATGGACGGATGCTGGTACGAGATCGGCAAGGAGTACCTGAAGGCGATCCGCTCGCATGTCGAGCGGCTCATCACCGACTCGCCATCCGTCGACTTGCCTCCGTGGGTCCTTGGGGACTCAGAGAAGACGTACAACGAGTCAGTGCCGGACAAGCGGCCTGGCTACGCCTGCTTCGACCGCAACAACGTCCAGACCGGGCTGCACCGGCGTAACGGCGTGGAGGTCTGCGATCTACTGAGCCCGGACAATGTCCTGATCATGGTGAAACGGGCCAAAGGCTCGGATGCGCTGAGCCATCTCTTCAGCCAGGCGCTTGTCGCCATTCAGACCCTCCAGTACTCCTCAGAGGGCATGAAGCTGTTCGCCGAGAAGGTAGCCGAGGTCCGCAAGGGACATGGGCTACCCGAAGGCTTCCAGCCCGCCAAGGTCGTCTTCGCGATCTTGCTGAAGGAGGGCGCCGAACTTACCGCCGACACCCTCTTTCCCTTCTCCCAGGTGACCTTGGTGCATGCCGCCAAAACTCTCGAACAATGGCGTGTCGAGGTCGAGGTCGTCGGTGTCGACGCCGTACCCGCCGTTCACACCGGTAGCCGTGGCCTGGCTGCCTAATCAGAGCCCCCTTCCTTACCCGCTATCGTCGCCGTAATTCGTCCACCCTGGAACCGCCGCGTCGGCCACGGGCACTTCCGCCGCAAAAAGTCGCTACTCGCAGGCATCATGGTGGTAGCGGAGTCCCCCACACCTCAAGGAGAATCCCCGGCATGCCCACGCGTAAAGAACTCAGCCGCCAGAGCCTCTACACGGGGGCGACGATCTTGGCGCGCCACCCCAAGGGCATGCACATCAAAAAGCTGTGGTATGAGGTCACCCGAGATCTGCCTTCCCTGACGGAAGAGTGGGCGATCCATGTCAACGACAAGCTCGGGCCAGAGCGTCATTTTCGCTGGCGGTCGGCGGAACTGGTGAAAATCGGCTGGTTGCGCAAGGACGGCAATGGCATCTGGTACCTGACCGGTCCCGGCTATTGGTCGCTTACCGCCTACCCCGAAATGGGCGAGTGGTTCGATCGAGGAACGAAGCGATACGCGTTCCTCTACCGCCGGTCCGCGCAGGTCGAGCAAGCTACCAAGGTTCTGGCCTTGATGCCTGAGGCTGCCTGGGTGAAGGACGACGACCTCGCCGAAGCGGTGGAGCTGCCCACCGACTTCATCGTGCAGCATCTGTACGGGACCCGCCCGGAGGGATGGTACCGGGTGCTCGACGGCACGGGCGCTCCTTCGCGTCATGCTCATCTCACCAATGAAGAACGCGCGCAGTTGGAGGGGCTGCTGGAGCAGGAGGGCATCCTCGGTCCCGACGGGCGGGGTCTCCCGGCGAACCGGATCACCTCCGATGACCTCACGGACTACCTCGCTGACGCCGTTCCGACCGACGACGAGGAGGAGGACGACTCCCAACGCCGGGCCTGGCTGGTCCGCGGATCCAACGTGCACGGCGAGAACCTGGTGCGCTCGTTCTGGCTCCCGAGCGGGATGTGCTCGCTCGACGCCGCCCGGCTGCCGGAAATGGAGCCTGGAGCGCCCCGGGGCGCCGTGGGTGCGGCGGTCGCCGCCGGATACGACCACTTGGGCCCCCTGGAACGGGGGCGGATCACCCGCGAGTTCCACGCCTTCCTGAGCCGGATGCGGGTCGGGGACATCGTCCTCACCAACGACGGCACCTCGGTCTACATCGGTGTGGTCGACGGCCCCGCCGCCTTCACGGCGAGCAGCGGCGGCCGGGCCAACATGCAGCGACGCGTGCGCTGGCACAACCCCGCCGCCCCGCTGGACTACGTCGACGATCTGCCCCCCGAAGCCGCCAATCGCCTCGCCAACCCCGACGCAGCGCTGATCGACCTGACCGAGTTCGCCGGCGACCTGGAACGGCTCCTCGGCGACGAGCCGGAACAGCCGGTGACCGCGCGTTCCTTCGAACTGCCCGATGCCGACGCCCGCCTCGCGGACAAGGTCCACTTCGAGGTCGACTGGCTCCAGGAATGCGTCGAACTCCTGCGCGACCGGCCCCAACTCATCTTCCACGGGCCGCCCGGCACCGGGAAGACCTACGTGGCACAGGCCCTGGCCGACCATCTCACCGGGGGCAAGCCGGAGAACGTGCAGCTGGTGCAGTTTCATCCGGCCTACTCCTACGAGGACTTCTTCGAAGGGTTCCGGCCGCGGCGCAGCGACGCCACGGGCGGCGTCGGATTCGAGCTCACCCCCGGTCCGCTGCGCAAGCTCGCCGACGCCGCCCGCAAGCGGCTCGACGAGCGCTTCGTCCTCATCATCGATGAGATCAACCGGGGCAATCTGGCCAAGATCTTCGGTGAGCTCTACTTCCTGCTGGAGTACCGGGACCGGTCGGTGGAGCTGCTCTACAGGTCCGAGTCCGGGATCAGTTTCACCCTCCCCAAGAACCTCGTTCTGCTCGCGACCATGAACACCGCCGACCGGTCCATCGCGCTCATGGACGCCGCCATGCGCCGGCGATTCTGGTTCGTCGCCCTGCGCCCCAGCGCGTCCGTGGACGGTTCCGTTCTCCAACGCTGGCTGGAGAACGGCGGGTTCCCCGACGATGCCGCCCGTCTGCTCACCGAACTGAACACGCGGATCGGCGACCCCGAGTTCGAGATCGGCCACTCCTACCTCATGCGGGAGGCTCTGTACGAGAAGGACGCGAAGGGGTTGGAACGGGTGTGGCAACACCAGATCCTGCCCCTCTTGGAGGAGCACCACTACGGCGACGGTACGGACGCGGCCGAGCGCTACGGGCTGGCGTCGCTACGCGCGCACCTCGGGCTGGTCGCTCCCTCTGAAGCGGATGAGGCCGCCCAGTGAGAAGGGTCGAACTCATCGAGTACGGCGAGGCCGAAGAGTGCCCCGGACTCAGTGAGGCACAGTGGGCGACCCTTCGCGACTGCCGACTCGTCAAAGTCGAGCAGAAGGGGAAGGCACTGCGGCGGGTCAAAGCCTCCACCAGCCGTATCGGTGCGACCGTGGTCGGCTCCGGGGCAGGCGCGGTCGAACTGCGCATCAGGCCGAAGCTGCCGATCAAGCGCATCCTGTTCATGGCCGGCTACGCCTACAGCCGGCTCCGGTGGCAGGACCACGAACTCCATGTCGAGGAGCACGAGGAGCTGCTGCCGGCACTCGCCGACGTCTTCGCTCGCATGGCGGAACGGACGCTGGCGAGGAACGTCCTCATGGGCTATCGCACCGTCGAACAGGCGCTTCCGGTGGTACGCGGTCAGATCCGAACATCGGACCAGGTCAACCGGCATTTCGGCATGGCCCTGCCGGTCGAGGTGAGTTATAGCGACCCCACGATCGACACACCGGAGAACCGCATCCTCCTCACGGCGGCGGAACGTCTGCTCGCCCTTCCCGACGTCGACACCACGACGAGGCGGCTCCTGCACCGTGTCGTCGGGCGGCTGCCGGGCGTCGCCCGGCTCCACCCCGGCGCCGCCGCTCCCAGGTGGATCGCCACGCGGCTGAACGCCGGCTACTGGTCGGTCCTGGGGCTCGCGGAGGTCGTGCTGCGCGGCAACTCCTTTGAAACGGCCGATGGGCAGATCCATTCGGTCGACGGGCTGCTCATGATCATGCACGACGTCTTCGAGGATTTCGTGACCAAAGCGCTCGCCGACGCGCTGCGCCCGTACGGCGGGAGCTGTCACCCCCAGGACACGCGCACCTACCTCGACCATGCACGGACCGTCCAGCTCATACCCGACCTCGTCTACGACGCCCCCGGCCCCAACGGCACCGAGTACCCCCGGGCCGTCGTGGACGCCAAGTACAAGGTCGGACGCGACTCCGGCGGGAACCCGACCGACCTCTATCAAGCCCTCGCCTACTGCACCGCGCTGGACCTCCGCTCAGGACACCTCGTCTACGCGTCCGGCGCGGGGGTGAGGGCGAAGGAGCACCGCTTCAACGGCAAGGAGGGCGTCGTGATCCACCAGCACGAGCTCGAGCTCGACCGGCCTCCCGCGGCGGTCCTGGCCCAGATCGACGTGATCGCGAAGATGATCGTCGCGCAGCCGCATTCACAGATGTCGTGAGCCGCGCACCGTCCCTCACCGAGGACCTTGTCCGGATTCGGCCATCACGGGGTTTCCAGGACCGGGGGGCATGCGGGGTGATGGCATACCGGTGAGGCGCACGCCTCTCACCTTGTGGCGGCCTCAGGCAGAGACCAGTGAGCGAAGGTATTCCGGTCTCCGGAGGATGCGGGACGGATGATCTCGTCGTCGTAGGCGGTGCCTGAAGCGGCGGCTACCGTGGCCGGTACGGCGAGAGAGGGGAGGGGCATCGGTCTCTATGGGCGACTTCGAGCGGCTACCGGGCGATGCGTTCCAGTTCAACGCCGGGTCGCGGCGTGATCTCTACTTCGCGGTTCTGCATGTGTTCAATGCTGCGAATGAACGCCTGGAAACGGCGTTGGTGGCCGAAGATGTGCACCGGCGGCTGGCCGATGTCGGGTTCCTCGACGTCGTCGGTGAGGACGACGTGGAAGCCGCGCTGCGGCACCTGAGCGGACATCTGCACCTGCTGGAGGCGTCCCAGAACTACGGCGCCTCCCACGGGACCGCGGTGGATTTCGAACGCAAGAACGTGCAGTACTCCCTCACCCCCCGCGGCGAGGCGGAGTTCGCCGGCGCCGTGCACATGCTGGCCCGGCTGAAGGAGAGCGGCGCGCTGCAGACCGCTGTCCTCGACGCGATCGCCGACCGCCTCGACGGACTGCACGCTCTTCTGAAGCGAGCCGACCCCACCGAAGACCCCCAGGTGTTCACTGCACTGCTCGAACTCGAAGGCCACCTCGACTCGCTGCGCGACAACACCAAGCGCTTCAACAATGAACTCCAGCGGCTGCTGCGCGTCGACAAGGTCGACTTCGCCACCTTCCACTCGGTGAAGGACTCCACGGTCGGCTATCTGAAGGAGTTCTTGGAGAACCTCGAAATGCGCGCCGGCAGGATCGGCGATGCGCTGGACCGCGTGGAGTCCCAGAGCACTCTCTCGCTGCGCATGCGTGCCCTGAACGGCGCGAACTTCCCGCCGGGGGCGTCGGAGCAGACGCGCACCGACTGGCTGGCCGCGCGGGGCAACAAGTGGGAGGGTCTGCGTTCCTGGTTCGCGGCCTCGCCCGATGGCCAGACCGGCGTGCGGCGGCTGCACGAGGTCGCACGTCAGGCGATCGTCTCGCTGCTCGAGACCCTGGACCGGATCGTCGATGCGCGGCGGCGCTCCTCCAGCGCCGCGGAGGACTTCCGGACCGCCGCCCGCTGGTTCGCCACCGCCGAGAGCGAAAGCGACCTGCACCGGCTGTGGGCGGCGGCCTTCGGGCTTTCCCCGGCACGGCACGCGCACCTCGGCCACGACGACGCCGAACTGATCGCCCCCGGCACGGAATGGGCCAAGGCCGACCCTGTCCACGTGTCGCCGAAGCTGCGCACGTCCGGTCGCGCCGAGCACATCGGGCGCACAGCGCGGGTGCGCGACGTCGGAGCGGTCCGGGCGGCGCGGCGCGCCGCCGCGCTGGAGGAGCGACGCCAGATCGAGGCCGCCTGGCGCTCACTGGCGACGGACGGCCCTGTGCGGTTGTCGACGTTCGCGACCCTGGAGCACACGCTCTTCGAACGGCTGCTCGACCTGCTCGGCCTCGCCCTCGCGGAACCACCCGCCTCCGATGGCATGCGGCGCGCCGGCACATCGGACGGGCGCTTCGAGATCGTCCTGTATCCGCCGCGCGACGAGAGCGAGGCGACCCTGCGCACCCCGCGCGGCACGTTCACCGGCCCCGACTATGTGGTGTCGGTCTCCGGGGGGATGCCTGCGTGAAGACCGCCAACCGCAAGGTCATCGATACCCATGACGACATGGCGAGGGCGATCCGGACGCTGCTGATCGTCCCGTTGCTGACACGGGAGGTCGACGACGCGGCGTTCACCCTCGTCCGGCGCAGGCGCACCGAACTCACCAGGTGGTTCGACTACTTCTGCGGCTGGCGGCTGACCGTCGAGCCGCGCCAGGGGTACGCGCGCCTGGCGAAGGTGCGCGCCGCGGATTCGCACCTGGACGTGCCGCGCCCCGCGCGGCGGGTCCGAGGGGCCAGGGAGGCGTTCGACCGGCGCCGCTACACGCTCCTGTGCCTGGCGGCGGCCGAACTCCTGACCGTCGGCCGCACGACCATCGGCCTGCTGGCCGAGCGGGTCGCACACGCCTGCGCCGCCGACGACGCCGTTCCCGGCTTCGATCCGTCGAGCCGCGCCGAGCGCTCCGCCTACGTCGACGCGCTCCTCTTGCTGGAGCGCTACGGCGCGATCACGGCCCTCGACGGAGTGACCGAGTCCTACCTCACCGAGACCGACGCCAAGGTGCTCTACCGCGCCGACGCCGTGCGGCTGACCCGTCTCCTCTGCGCCCCGGTGCCGCCCTCACGCGTTGCGTCGAACGGGCTCCAGGCCCCTGACCTGACGGCGCTGGTGCATGAGGAGCGCTACGGCCCGGCAAGGGCCGGCTCCGACGAGACCCAGGCGTCGCTGAACCAGCGCAACCTGTGGGCGCGGCACTCGGTGATGCGCCGCCTCCTCGACGACCCCGTGGTCTACCGTTCCGACCTCTCACCCGCCGAGGCGGAGTACGCCGCGACGGTGACCGGGAGATCGCTGATCCACCGCATGGCCCAAGAGGCGGGGTTCAGCCTGGAGGAGCGAGCGGAGGGCTACCTGCTCGTCGACACGGCGGCGGTCGCGACGGACACCCGGTTCCCCGGCGAGGGCGACACCGCTAAGCAGACCGCCCTTCTGCTCCTCGATGTGCTGCTGCACGCCGTCGAGCCCGTGCCCGCGACGGAGCTCGCCGCCGAAGTGGCGCGGCTGATGGAGCGCAGGCCCTCGTGGGCGAAGTCCTACCGGTCCGCCGGGGGCGCCACCGAGCTGGCCGACTCGGCCTCGGCCGTCCTGGTGGGCTTCGGCCTGGCCGCCTGGAGCGCCGGTCCGGGCGATCCGGCGCGCTTGTACGCCCTGCCAGCGGCCCATCGCTACGCCGTGGACGGCACGGCCTTCGAGGAGGAACCGTGATCACCGAGGCCCCCGAGCAGACACGCGACGGCCGCTGGATACCGACACGGGCGGGCATCCTCAACGTATGGCGCTACTACGACGAGGTCTTCACCTTCCATAACGGGCGACTGCTGCTGCGCGGACGCAACGGCACCGGGAAGTCGAAGGCGCTGGAGCTGCTGCTGCCGTTCCTCTTGGACGCCAGCCTGCGACCCAACCGGTTGTCCACGTTCGGCGGGAACGAACGGGTCATGCACTGGAACATGATCGGGCACGGCTATCCGGGCGCGAGCCGGGTCGGCTATGTGTGGCTGGAGTTCAAGCGCGTGGAGAACGGGGCGGAGCACTGGTTCACGTGTGGTGCGCGCCTCCAGGCGACTCGCGATACCCGGCAGGTGCATGCCGCCTACTTCACCTGTTCCGGCCGGGTCGGGCACGGTATCTCCCTGGTCACCGGCGACGGCGCCCCGCTCACGAGGGACGCGCTGCGCAAGGCCCTGGGCACGGCCGGCACCGTCCACTCGGGTCCGGACGACTACCGCGCCCGTGTACGCGGCATGCTCTACCCCTCGCTGAGCGAGGCCCGCTACGACTCGCTGATCACCGCGCTGCTCCAGCTACGCACGCCGAAGCTGTCGGAACGGCTGGACCCGGCCCTGCTGTCCGACCTGCTCTCCAGCGCCCTGCCTCCGCTGGGACGCGGGGAACTCGCCGATATCGCCGACGGCTTCGAGCGGTTGGACCGCCAGCGCGAAGAGCTCGCCGATCTCGCGGCGCAAGTGGAGGTGGCCGAGCGCCTCGCCGCACGGCAGCGCACCTACGCACGGCATGTCCTCCGCGCCGGTGCCGCACGGCTCATCTCGGCCACCACCGAGATGGACCGCCGCACCCGCGAAGAGACCGCCGCGAACGAGCAGAGGGCCGCCGCCACCACCGAGCTCGACGAACTGCAACGGCGCCAGGCGGCGCTGAAGCGGGAGACCGCGCAGGTCTCGGGGGAGATTTCGGGGCTGCGCGAAAGCGAAGCCTTCAAGGCGGGAGCGGACATCGACCGGCTGCGTGAGCAGGCCGAAGGCGCCCGCATCCGCGCGGAGTCTCTGCGCAGCGGGGCGACCAGGCGGAGCCGCCAGGCGGCCGGGCGCCGAACGACGGCCGACGAACTGCGCACCCACGCGCGGAGCCAGGAGCAGGCGGCGGTCGGCGCCTACGGGGCCGCGGCCCGTGCTGCCGAACGGATCGGGATGGACAACCGGCTCGCCCAAGCGCGCGATCATGCAGTCGGCGATGAGCAGGGCGTCCCACGCGCAAGGCGCTCGTTCCGTGCCGCGCTGGACAGCCGGTCGGTGCAGATCGCGGAGGTGCGCCAAGCGGTGGCCGACCACCGGGCCGAGTCGGTCCGCCTTGCGGATCTGGAGTCCGACCTCGCCGACGCATCCGACTCCATCGATGCGCTGGACGGCCAGAGGGAGGAGGCGGGCTCGGCCCTGGAGGCCGTCCGCACAAGGGTGTCCGAGTCGCTGGAGGCGTGGGCGCTGTCGTGCGTCGAGCTGCAACCGCTCGACACCGAGGCCCTGGAGTCGTCGATCGACGGGGACGCAGTGGGCGACCTCGTCGCCACCGCGCGCATGCGGGCGGCGGAGCGGCTCACCGCCGAGAGGACAGAACGGGCAAGGGACGTCACGGTCCTGAGGGCGGAACGCGACGAGCTGGCGGGGCGGCTCGCCGGTCTGCGCGACCAGGCCGAGGTGCTGCCGCCCGTGCCGTATGCGCGCGGAACGCACCGGGACTCCCTTCCCGGCGCCCCGTTGTGGCGCCTCGTCCGGTTCACGGATGGCGTGCAGGCCACGGCGCAGGCAGGGCTGGAGGCCGCCCTGGAAGCGTCGGGCCTGCTCGACGCCTGGATACTGCCCGATGGCACCGTCCGCGTCGCGGACGATGTCCACGACGTGTTCGGCGCCCCCACCGCAAGGGTTGCTCGCGGCCGCAGCCTGCTGGATGTGCTGGAGGTGGAGGACGACGCCGCCGTCCCCACCGCGGCGACCGCCGCGCTCCTCGCGTCGGTCGCGGTCCACGACACGATCCGCGACGCCGGCACGGACAGCGGTGACGTCGTCATCTGCCTGGACGGGGGGTGGCGCACGGGTCCGCTGTGGGGCCGCTGGGCCAAACCCGAGCCGAGCTATGTCGGCGCCGCCGCGCGCGAACGCGCCCGCCGCGCGGCGATCGGCGAACTGACCGCGGACATCGGCCGGGTGGAGAGCCGTATCGGCGAGCAGCAGGCGGCCCTCTCCGTGCTCGACGGCCGACGCGACGACTTGGCCGAAGAGGTGCGTCGCCGCCCGTCGACCACCCCGCTCGCCGAGGCGCGGCGCGCGGTGGAGCAGGCGGAGCGCGCTCTCGCGATCCTGCGCGACTCCGCGGCCCGATTGCGCACGCGGGTGCAGGAGCAGTCGCGGACCGCTAAGGCGGCGGCCGACACGTGCGATTCCCTGGCCTCCCACCACAGGCTGCCCGTCGAGGACTCCGCACTGAGCGGCCTGGCGTCCGAGCTGGACTCCGTGCGCGCGCTCGCCGACACCTGGCTGGACCGTGTCACCGAATCGCGCAGCCTGACACGGCAGGCCGAAGACGCCGAAGCACTGGCACGCGAGAGCGAGGAGGAGGCACACGAGAGCGCCGAAGCAGCCGTGGCCGGGGAGAACGAAGCCGCGCTCCTCGCCGAGAGGTTCTCCGCGGTCGAAAGCACCCTCGGGGTGGAGCATCGGGAGGTCGTCGAGCGGATCGGTGCGGCCGAGGCCCGGCTGCGCGCGCACCAGGACGAGGCGGGCTCCTTGCACACCGGGGAGGCGGAGATCCAGAGGCGGATCGGAAAACTGGAGCAGTCGGTCATCAGTCTCGGAGAGGCGCGGGCCGGCGCGGTCGAGCGACGTGACACCGAGGCGGAGCGGCTGCGCACCCTCATGGCGAAGTCCCTGCGCGACGACGCCGGAATCGCGGCGGAGCTCGCCGCTGAGGCGCCTGTGCGCGCGACACAGGAGGCTGCGCGCGCCATCGCCGCAGAGATTCACCAAGACACCACCGAGGAGAGGATCCGAGCCGCCTTCGGCAGGCTCAGCGGGGCCGTGTACGACGCACGGCAAACGCTGGCGGGGATCGAGTTGGAGCTGGACGCCTTCGAGGACGTCCACGTCCTGAGCGCCCGCGTGAACGGCCTGCGCATGGGAGCGGCCCGGCTGCGCGATTCCCTGCATACGGAGCAGCAGCAGCGCGCGACCGACCTGTCGGCCGAAGAGCGGGCACTGTTCGACCGGACCCTCACCGGCGATACCCGGCGCCACCTCGCCGACCGCATCCGCCAGGCCGACGCCCTCGTGGAGGGGATGAACCGCCGCCTCCAGCAGGTGCGTACCGCCTCGCGTATCTCGGTGCGCCTGCGCTGGCGCGTCGCACCCGACGCTCCCGAGGGCACTGCGCAGGTACGCGACCTCCTGCTGCGCAGCCCTCAGACGCTGGACGACGACGACCGCGACGCGCTGCACCGCTTCTTCCGCGATCGCATCGACGATGCCCGCTCGGCGGATACCACCACCGGGTGGGAGGAGCACCTCATGGAGGTCCTCGACTACACGAGGTGGCACCGCTTCACCGTCGAACTCGACAAGGCCGACGGCCGGGGATGGCAAGAGCTCACCCGGCGGGCTCACGGGCAGCTCTCGGGCGGGGAGAAGGCCATTGCGCTGCACCTCCCACTGTTCGCGGCGGTGGCCGCTCACTACGAGAGCGATCCGGCCGCGCCGAGGTTCATCCTGCTGGACGAGGTGTTCGTGGGAGTGGACACCACCAACCGCGGACAGGTGTTCGCGCTGCTGGGCGCGCTCGGCCTGGATCTGGTGCTGACCAGCGACCACGAGTGGTGCACCTACGCGGAGCTCGACGGTATCGCGATCCACCAGCTCATCCCGGGCGACGATGACGACGCAGTCACCAGCGCGCGATGGGTGTGGACCGGGGCAGATCTGGAAGCGGTCGAGGAGGACACCGGGGAGCGTGTCGCGTGAACGGGCCAGGGCGGCTGGAGAACCTGGATCACCTGCACGACCCCGGGCTGCTGCCGTTGTGGCGGGAGTTGCACCGAAAACTCTCCTCTGGGCGGCCAGTGCGAACGGTCCTCCTCGAAGGGCTGGATCTCCGCTCCCAGCAAGCGCTCGCGGATCTGTTGGGGCTGTCCTCGTATCCGGGGGCCTCGGTGCGCGTGCGCTTGGACCGGCTGGATCAGGCGCTGGCCTCCAGCGGCCTGGACACGCGGGCCGCTGTGGAGGCCCTCGTCGCGCCCATCGGCGACCGCGCCGCGGAGCGTGCGAAGCGGGCCAAGGACACCGATGAGCTTTGGGCCTGGTTGGCCGGGCATCCCGTGGTGACGGCCGAGCCGGCGCTGCACGCATGGGCCGACAAGGTGCGCGCCGATGGCGCGGGCGGCGACCACGAAGCCGTGCGCGCCATGGTGGACCAGGCTCTCGCCATCGTGGCCATGCTCCCGCTGGAGGATGGTCTCCCGCTGCCCGCTCTGGCACAGCGCGCAACGGGCGATCCCCACGCCCTCGACGGGACCGGACGGCTGCCTCTACTGGTACTGCGCGCGTTGGCCGCGCTGCGCGACCAGCCGCCGCCCGAGGATGCCGAGCAGAGGCGTGCGTTGTGGGCCGTATTCGGAGTGGACTGCGATGCCCACTCGACGAATGTGCTGGTGCTCGGGCTGCGCCCCACAGCCGATGATCCGTTGTCGACCACGCTGAGGGCGTGGTCTGCCGCCGGAACCGCCGCCATCGTCACACTCGACCAACTGCGCTCCTCCCCCGGCCCGGTCGTGGATGCGCGTGTGATCCACGTGGTGGAGAACCCATCGGTCCTGGCGCTCGCCCAGCGCCGGTTCGGTCCGAGTTGCCCGCCCTTGGTGTGCGTGTCGGGCTGGCCGAACAGTGCCGCTGTAGCACTGCTGCGCCGCCTGTCATCGAACGGAAGTGAGCTGCGCTACCACGGTGACTTCGACGGTGCCGGTGTGCGTATCGCGGCCTACGTGATGGCGAAGACGGGCGCCCGGCCGTGGCGCATGGCGACCGCGGATTACACAGTCGCGTGCGCTGGTCCGGCACCCGCGACACGGTTGTCGCCTGGTCGCATCACCGATGCTCCTTGGGACCCGGAACTGGCCGGGGCGATGCGCGAACACGCGGAGTCCGTGCCCGAAGAACGCGTGGCCCGGCTACTCCTCGATGATCTGGCCGAAGCGGCCGCCGGGCGTACCGAGGGTCGTTCCCGCACTCAGTCCCATTCGTTGAAGACGAGTGCGGCGAGGTCCGGCGGATCCCAGTAGGCGATCTGGGCGTGTTCGGCCGCGGCGAGGGCCGACAGGTCGATGGACGCCAAAGGGGTGGCGAGTTCGGCCGCCGTCAGGACACGCAGCCGGGAGACCGTGGTGAGGGCGGCGGCGAGGCGGGGTTCTGAGGCCGGGGTGAAAGTGGCGGCCTGCCGTGGGGCATACGACTCGCCGATGGCGGGCAAAGGGACCGTCGCATGGCAGGCGACCACGCGGTAGGTGCCGCGGCGTTCGAGACCGGCGCGATGGAAGCTCGGGGTGACCGATGCGGGGACCCAATCGGTGAGCCGCCACCCGGCCATCCGGGCGGCGGAATGGCAGATGCCGAGGTAGGCGTCTGCTGAGATCACCGGTAGAGGCACCCTCCCGGGGCCGTGGAAGCCGGTGACGGATCGAGGGGCGTGGAACACGGTCCGGCTCCTTGAGACGTCGGGGGCGTACCTGGCCAGCGGACACGGCCTGAAGGGGGGTGGCGGGTCCGGGAGCGAGGGGCGGCATGGTTCGCGCGCCGGAATCGCGGCGGCCCGCGCACGGTCGGGCGGCTACGTGGGGGGTTGGGCCCGACGTGGCGGTTGGGGATGCGGCACAGGCGATCCGCCGAGAGGCAGGGCTTCCTGCGATGGGGGTGGGTCGGCGGAGGACGGTGCCGCGGCAGGTGGGGTGGTTCCGGCCGGTGTGGCGCGGCTGTTCCGGGCATCGAGGATCATGGCGACTATTTCTTTGGGGTGGTGGAGGTCGCTCCAGGTGAAGCGGAGGAGGGTGAGGTGGTCGGGGGTGGTGACGATGGAGTTCTGGCGGCGGCGGTCGGTGTAGAGGGCTCCGGGGAGGCTGTGGGGGCCGTGGCCGTCGGCCTCGGCTACCACGCCCCAGCTGGGCCAGGCGAGGTCGGCGTGGCCGACCACGGTGCCGGTGGAGTCGTGGACCGGGTATTGCAGGGCTTCGGGCGGGATGCCGGCGTCGTGGCAGATGAGGCGGAGGCGGGTTTCCAGGGTGCTCTGGGCGCCGAAGGCGGCCAGCTCCCACCACGGGCGTGAGCGCGGGGCGCGGACGCGGCCGGTGTTGGCGGCGGCGAGGGCCGGGAGGTCGCCGGGGTCGACGAGTCCCTGGCTGAGGGCGGAGTCGATGACGCTGACGGCGGAGTCGCGGTCGGCGAGCAGGACGGTGTCGCGCAGCGTGCGGGCGGGCGTGGTGAGCCGGATCCCCTTGCGCAGGGTGACCTCGCCGGGTTCGACGTTCCAGCCGTGCAGCCGCAGTCCCGTGCTGACCGATCCGCCGCGGTCCGGGACCGTGAGGTGGACGTGGTCGTAGCCCGGGCCGCGCAGCAGCCCCTGCAGTCGCCAGAGCCGCGCGGCCGTGGGTCCGACGGCCACCGCCCGCGGGCCGTGGACGAGCTGGGCCGCCATGACGCGCGCCGCGAGCGCCGGCGGCGCGGGGTCGCGCCGGACGAGGTAGACGCCGGTGCGCAGCCGCCGCCATTCGCGCCGCCGGACGAGCCGGTCGACCTGCCCCGCGCTGAGCCCGCATTCCACCGCCTGCGCACGGGACACCACCCCGTGCTGGGAATCGGCGAGCGCCTGCACATGCGAGAGGTCCGGCATGGATCAAGGACACCGCAGGTGCGCCGGCGGCTGCAACGCGCGTCGTGAGGTTGTGGACAACCCCTCGGGGGCAGGAGTGCTCGGGCTTGAGACCGGCACGGGCTCAGGCGGCTCCCGCGCAGAAGTCATCAGGAGCCGGGGGCGACTCCCTCGCAAAGGCTCTCACGGCTGCACGCAACTCCCGCGTGAAAGGGCGTCAGGGTCAGGGCGACGCCGGTACGAGGGCCGAGAGTAGGCGGGTGATGCCATAGGGTCGGGCGTCGTGAGCACTCCTGTACGTGATGCCTTCTCTGGTGTCGGCATTCTGCTGCGTGGCTTCGGCATGGTCGTGCGACGGCCGAAGCTCTTCTTCCTCGGGGCCATCCCCCCTCTCATCACCTCCATTTTGTTCCTGGTGGCGTTCATCTCGCTGCTGGTGAACATCGAGTCGATCGTCGCGTGGATGACGCCGTTCGCCGACGGCTGGGCCGAAGGGTGGGCGACGACGCTGCGGGTGGCGGCGGGGGTCGTCCTGGTCGCCGCGACCGTGCTGATCATGGTCGTGGGCTTCACGGGGCTCACCCTCGCGCTCGGGTTCCCGCTCTACGACAAGATCGCCGAGGACGTCGAGGACGAGCTCGGCGACGCCCCGCCCGAGATCGACGACCCGATCGCGGCGTCGATCGCGCGCGCGGTGCGCCAATCGGTCACCATCATCCTCATCACGGCCCTGGTGACGCTGCCGATGTTCATCGCGGGGTTCATCCCCGTCGTGGGGCAGACGCTCGTTCCGGTGATCTCGGCGATCTTCGGCGGCTGGATGCTGTCCATGGAGCTGATCGGCACCGCGTTCGACCGGCGCGGGCTGCGCAGGCTGGGCGACCGCCGCAGCCACATGGCCGGCCACCGCATGCTGGTGCTGGGCTTCTCGGTCCCCACCTACCTGCTGCTGGCGATCCCGTTCGTGGCGGTCGTGGTGTTCCCGGCGGCAACGGCGGGGGGCACGATCCTGGCCCGGCGGCTGCTGGACTCTCCGGCTGGCAGGGCCGGGGTCGAGGGGCACTCCACGTCCGGCGCGCTGCCCCCTCCCGGAGGGCAGGGTGTGCCCGGTCATCCCGGTCCCCTAGGGCGTCCCGGCGATCCCGCACATCCCCATCCGGGTCCCCTCGGGCGTCCCGGCGATCCCGGGTATCCCGCACATCCCCATCCCGGTCATCCCGGCACTCCCGGATACCCGTCGCAGCAGGGGTATCCGCCGCCCTCGCCTCCTCCCCGGAGCTGACACCGAACGGCCACCGCGGTCCTCCGCGGTGGCCGTTCGTTCGCGGGTGGCCGCCCGTCCGGCTAGCGCAGCCGGCCCGGCTCGCGGCGCAGAGCCGTCTGGAGGATGCGGTCGATGAGGGACGGGTAGTCCACGCCGCTCGCCGCCCACATCTTCGGGAACGCCGACGTGGGGGTGAAGCCGGGCATGGTGTTGATCTCGTTGACGTAGACCTTGCCGTCGTCGCCGTAGAAGAAGTCCACCCGCGCCAGCCCTTCGCAGCCCACGGCCTCGAAGGTGCGGGCGGCCAGGCGGCGGACCTCCTCGACGGCGGCGGCCGGGAGGTCGGCCGGGATGGTCAGGCTGCTGGTCGAGAGGTACTTGGCCTCGAAGTCGTAGAAGTCGAAGCCGTCGGCGATGTGGATCTCGGCGGGCTGCGACACCTCGGGGGCGCCGCCGTCGAGGGCCTCCAGGACCCCGCACTCGATCTCGCGGCCGACGATGGCCTGCTCCACGATCACCTTGGGGTCGTGCTCGCGGGCCGCTTCCACGGCCGCGATCACGGTGTCGGTGTCGGTGGCGTCGTTCACCTTGGCGACCCCGACGCTGCTGCCGGCCCGGGCCGGCTTGACGAACACGGTGCCGCCCAGTTCGGCGATGTCGTCGAGCACGCGCTTGCGCTCGCGCAGCCACTGGCGGTCGGTGGCGGCCACGAAGCCGCACTGGCGGATGCCGTGCCCGGCGAGCAGGGCCTTGGACACGACCTTGTCCATCGACGCCGCGCTGGCCAGGACCCCGGCCCCGGCGTAGCGGGCGCCCATCATCTCGAAGAGCCCCTGGACCGTGCCGTCCTCGCCGAAGGGGCCGTGCAGCAGCGGGAGGACGACGTCGACCCGGCCGAGCCGTTCGGGGACCGCCCCGGGCTCGACGAGGAGCAGTTCGGAGGGGGCGTCGAAGGGCAGCGCCAGCCCCATGCCGGTGGCGTCGACGACCGGCAGCCGGCCGTCGGTGATCGCCAGGCGTTCGGTGTCGCCCGAGGTGAGGACCCAGTTGCCCTCGCGTGTGATGCCGATGGGCACGATCTCGTAGCGGTCGGTGTCGATCACCGACATCACCCCGCCCGCGGTGACGCAGGAGATCTCGTGCTCGGAACTGCGCCCGCCGAAGACGACGGCGACCCGGGTTTTACGCTGCTCGGCCATGATGCCTGACTTTATCCCGCGCCCTCGCTCCCATCAGGAAGCTGCGCGATCGTGTCCCGAATTCGTCACGGGCTCGTTCCCGGGTCCGCCTCCGCCTCCCTCGCCGACCGCCACTCCTCGGCGCAGCGGTCCAGCGACGCCAGCGCGTCGGCGATGAGGTCGGCCGGGTCCTCGAGGCCGATGGCGAACCGCACCGCCCCGGGCCCGATCCCCGATGTCAGCAGGGTGGCGTCGTCGAGCTGGCGGTGGGTGGTGGAGCCGACGTGGCCGACGAGCGTGTGCGTGCCGCCCAGCGAGGCGGCGATGGTGGCCAGGTGCAGCCCGTCGGCGAAGGCCATACCGGCGTCCCGCCCGCCGTACGGGGTGACCGTCACCGTCCCCCCGAACCGGCCGGAGTCGAACAGCCGGAGCGCCGTCTCGTGCCCCGGGTGGGCGGGCAGCCCCGGGTAGTCGACGCGCTCGACCGCCGGGTGGGCGGCGACGGCGGCCGCGAACTCCGCGGCCGTGGCGCACTGGCGGGCGACCCGCAGCGGCAGCGTCTCCAGCCCGCGGTGCAGCAGGAACGCCTCGTCGGGCGCCAGGCACGGCCCGAGGTCGACGCGGGCCGAGCGGATCGCGGCCACCGTGTCGGGGTCGCCGACGACGACGCCGCCGGTGGCGTCGCTGTGGCCGCCGATGTACTTGGTGGCGGAGTGCAGCACGATGTCGGCGCCGTGCTCCAGCGGCCGGCACACGGCCGGCGACGCGAACGTGGAGTCGACGACGAGCCGGGCGCCGGCCTCCGAGGCGATGCCGGCCAGCGCCGGCAGGTCGGAGACGGTCATCGTCGGGTTGGACAGCGTCTCGGTGAAGATGAGCGCGGTCTCGGGGCGAACCGCGGCGCGCACGGCCTCCAGGTCGGTGATGTCGACGAAGTCCGTCCGCACGCCGAAGCGGCGCAGCAGGCCGTCGAGGAGGGAGTAGGTGTTGCCGTAAATGGCCCGCGAGGCGACGATGTGGGAGCCGGCCGCGGTCAGCGCGAGGAACGTGGTGCTGATCGCCGCCATGCCGGAGGCGAACGCCTGCCCGCGCACCTCGCGGTCGAGGCCGGCCCCCTCCATGGCGGCGAGCGCGTGGGCGAACGCCTGCGCGGTGGGGGTGTCGATACGCGCGTAGGAGTAGCCCCCGCTCACCCCGTCGAGCACGTCGGCGTACTCCTGCGAGGTCGCGAACTCGTAGGTCGTGCTGCGGTGGACCGGGATGCGCACCGGCCGCTCGTTCACCGGGGGCCCGGTCGGCAGCCGCACGGCGCGCGTGTTCTCCCCCTGCTGGTGGCCGTCGTGGCCGTCGTGGCGATCCATCTCGTTCGTCCCCCTCGCATTCTTCCTGACGCCGCGGATCGGTGGCCGCACTCACCGGGTCGCCGCTCCTACTCCCGTCCGCCTTCACGGCGGCACCCCTCTGCGGGCTCAGACCCCGTAGCGCTCGGGCTTTGCCGTGCGGGACATGAAGGCCAGCAGCGCCTCGGCCGGGGAGAGGTCGTGGTGCATCATGCCCACGACCGCCGCGGTGATGGGTACGTCCACCCCGTGGCGCCGGGCCAGGGCGAGGATGGACTCCGAGGACTTCACGCCCTCGGCGGTCTGGCGGGTCTCCGCGATCACCTCGTCCAGGGTCATACCCGACCCGAGCCGTTCGCCGAAGGTGCGGTTGCGCGACAGCGGGGAGCTGCAGGTGGCCACGAGGTCCCCCATGCCGGCGAGCCCGGCCAGGGTGTGCTCGTCGGCGCCCAGGGACACCGCCAGCCGCACGGTCTCGGCCAGCCCGCGGGTGATGAGCGACGCCTTGGCGTTGTCGCCGAAGCCCATGCCCACCGCCACGCCCACGGCCAGTGCGATGACGTTCTTGACCGCACCGCCCAGCTCCGCGCCGATCACGTCGGTGGCGGTGTAGGGGCGGAAGTAGGCGGACTTGCAGATGTGCTGGAGCCGCACGGCGGTGGGCTCGTGGGCGCACGCCACGACGGCGGTGGCCGGCTGGCGCTCGGCGATCTCGCGGGCGAGGTTGGGGCCGGAGACGACCGCGACCTGCTCGGGCGGCAGCCCCAGCACCTCGGCGATCACCTCGCTCATGCGCAGGCAGGTGCCGAGTTCGATGCCCTTCATCAGGCTGACGACGACGGCGTCCGCCGGGATGTGCTCCTTCCACCGCGCGAGGTTGGCGCGCAGCGACTGGGAGGGCACGGCGATGACGATGACGTCGGCGCCCGCCAGCGCCTCGGCGGCGTCGCTCGTGGCGCCGAGGGCCGGGTTGAGCGCGATCCCCGGGAAGTAGTCCGGGTTCTCGTGGCGCTCCCGGACGGCCTCGGCGACGTCGGCGCGGCGGCCCCACATGACGACGTCGGCGGTGCCGGCGTCGGCCACCACGTTGGCGAAGGCCGTACCCCACGACCCGCTGCCCATGACCGCGACACGGCCGCGGCGGCCGGGAGCCGCCCCCGCCTGGTCCGGTCCCGCGCTGCGGTCGCGCCCGTCGGCCTGCGCCGCGTGGCCCATCGTCATCGTCGCCCTTCTCGTGGTGTAGGTCTCGCCGCGGTGCCGGTGGTCACGACGGCCGGCCGGAGCCGGTCCCGTCCCCGTCGCCCGGGCCGTCGGCTTCGGGGTCCGCGGGCGCCGCCGGCTCCGCGGTGAGCTTCTCCTGCCGGGCCTGGCGGGGGTCGAAGGGGACCGCCGGGGGCTCCTCGCCGCGGATGCCCGCCTGGAGCAGGGTGATGTCGCGCATGATGTCGGCGGTGGCGTCCTTGAGCAGCGTGGCCGTGATCGGCCGGTCGCGGTAGGCCGACAGGTCGACGGGCGGCCCGGCGACGATGCGCACGCGCTTGCGCGGGAACGGGCGGAGCCTGGCGGTGCCGTAGCGGAGCAGGTCCTGCTCGCCCCAGTGGGCGAGGGGGATGACGGGCACGCCGGTGGTCAGCGCCAGCCGCGCCACGCCGGTCTTGGCCGTCATGGGCCACAGGCCGGGGTCGCGCGTGCAGGTGCCCTCGGGGTAGATGATGACCGACGACCCGTCGCGGGTGAGCGCCTCCTCGGCGGCGTGCAGCGCCTTGATGGCGTCGGTGCTGCCGCGCTTGACCGGGATCTGCCCGGTGCTGCGGGCGACGGCGCCCACCACCGGGATGCGGAAGACGCCCTCCTTGGCGGTGAAGGTGGGCCAGCGCTTCCCGGCCACGTACAGGTAGTGCGCGATCGACATCGGGTCCGCCATCGACAGGTGGTTGGCGGCGAGGATCACGCCTCCGTCGCGCGGGATGTTCTCCTGCCCGCTCCACTCGGCCTTGGTCACGGCCGTCATGATCGGGCGGACGATGGAGGCCACGACCGCCTTCACCCACCGCGATTCCCGTTGCTGTGCCACTGGCTCCTCCGACTGCTCCCGATGCCGCCCTTGCGGGCGCGCCCGCCGGCCGTGTGCCGGGGGGACCGCGCGCGGTTCCCCCGGCCGCGTGCGGAAGGATCAGTCTAGGCCGAAGCGGTGATCACCGACGTCGCCGCCTCCCGCCGCGGGGCGGCCGGTACCGGCGCGACCGGCGCATTACGATGCTGCGCGGAGGCGCCGCGCGCTCCCGGGAATGCGCGCGTGCGTGCCCGCGCTATCACGTTCGCGCCCCGCGCCGGCGGGGTGGCCGAAAGGGTGGTGAGGGTGGTCGAACCGGATGCCCGGTGGGCGCTGGTGGTCCCGGTCAAGCGGCTCTCGGGGGCGAAGTCGCGGCTGGCGCGCCTGGCCGGCCCGCACCGCGCCGACCTCGCTCTGGCGATCGCCGCCGACACCGTGCTGGCCGCGGCGCGCTCCGCGCGCGTGGCGGCGGTGCTCGTCGTCACCGACGACCCGCGGGCCGCGGGCGCGCTGGGCGGCATGGGGGCGGGCGTCATCGGCGGCGAGCCCGGGACGGGGCTCAACCCCGCTCTCCTGCACGGCGCGGCCGAGGCCGCCCGGCGCCACCCCGGGCTGGGCGTGTGCGCGCTGTCGGCCGACCTGCCCGCTCTGCGTCCGGCCGAACTCGACCTGGTGCTGGCCGCGGCCGCCGGGCATGCCACGTCCTTCCTCGCCGACGCCCCCGGGATCGGCACGACGCTCTACGCCGCGTCGCCCGGTGCGGCGTTCGCGCCGGCGTTCGAGGGGGCGTCGCGGCGCCGGCACGCCGACGGCGGCGCCGCCGAACTGGCGGGGGCGGGGGTACCCAGTGTGCGGCGCGACGTCGACACCCCCGGCGACCTGCGCGAGGCGGTCGCCCTCGGCGTGGGCCCGCACACGGCCGAGCTGCTGCCGCGCCTGGGACCGGCGAAGGTGTGAGGGCGAGGCGGGGCGAAGCCGGGCCGGCGCGCTACGGCGGCCTTCCGCCCCCGCACCCGCCCTGAACGCCGCCACCGTCACGGTGCTCCCGCGTCGGCCGGCCCGCACCCGTCCGTACGCGCGCCGCCCGGGTCCTCTCGGGGGACCCGGGCGGCGTGCGGTGCGGTGTTCGTGCGCCTACTTCTTCTTCGTGTTCACCAGGGCCTTGAAGTCGGCCCCGGGACGGAACTTCGGCACGAAGCTCGCCGGGACGGCGATGCTCGCCCCGGTGGCGGGGTTGCGGGCCGTGCGAGCGGCGCGTTCGGACTTCTCGAACACACCGAACCCGGTGATGGCGACCTTGTCGCCCTTGGCGACGGTCTTCTGGATGGTCTCCAACACTGCGTTGACGGCCTCGGTGGCGGTCTTCTTGTCACCGAGCCGGTCGGAGATGGCGTCGATCAGGTCACGCTTGTTCATGTGGTTCCTCCGGTTCCCCCTTGCTCGCACGAAATTAGGGGACGTGGGTGCTCCTGCACAAACACAAACGCCTGAATCTTCAGCGTGTCGGGGGCTTCTCTACCTGCGGCGGGAGCTCTTCGAGCATCTTGTCGAGACGCTCCGACGCGCGCACAGGATCCCGTTTGACCGCTTCCGTGACCGTCAAAAGCCTACGTATGACGGGAATCCGGACACCCTCGGGGAGAGCGTTGGCGCGGCGGTGCGCGTCCCGCAGACGCCGCGCCAAATCCGAGTAAAATTCCGGGCTTTCCGGTTCTACTGGGTGACCGGAAGCCACGACTTGCGCCGCTGCTCGTAGCCGTCGATGTCCTCCGTGTGGCGGAGGGTGAGGGCGATGTCGTCCAGTCCCTCCATCAGCCGCCACCGCGTGTAGTCGTCCAGCTCGAACCGCTCGGTGACGCCCGGGGCGCGCACCTGGCGCTCGACGAGGTCGACCGTGATCTCCGTCTCAGGGTCGGCCTCGACCATCTCCCACAGCCGCCCGATGACCTCCTGGGGCAGCAGCACGGTCAGCAGCCCGCCCTTGAGCGAGTTGCCGCGGAAGATGTCGCCGAAGCGCGGGGCGAGCACGGCCTTGAACCCGTAGTCCTGGAGCGCCCACACGGCGTGCTCGCGGGAGGACCCGGTGCCGAAGTCGGGGCCGGCGATGAGCACGCTGCCCTCGGCGAACTCCGGCTTGTTCAGCACGAATTCGGGGTCGTTGGCGCGCCACGCGGCGAACAGGCCGTCCTCGAACCCGGTACGGGCGACCCGCTTGAGGTAGACGGCGGGGATGATCTGGTCGGTGTCCACGTTGCTGTGGCGCAGCGGCACGGCGCGGCCGGTGTGGACGGTGAACTTCTCCATGTCGGCGGTTCCCTCGTGGTCTCGGGCGGTCTAGAGGTCGGCGGGCGAGGACAGGGTGCCCCGGACCGCCGTCGCGGCGGCGACCAGCGGCGATACCAGGTGGGTGCGCCCGCCCTTGCCTTGGCGGCCCTCGAAGTTCCGGTTGGAGGTCGAGGCGCTGCGCTGGCCCGGCTTGAGCTGGTCGGGGTTCATCCCCAGGCACATCGAGCAGCCGGCCTCGCGCCACTCGGCGCCCGCGGCGGTGAAGACCTCGCCCAGCCCTTCGGCGTTGGCCTGCTCCTTGACCCGCATGGACCCGGGTACCACCAGCATGCGCACGCCGTCGGCCACCCGGCGGCCGCGGATGACCTCGGCGGCGGCGCGCAGGTCCTCGATCCGGCCGTTGGTGCACGAGCCCAGGAAGACGGTGTCGACCGGGACCTCGCGCAGCGGGGTGCCGGGACGCAGGTCCATGTAGGCCAGCGCCTTCTCGGCGGCGGCCCGCTGGCTGGGGTCGTCGAAGCCGGCGGGGTCGGGAACGGACGCGTCCAGCGGAGCGCCCTGGCCGGGGTTGGTGCCCCAGGTGACGAACGGGCTGAGCGCGTCGGCGTCGAGCACGACCTCCTTGTCGAAGACCGCGCCGTCGTCGCTGCGCAGGCCCTGCCAGTGCGCGACGGCGGCGTCCCATTCGACGCCCTCCGGCGCGTGCGGGCGGCCCTTGATGTAGTCGAAGGTGGTCTCGTCCGGCGCGATCATCCCGGCGCGCGCGCCGGCCTCGATCGACATGTTGCAGACGGTCATGCGGGCTTCCATCGACAGCCGCCGGATCGCCTCGCCGCGGTACTCGATGACGTAGCCCTGGCCGCCGCCGGTGCCGATCTCGGCGATCACCGCGAGGATGATGTCCTTGGCGGTCACACCGGGCTTGAGCTCGCCCTCGACCGTGACGGCCATGGTCTTGAACGGGGCCATGGGCAGCGTCTGGGTGGCGAGCACGTGCTCGACCTGGCTGGTGCCGATTCCGAAGGCCAGCGCCCCGAACGCGCCGTGGGTGCTGGTGTGGCTGTCGCCGCAGACGACGGTCATGCCCGGCTGGGTGAGCCCGAGCTGGGGCCCGACCACGTGCACGATGCCCTGGTCGATGTCGCCCATGGGGAAGAGCCGCACGCCGAACTCCGAGGCGTTCTTGCGCAGCGTCTCGATCTGCGTGCGCGAGACCTGGTCGGCGATCGGCCCGAGGATGTTCTCCGTGGGGACGTTGTGGTCCTCGGTCGCGACGGTGAGGTCGGGGCGGCGGACGGGGCGGCCGGCGAGCCGGAGCCCCTCGAACGCCTGCGGGCTGGTGACCTCGTGCACCAGGTGCAGGTCGATGTAGAGCAGGTCGGGCTCGCCATCCGCACGCCGGACGACGTGCTCCTCCCAGACCTTCTCGGCCATCGTGCGTGCCATGGACGACGCCTCCTCGCGTCTCGACTGCCATGCGGGTTTCTCGCCGCCGCGCACGCGCCACTCCGGTCGGCGGACCCGGTGCCGGCGGGACCGCTCCCGTCCGCCGAACGCGATCCGCGGACGTCCCTGGTGGCGCGCGTCCGCCGTGCGGGGCCGGACGGACTTGCATTCCAAATAGCGAGACGGCAATATCAAGCCATGGACAACTCTAGCTCATCCAGTGGCGTCGGTGTCCTGGACAAGACGATGTCCGTCCTGGACGCCCTGGAATCGGGCCCGGCCTCCCTCGCCCAGCTCGTGCGCATCACCGGCCTGGCGCGGCCGACCGCCCACCGCCTGGCCGTCGCCCTGGAGCGCCACCGCATGGTCACGCGCGACAGCCAGGGCCGCTTCGTCCTCGGCCCCCGCCTGGGCGAGCTGTCCATCGCCACCGGCGAGGACCGGCTGCTCGCCATCGCCACCCCGGTCCTGGTGCAGCTGCGCGACCTCACCGGCGAGAGCGCCCAGCTCTACCGCAGGCAGGGCGACGTCCGCGTCTGCGTGGCCGCGGCCGAGCGCGCCAGCGGGCTCCGCGACACCGTGCCCGTGGGCACCGAACTGCCCATGAACGCCGGGTCGGCCGCGCAGGTCCTGCTGGCCTGGGAGGACACCGACCGCATCCGCCGCTCGCTGCGCGGCGCGCACTTCACCTCCGCCAGCCTGACCCAGGTGCGCCGGCGCCGCTGGGCGCAGAGCGTCGGCGAGCGCGAGCAGGGGGTGGCGTCGGTGTCCGCCCCGATCAATGGGCCGGGCGGGCGCGTCATCGCCGCCGTCTCGGTGTCGGGGCCGCTGGAGCGCCTCACCCGCTCCCCCGGCCGCCTGCACGCCCAGGCCGTCACCTCGGCCGCGGAGAAGATCAACGAGTCCCTGCACAGCGACAACGGGGGCTGATACCGGCCGGCCGGACCCGGCCGGGCCCGCCGTGACCGGGGCGCTCCGCGCGGCTCCCCCGCCCACGCACGGCCCCGCCGCCCCACGCCGGGGACGTCCACCGCACCGCCGACGCGGCTTCGGCCCGCTCCGCCCGCCTGCTCAGTCGCCCATGGGGACGGCGAGGATGCGGTCGTCGCCGTCGCGCGGATCGCCGCGGCCGTCGGTGTTGCTGGTGCCCACCCAGATGGCGGTGCCGCCGGGGACGGCGGCGACCGCGCGCAGGCGGCCGTAGGCCCCGGTGAAGAGCGCCTCGGGCTCGCCCACCGGGTTCGCGGAGTCGCCGGTCAGCGGCACCCGCCACAGGCGTTCGCCGCGCAGTGCCGCCACCCACAGCGAGTCCCCGGCCACGGCCGCGCCGCTCGGCGACGCCTCGTCGGTGGTCCAGGTGACCACCGGGTCGATGTAGCCCGCGCGGTCGCCCACCCCTTCGACTTCGGGCCAGCCGTAGTTGCCGCCCGGCACGATCACGTTGACCTCGTCGTAGGTGTCCTGGCCGAACTCGGTGGCGTAGAACACGCCGTCGTCGTCCCAGGCCAGGCCCTGGACGTTGCGGTGCCCGTAGCTGTAGACGAGGTTGTCGAACGGGTTGTCGGGCACGGGGCCGCCGTCGGGGGTCATCCGCAGGATCTTGCCGCCGAGCTCGTCGACCCGCTGGGACAGCGACTCGTCGCCGGCGTCGCCCGTGGCCGCGTACAGCATGCCGTCGGGCCCGAAGGCGAGCCGGCCCCCGTTGTGGACGCCCGCCCGGGGGATGCCGTCGACCAGCACCTCCGGGGCGCCGAGCCCGGTCCGCGGGTCGTAGCTCATCCGGGCGATCCGGTTGTCGGCCTCGGCCGTGTAGTACACGTAGACGTCGGGGGTGTCGCCGCCGCCCGGCCGCACGGCGAGGCCGAGCAGCCCGCCCTCGCCGCGGGCGACGACGCCGTCGACCGTGCCCACCGGGGTGGTCTCGCCGTCGGGCCGGACCCGCACGATCCGCCCGGAGTCGCGTTCGGTGACCAGCGCGGCGCCGTCGGGCAGGAAGCCGATGGCCCAGGGCACCTCAAGGCCGGTGGCGACGTCGGCCGGCTCCCCCGGCGGCGCAAGCCGCGCCATGGGCGTGGGCGTGGTCTCGGTGCCGCCGCCGCGCGCCCCCTCCGCGGAGCCGCCGTCCGAGCAGGCGGTCGCGAGCAGAGCGACGGCGATCACGGCGGCGCCCGCGCGCGCCCGGCCCCGGTATCTCAGCATGGTCTGATCCTGCCCAGTTCCACCGCGTTCCCAACCGGGCACGGACGGCGACCGCGCCCGGCGACGGGCGGTGGCGGCGTTCCCGCAGGCCGGGCGCTGAGGCGGCATGGAAAAAGGCCCCACCCTGACGGGTGGGGCCTTCGGTACCCCCGAGCGGATTCGAACCGCCGTTACCGCCTTGAGAGGGCGGCGTCCTAGGCCACTAGACGACGGGGGCGCATGGGAAATGCGGTGGGGCGATCTTATCGGAGCATGCCGACCGGTTCGTCCCATTCGGATACCGGACCGGAGTCCGGATCCCAGAAAAATGGATCCCGGAAATATGGGAGCCTCTCCCTGTGCGTACCCCCGAGCGGATTCGAACCGCCGTTACCGCCTTGAGAGGGCGGCGTCCTAGGCCACTAGACGACGGGGGCCTGCTGATCGCCTGAACGATCGGACCGGCGAACCGGACCGCAACGGAATCCACCAGGGGAAACCGATGGCTGGGGTACCAGGACTCGAACCTAGACTAACTGAACCAGAATCAGTCGTGCTGCCGATTACACCATACCCCAGTGCTTTATCAGGGCCGGTTCCGTGTGGTCCCGTGCCCCTCGGCGCAGGCATAACTTTAGCGGACATCCGGAGTGCTCGCGAACCGGTTGCCGCGGCGGCCGGGCCCCGCCCGGCCGCCGCCACCGTCTACTCCGACGCGCCGGCCGCGGCCTCACGGGCGGTCAGCTCGGCGAGCGCGGCCGCCAGGCGCGCCCGGACGCGCTCGCGGCCCAGCAGCTCCAGGGACTCGAACAGCGGAAGCCCGACCGTGCGCCCGGTGACGGCGACGCGGATCGGGGCCTGCGCCTTGCCGAGCTTCAGCCCGAGGCCGGTGCCGACCTCCTCCAGGGCGGCCTTGAGCGGTTCGGCCTCCCACGCCAGCCCGGGGTCGGCGAACCGCTCCAGCGCGGCCGTCAGCATCTCGGCGCCGACACCGGGCTTCATCGCCTTGGACCAGCTCTTCTCGTCCTCGACCGGCGCGTCCAGGAAGAGGAAGTCCACGTTGGGCACGATCTCGGAGAGCACGGTCACCCGGCTCTGCGCCAGCGGCGCGATCGCGCGGAACACGGCGTCGTCGTAGTTCTCCGCCGGCCACGGCGCGGTGCCGGGCGCCAGCCACGGCCGGCAGCGCTCGGCGAACTCGTCGGCGCTCAGCGCGCGGATGTACTCGCCGTTGAACGCCCGCAGCTTCTTCTCGTCGAAGAACGCGCTGGAGCTGTTCACCTCGGAGATCCGGAACAGGGGTTCCATCTCTGACCACGGCATGATCTCGCGGTCCTCGCCCGGCGCCCAGCCCAGCAGCATGAGGTAGTTCACCATCGCCTCGGGCAGGTACCCCTCGCCCTGGTAGGACTCCAGGGCCACCTTGTCGCGGCGCTTGGACAGCTTCTGCCGCTTCTCGTTGACGATCACCGGCAGGTGCGCCCACCCGGGCGGGGTGTGGCCGAGCGCCTCCCACAGCAGCTGCTGCTTGGGGGTGTTGGACAGGTGCTCCTCGCCGCGGATCACCTCGTTGATGCCCATCTCGACGTCGTCCACCACGTTGGCCAGGACGAACAGCGGCGAGCCGTCGGCGCGGGCGATCACGAAGTCCTCGATCGAGGCGTTGTCGAACTCGACCCTGCCGCGGATCTGGTCGTCGACGACGGTCGGCCCGCCGTCGGGCACCCGGAAGCGCAGCGCGCGGCCGGGACCCGGCTCCAGGCCGCGGTCGCGGCAGAAGCCGTCGTAGCCCAGGTGCGGGTTGTCGCGACGCTCCTGCACCTGCTCGCGCGTGCAGTCGCAGAAGTACGCCTTGCCGTCCTTGTACAGCCGCTCGGCGGTCTCGCGGTGCTTGTCGGCGTAGGCGGACTGGAAGTAGGGGCCCTCGAAGTGGGGGTCGGCCTCGCTGATGCCCAGCCAGGCCAGCGCCCTGATGATGCCCTCGGTCCACTCCGGTTTGTTGCGGGCCGCGTCGGTGTCCTCGATGCGGAGCACGAACTCGCCGCCGGATCGCTGTCGGGCCAGGGCCCAGTTGAAGAGCGCGGACCGCGCGCCGCCAACGTGGAACATGCCGGTCGGGGACGGCGCGAAGCGCACGCGAATCGGAGTCTCAGTCACGCTCTCCAGCCTACCGACGCCGCCACCCGCCCACGTGGCCGAACTCCGGCGGCCCGCCCGGCACCGCGGCGGCGGCTCAGTCGCGCGTGACGACGCGGTTGGTGAGGTCGCCGATGCGTTCGATGGAGACGGTGACCTGGGACCCCACGCTCATCGGGCCCACTCCGGCCGGGGTGCCGGTGAGGAGGACGTCGCCGGGGAGAAGGGTCATGAACGAGGTCACGTAGGCGATCAGCGCGGGGATGTCGTGAATGAGCGACGACGTCCGGCCGTCCTGCCTGAGCTCGCCGTCGAGGGTGGCGGTCACCCGCAGGTCCGACGCCTCTTCCAGGGTGAGGCCGGTCTCGATCCAGGGGCCGATCGGGCAGAAGGAGTCGAAGCCCTTCGCGCGGGTCCACTGCTTGTCGCTCTTCTGGAGGTCGCGCGCGGTGACGTCGTTGGCGCAGGTGTAGCCGAAGATGACGTCCTTGGCGCGTTCGGGCGGCACCTCGCGGCAGACGCGTCCGATGACGATGGCCAGCTCGGCCTCGAAGTCGACCCGCTCGGAGATCGCGGGGCGGAACACGGGGTCGCCGGGGCCGGCCACGGCGGTCGACGGCTTGAGGAAGACCACGGGCTCCTCGGTGGAGGCCCCGGTGATGTCCTGCATCTCCGCGACGTGGTCGGCGTAGTTCTTCCCGATGCACACGACCTTGCTCGGCAGGACCGGCGACAGCAGGCGGACGTCGTCCAGCTTCGCGCGCTCGCCGGCGAGCCGGATGTCGCCCATGAGCGGGTGGCCGCTGATCCGGGAGACGAACAGCTCCCCGCTGTCGTCGTCCGTATCGATCAGACCGAACCCGACCTCGTCACCGGACGAGAATCTCGCGATGCGCACGTTGTCCCCTAGCTGTCCACTGCGGAATCCGACGGCCCCAGGCTACCGAGGGCGGTGACGGCGCCGCGGACAGGCCGGGCGCAACGTTAGACCCCCGTCCGCGCCGGGTAGCGGGGCGGCGACGGCGCGGACGGTCCGCGCGCGGTCCGGCCGAAGGGGGGCGGCGATGGCGCGCTCCAGCGGTGGGCGGGACCGTGAGCCCCTCGGCCATGAACCGGAGCGGACACACGACCGCCGGTTCGCGCCGGTCCTCCGCCCCACGGGCGGCGGCGACCGCCCGGACGAGGCCGGGGTACACCCTCCGGGGCGCAAGGTGACCGGAACGGGTGTGCCCACATCGGTGCCCGCCGACGCCGACACCGATGTGCGCTCCCCCGACGAGGGCCCGGCGCCCGGCACCTCCGCGCACGAGAACGAACCCCGGCCGTGACGGCGCGGCGCCCCTTGCCCGGCGCCGGCGCGGGAGGGGGTACGGAGGTGCGGACATGGCCGATGTGACCGTGGCGATCGACGTCGACGTCCCGTGCCGCGCCGCCTACGACCAGTGGACCCGGTTCGAGGAGTTCCCCGACTTCATGCCCAACCTGCTGCGCCTGGAGCGGCCGGACGACACGCACATCCGCTGGGTGATCAACCTCTACGGCGAACCGATGACGTTCGACGACGTGATCACCCAGCAGGTCCCGGGCGACCGGATCGCCTGGCGCACCGCCGACGGCGACACCGGCCACACGGCGCTGGTGACCTTCCGCCCGATCGGGGAGTCGGCGTGCCGGATCACCTTCTCGCTGACCACCTATCCCGAGGGAGCCGCCGAGCAGTTCGGCGACCAGCCGGGTGTCGAGAAGGGCCGGGCGATGGGGGTCCTGCGCAGCTTCAAGAAGCACATGGAGGCCACGTGGACGCCCCCCGCGTGACGGGGCCCCCGGCGTCCCGCCGCCGGGCGGGAACGTTACCCGGCCCGGCTCGCGGGTAGCCGTAGGTCCGGCGAACGGAGCGCGACCCGGCACCGGTGCCGCCGCCCGGCCGACCACCGCGACGAGGAGGTACCCGCGTGGCCGACGTGAGTGTCGCCGTCGATGCGGCCGTACCGGCCCGGGTCGCCTACGACCAGTGGACCCGGTTCGAGGAGTTCCCCGACTTCATGCCCACGGTGCTCGCGTTCGACCACCCTGACGAGCTCAGCCTGAAGTGGACCCTCCTCGACGCCACCGGCCGGAGGCAGACGATGGAGGCCGAGATCACCGAGCAGGTCCCCGGTGAGCGGATCTCCTGGCGCGGCACGAACGGCGACTTCGCCGGAATCGTGACCTTCCGGCCGACCGGCGATGCGACGTGCCGGATCACCCTCCAGCACAGCACGTTCCCCGAGGGCGACATGGGGCAGTTCGGCGACCAGCCGGGGCTGGAGAAGGAGCGCACCAGGGACAACCTGGTGAGCTTCAAGAAGCACGTCGAGGCCGCGTGGACGACGCCGGACTGACGCCGCCCCCTCCGAGCAGGCTCGGCGTCCGCGGACGCCGTCCGCGGACGCGGTGGACGTTATCCGGCACCGCCGGGGGGTAGCCGCACCGCCGAGGGCGCGGCGTATCCGCGAGGACGGCGCCCCGGGACAACGGGGCGACAGCGGTGGACCCCCACCCCTTCCCGTCGCGCGACGGCCCCGTTCCGGCGGACCGCCGCTGCCCGGCACATGCCGCGAAGAAGCGACGACGGAGGTTAAGGACATGTCCGACGTGATGGCGACGATCGATGTCGACGTGCCGGTCCGGACGGCCTACGACCAGTGGACCCAGTTCGAGGAGTTCCCCGAGTACATGGGCGGCGTCTCGGAGGTGGTGCAGCGCGACGACACCCACCTCAGCTGGCTGATCGACATCGCCGGACAGAAGCGGACGTTCGACGCCGAGATCACCGAGCAGGTGCCCGACGAGCGCATCGCCTGGCGCACCACCGACGGCACCACCCACGCCGGGGTGGTGACCTTCCACCGGACCGGCCCGGACACGAGCCGGGTCACGCTCCAGCTGACCACGGTCCCCGAGGGCGCGGTGGAGCAGCTCGGCGACAAGCTCGGTCTGGTGCAGAACCGCGCGAAGAACGACATGCGGCGCTTCAAGGACCACATCGAGTCGCGGCGCATGCCTTCGGGCGCCTGGCGGGGCGAGGTCCCGCGGTCCGAACCGTGAGCCGGGGGCGGCACCCGCCCTCGGCGGACGTGGGCCAGACTGGTCCCATGAGCATCGTGAAGTTCAACGTCCTGACGGTTCCCGAGGACGCCCGGGCGACGCTGGAAGAGCGGTTCGCCGGGCGGGCCGGGCTGGTCGAGAACCAGCCCGGGTTCGAGGAGTTCCAGCTGCTGCGGCCGGTCGAGGGGACCGACCGCTACCTCGTCTACACCCGCTGGCGCGACGAGGAATCGTTCCAGAACTGGCTGAAGAGCGACGCGTTCCGGCGCGGGCACGCCCAGGCCGCCGAAGGCCGTTCCGAGGGCTCCGCGCCCGCCGGCCACGGCCATGGGCACGGGCACGGGCACGGCGGCCCGGCCGCCGCCTCCAGCGAGCTGTGGGGCTTCGAGGTCGTGGAGCACGTGTCGGCCCAGGGCTGAGGACCGCCTTCGAGGGGGCCGGGCGCGGCGCGCTGAACCCGCCGCGCCCGGCCCCCGATGCGGTCACCCGGTCTTGGGCGCGCAGCCCATGCCGATGTAGGCGCAGCCGGTGCCGTCCGGCAGGGCGGAGAACACCACGGGCATCCAGTCCTCGCTGAAGGCCCCGGCGCCGGAGGCGGCGAACACGCTCTCCGACACCGGCAGCAGGTCGGCCACGAGCGGCGGGGACAGCTCCTTCATGCCGCCGACGAACTCGTACACCAGGTGCGGGGTGCCGTCGCGCTCGCCGACGGTGATGACGACGCCTTCGCGCGTGTAGGTGCCGGCGAACGGGGCGATGTCGACGGCCGGCGGCGGGTCGGCCGGAGCGAAGGGCGCGGGCATCCGCACCCCGGCCAGTCCGCTGAGCAGCGCGGAGTCCTCGGCCGCCGGGGCCGCGGGGCGGGCCGGTCCGCCCTCCGGAGTGTCCCCCTCCCCGGCGGGCCCTGATTCTGGGATGCTGTTACCACGCAGTACCCCGGACCAGAAAGGCATTCCGGTTGCCCACGCCCGAGCCCGATACGGCACGACAACGGCGTCCGCGGGGGCGCCATCGACGCCGCTGGTCACTGGAGTCCCTGCTCGGGCTCGCCGTCATCACGGCGGCCGTCGGGCTGCTGGTGCTCGAACGGGCCGATCCCGAACCCCGGGCGGACGCGTCCGGGGAGCGCGCCACCGCCACCGGGCCCGGAGCGCCCGGCGCGCCACCGGCCGACCCCCCGGTCCTGCTCCGCTCCGTCGTCGACGAGGTGAGCGGCGGCAGCGGCGAACTCGAGGTCGTCGACGGCGAGGGCGAGGCCGTCGGCGACGGCGTCCTTCGGCGCTACCTCGTGGAGGTCGAACAGGGCCTGCCGGGCGACTCCCGCGACTTCGCGGCCGCCGTCGAGCAGATCCTCGGCGACGGCGAGCGCGGCTGGGCCGCCGACGAGGGCGTGGCGCTCCAGCGGGTCGACGCCGAGCCGGTGGCCTTCCGCGTCACCCTGGCGGCCCCGGAGACCGTTGACGAGATGTGCGCCCCGCTCCGGACCGGCGGTGCCCTCTCCTGCTCCCGGGACGGCCGGGCCATCATCAACCAGAACCGCTGGGTGAGCGGGGTGGAGCACTTCGACGGCGACCTCGAGACCTACCGGATCTACGTGATCAACCACGAGGTGGGCCACGCGCTGGGCCACGGCCACGTGAACTGCACCGGCCGCGGCGCTCCCGCGCCCGTCATGCAGCAGCAGACGTTCGCCCTGAACGGCTGCGAGCCCAACGGCTGGCCGAACCCCTGACCGCGCCGCGCCCCCGCGCCGGGCGGCCTCACCCCTCGGGCCGCTCCCCGCGGAGCAGGCCGTAGGTGAACGCCTGCTCCAGCGCGATCCACGACGCGTCGATGACGTTCTCCCCCACCCCGACCGTGGTCCACTCGCCGCGCCCGTCGCCGAACGTGATGAGGATGCGGGTGATCGCGTCGGTTCCCGACGCGCCTTCGAGGATGCGGACCTTGTAATCGGTCAGCTCGAACCCGCTCAGCGCCGGGTGGGCGCCCTCGGCCGCCGCGCGAAGGGCGCGGTCCAGCGCGTTGACGGGGCCGTTGCCCTCGGCGGTGGCGATGACGCGGTCGCCGCCCACGTCCAGCTTCACCGTCGCCTCGGTGATGCCGCCGCCGTCGGCCCGCCGTTCGGTGATCACCCGCCAGGACTCCGCGGTGAAGTACCGCGCCGGCCGGCCCAGCTCGGCGCGCAGCAGCAGCTCCAGCGACGCGTCGGCCGCCTCGAAGCTGTAGCCGTCCTGCTCCATGCGCTTGACCCGGTCGACGACGCGCCCCAGCAGCTCGCGGTCGCCGCCGAGGTCGACCCCCAGCTCCTTGGCCTTCAGCTCCACCGAAGCGCGCCCGGCCATGTCGGACACCAGCATCCGCATGTCGTTGCCCACCAGGGCCGGGTCGATGTGCTGGTAGAGGTCGGGGTCGACCTTGATGGCCGAGGCGTGCAGGCCCGCCTTGTGGGCGAACGCGGACACGCCGACGTAGGGCTGGTGCGTGGCGGGGGCGATGTTCACCAGCTCGGCGATGGCCTGGGAGACCCGGGTGGTCTCGGCCAGGCAGCCCGCGGGCAGGACGTCGCGGCCGTGCTTGAGGGCCAGCGCCGCGACGACGGAGAACAGGTCGGCGTTGCCCACGCGTTCGCCGTAGCCGTTGGCGGTGCACTGCACGTGGGTGGCCCCGGCGTCGACCGCGGCGAGGGTGTTGGCGACGGCGCACCCGCTGTCGTCCTGGGCGTGGATGCCCACGCGCGCGCCGGTCGCCGCGCGCACCTCGGCGACGATGCGGCCGATCCGCTCCGGGAGCATGCCCCCGTTGGTATCGCACAGCACCACGACGTCGGCGCCCGCCTCGGCTGCGGTGCGCACCACCGCGGTGGCGTAGCCGGGGTCGTACAGGTGGCCGTCGAAGAAGTGCTCGCAGTCGACGAAGACGCGCTGCCCGTGGGCGCGCAGATGGGCGACGGTGTCGGCGATCATCGCCAGGTTCTCCTCGCCGGTGGTGCGCAGGGCGCGCTCGACGTGCCGGCCGTCGCTCTTGGCGACCAGGGTGACGACCGGCGCGCCGGAGTCGCGCAGAGCGGCGACCTGCGGGTCATCGGCCGCCCGCACACCGGGACGGCGGGTCGCGCCGAACGCGGTGAGCCGCGCGTGCTTCAGCGCGAGCTCTCGTGAAGCCCGCTCGAAGAACTCGGTGTCCTTGGGGTTCGCGCCCGGCCAGCCGCCCTCGATGAAGCCGACACCGTACGCGTCGAGCAGGCGCGCGATCGCGATCTTGTCGGCGACGGTGAGGGTGATGCCCTCACGCTGGGCGCCGTCGCGCAGGGTGGTGTCGAAGACGTGGAAACCGTCGTCTGGCATGGCCGGAACTCCCGGGTGGACGAAGGGTGTGGTCGCTGGTGTGCTGTCGCCGGTGCCGCTGACGGCCCGCCGGGCAATAAAAAAGACCCCTCGTGGACACGAGAGGTCGGCGCGCCGGCGGGGTCCGTGATCAGCCGGCGCGCCTCACGATAATCGTCAGCTGAGACGGCACGGCGCCAGTCTGCCACAGGGCGTCGGCGAAGTACGAGTTCAGGGGGCATGCGTCTCGCATGCTGATACCGCGGGCACGCGAATTGGGACAGTCGGTGCACACCGGGCGGGGCCCGGCGCGGAGCGGCCCGCCGGGGAACCGGACGGGCCGCGGGCCGTCACCGGGCCGCCGCCGGGGTCACCCCATGCGGCGCACCCAGCCGTGGTGGTCGGTGCGGGTGCCGTACTGGAGGGCGACGAGCTCCTCGCGCAGGCGCATGGTCACCGGGCCGGGCGAGCCGTCGCCGATCGGGTATTCGCCGTGGGAGCTCTTGACGTGGCCGACCGGGGTGATGACGGCCGCGGTACCGCAGGCGAAGACCTCGGTGAGCTCGCCGGATTCGGCGGCCGAGCGCCACTGGTCGATGGACAGGCGGCCCTCCTCGACCGGATAGCCCAGCTCGGGGGCGAGTCCGAGCAGGGAGTCGCGCGTGATGCCGGGGAGCAGGGTTCCGGTCAGCGCGGGTGTGAGCAGGCGCGCGGAGTCGCCCGAGCCGAAGACGAAGAACAGGTTCATCCCGCCCATCTCCTCGACCCAGCGGTGCTCGACGGCGTCGAGCCAGACGACCTGGTCGCAGCCCTGCTCGACCGCCTGGGCCTGGGCGAGGAAGCTCGCGGCGTAGTTGCCGGCGAACTTGGCCTCGCCGGTGCCGCCGGGCGCGGCACGGGTGTAGTCCTCGCCGAGCCAGACCGTGACCGGCCGGACGCCGCCGGAGAAGTAGGCCCCCGAGGGGGAGGCGATGAGGACGAACAGGTAGCTGCGCGACGGGTTGTTGACGCCGAGGCCGACATCGGTGGCGAACATGAACGGCCGCAGGTACAGGCTGCTGTTGTCCTGCGTGGGGACCCATGCGGAGTCGTGTTCGAGCAGGGTGGTGATGGCGCCGAGGAAGAGGTCCTCGGGCAGCTCCGGCATCGCCATGCGCCGCGCGCTGCGGTTGAACCGCGCCGCGTTGGCGTCGGGCCGGAAGACGGCGACGGAGCCGTCGGGGTGGCGGTAGGCCTTCAGGCCCTCGAAGATCTCCTGCGCGTAGTGGAGCGCGGCGGTGGCGGGGTCGAGCGTGATCGGGCCGTAGGGCTCCAGGCGGGGGTCGTACCAGCCCTTGCCCTCGGCGTAGCGGATGGTGACCATGTGGTCGGTGAACACGGTGCCGAACCCGGGACTGTCCAAGAGCTCCGCTCGCTCCTGCGGGGTCTTCCGCTGGGCTGAGAGCCGGATGTCGAACGTCAACCCGCTTGTGGTGGTGCTGCTGTCCATGGGTGGTCAAGTCCTCTCGGGTGCATCAGGTCGGCAGCGCCGCCGACCTGCGATCTAGTTTGACTGAAGGGGCGCACCCGCGGATAGGCCGTGTTCGCCCCTGTGGACGGACGCGGCCGGTCCGGCCTCTGCGGCCGGAGAGCGGACAGCGGGCGCGCCGCGGTGTGCTCCGCGCCCGCTGCGGTACGCCCGCCGCCCATCAGTCCCCATGACAGCGGTGTCCGCCCCGGCCGCGCCGTGGTGTGCCGGCAGGGCCGAGGCGTCGTGGCTCAGCCCTGCTCGGCTACTCGGCGGGCGATGTCGTCGCCGATCCGTGGGGTGGAGCGCTCGCCGCCGTCCTTGGCGCGGGCCTGGAGGTCCTCGGCGACGGCGCGCTCGATGCGGCCGGCGGCGTCGGGCAGGCCCAGGTGGTCCAGCAGCAGCGCCGAGGAGAGGATGGTGGCGGTGGGGTCGGCGACGCCCCGGCCGGCGATGTCGGGGGCCGATCCGTGGACGGGCTCGAACATGCTGGGGAAGGCGTTCTCGGGGTTGATGTTGCCGCTGGCGGCCAGTCCGATGCCGCCCGCCACGGCCGCGCCGAGGTCGGTGAGGATGTCGCCGAACAGGTTGTCGGTGACCACGACGTCGAAGCGCCCCGGCTGGGTCACGAAGAACATGGTGGCGGCGTCGACGTGCAGGTAGTCGACGGCGACCTGGGGGTACTCCGCGCCGACCTCGCGCACCACGCGCTGCCAGAGCTCCCCGGCGAAGGTGAGCACGTTGTCCTTGTGCACCAGGGTGAGCTTCTTGCGCGGGCGCTGCGCCGCCTTGGCGAAGGCGTAGCGGACCACGCGCTCGACGCCGAAGCGGGTGTTGACGCTGTCCTGGGTGGCGATCTCGCCGGGCGTGCCCTTGCGCATCACGCCGCCCATGCCGGCGTAGGGCCCCTCGGTGCCCTCGCGGACGACGAGCATGTCGATGTCCTCGGGGACGGTGCCGGCCAGCGGGGTGGCCACCCCCGGGTAGAGGCGCACCGGGCGCAGGTTGACGTAGTGGGCGAAGGAGAAGCGCAGGCGCAGCAGCAGGCCGCGTTCCAGGACCCCGCTGGGCACGGTGGGGTCGCCCACGGCGCCGAGGAGGATGGCCTCGTGGCCGCGCAGCTCCTCCTCGACGGAGTCGGGCAGGGTCTCGCCGGTGGCGTGCCACCGCTTGGCGCCCAGCTCGTATTCGGTGGTCTCCAGCGCGAGATCGTGCGCGGGGGCGGCGGCGGAAAGGACCTTCAGCCCTTCGGCGACGACTTCGGGCCCGATGCCGTCGCCGGGGATGACGGCCAACTTCACGGTGCGCTCAGCCATATAAGCCCAGCCTCTACTTCGGTGGTGGTCTCGGTGGCGCCCGGCGCCCAGGAGGCGGGCACCGGGTCGGCCGGCCCCTGACGTCTCACATCTCACATTATGAGACCAGAGGGAACGGTTTATGAGACAATTCTAGCGGCCCGCTGCGGCGCGCACCCCGCCGACCGGCGCATCCGCGCACGGCACGGCGGCCGCGCGGCACCGGAAGGGCGGCGGGTCAGCGGTCGATGCCCGCGGGCCCGCCGCCGTTGTCGCGGCGGTCCAGGGCGTCCTGGAGCGCGCGGGCGGTCTCGTCGTCGGCGTCGTTGCGGGACGGGGTGAGGTCGTACACGGGATCCCCCTTGGAGTCGAGGCGCGGCCCCGGGTACGGCGGACGGGCACGGGCCGGTCGCCGTTGCGGATGAAGCCGCGATGTGCGGCCGCGGGACGCGGTGGCGCGGCCCGTCGGCGCGGTACGGGAACGGATGCGCGCGGGGCCCGGTGGGATCGCCGTACCGGGCGGCGCCCGCCGCGCCGGGCGGTGCGCCGGCGGCGGGGCGGGTGCGCGGGCGCGTCCCCGCCCCCCGGCCCGCGGGTTCGGCGGTCCGGCGGCACGGGCCAGCGTGATCGCTGCGCGCCCATCTCCTAGGACACCAGAATATCGGATGTCCGACTATGTGTCGGCGGTTGCGCGAAACGCGCGGGGCCGCCCGCACTGACGTGCGCGGACGGCCCCGGTGTCGCGATCGGCGGTGCTAGTCCAGGTCCACCTGGCGGGTGGTCTCGGCGGAGATCTCGGTGGAGATCGCGCCGAGCGTGGCCTCGGGGATGCGGGAGTCGACGGTCAGCGTGATCAGCGCCTTGCCGCCCTCCTGGTCCCGGCTGACCTGCATGCCCGCGATGTTGACGCCGGCGTCGCCGAGCAGCGCGCCCACGGTCCCGACGATGCCGGGGCGGTCGTCGTAGGACAGGAACGCCATGTGCTCGCTGAGGGTGATCTCCATGGTGTAGCCGTTGAGCCCGACCAGCTTCTCGGTGTGCCGCGGCCCCGACAGCGTGCCCGATACCGAGACGTTCTGGCCGTCGGGAAGCACCCCGCGCACCGTGATCAGGTTCCGCCAGTCGGAGTGGTCCTCGCTGGTGACGAGGTTGACCTCGACCCCGCGGTCCTTGGCCAGCAGCGGAGCGTTGACGAAGGTCACGGCCTCCTCGACCACGTCGCCGAACACGCCCTTGAGCGCGGCCAGCTCCACGACCTTGACGTCGTGCACCGCGATCTCACCGCGGACCTCGACGTCGATGCTGCTGGCCACACCGCCGGCGAGGGCGGTGAAGATGCGGCCGAGCTTCTCGGTCAGCGGGAGCCCCGGCTTGATCTCCTCGGCCACCGCGCCGCCCTGCACGTTCACGGCGTCGGGGACGAACTCGCCGGACAGCGCCAGCTTCACCGAGCGCGCCACCTGCGTGCCGGCCTTCTCCTGCGCCTCGTGGGTGCTGGCCCCCAGGTGGGGGGCGACCACGACGTTCTCGAACTCGAACAGCGGGCTGTCGGTGCAGGGCTCCTTGGCCCATACGTCGATGCCGGCGCCGCCGACGCGCCCCTCCTTGAGGGCGCGGTAGAGCGCGTCCTCGTCGAGGATCCCGCCGCGCGCGGCGTTGATGATCCGCACGTCCGGCTTGACCTTGCCCAGCGCGTCGTCGCCGATGAGGCCGACGGTGTCCTTGTTCTTGGGCAGGTGGATGGTGATGAAGTCGCTGCGCTCCAGCAGCTCGTCCAGGGTGACCATCTCGACGCCGATCTGCGCGGCGCGCGCGGGCTGCACGAACGGGTCGTAGGAGATCAGCCGGGTGCCGAACGCCGAGAGCCGCTGGGCGACCAGGGCGCCGATGCGGCCCAGGCCCACCACGCCCACGGTCTTGTCGTACAGCTCCACACCGGTGTACTTCGAGCGCTTCCACTCGCCGTTGATGAGGGCGTTGTGCGCCGGCGCGGTGTTGCGCGCCGAGGCCAGCAGCAGGTTGACGGCCTGCTCGGCCGCGCTGACGATGTTGGAGGTCGGGGCGTTCACGACCAGCACGCCGGCCTTGGTGGACGCCTCGACGTCGACGTTGTCCAGGCCGACGCCGGCGCGTGCCACCACCTTGAGCCGGGGGGCGGCGGCCAGGGCCTCGGCGTCGACCCGGGTCGCGCTGCGCACGATCAGGGCGTCGACGTCGGCGAGGGCCGGCAGCAGCTGGGACCGGTCGGCACCGTTGGTGTGGCGGACCTCGAAGTCCCCCTCCAACAGGGCGAGGCCGGCGGGCGAGAGTTCTTCGGCGACGAGTACGGCGGGCTTGGGCACAGCGAGATCCTTATACGGGTTGCGACGCGGACGCACCGGGGGCGGCCCCACGGCGGGGCCCGGTGGACTGTCCCCGGAAGTCTAGTGCGGTGGTGGGGAACGCGAGCGGAAAGGGTGGGGGTGGCCGTGCCGCCGCGCACGCCGTGGACCTGCGGCCGGCGGTCCGCCCCGCGGGGAGGCGGACCGCCGGGAGGGCTCAGCCCTTCAGCCAGCTCATGAGCGGGCGCAGCTCGGCGCCCACCTTCTCGATCGGCTCGTTCTGCTCGGCCTCGCGGCGCTTGAGGAAGTTGGGCCGGCCGGCGTCGAACTCGGCCACCAGCTCACGGGCGTAGCTGCCGTCGCGGATCTCGCCGAGGATGCGGCGCATCTCCTCGCGGGTCTGCTCGGTGACCACGCGCGGGCCGCGCGTGTAGCCGCCGTACTCGGCGTTGTCCGACACCGACCAGTTCATCTTGGAGATGCCGCCCTCGTACATGAGGTCGACGATCAGCTTCACCTCGTGCAGGCACTCGAAGTAGGCGACCTCGGGCTGGTAGCCGGCCTCGGTGAGGGTGGTGAACCCGGCCTTGATCAGCTCGGACAGGCCGCCGCAGAGCACGGCCTGCTCGCCGAACAGGTCGGTCTCGGTCTCCTCGGTGAAGGTGGTCTTCAGCGCGCCGGCGCGGGTGCCGCCGATGCCCTTGGCGTAGGACAGCGCGAGGTCCCAGGCGCCGCCGGTGGGGTTCTGCTCCACCGCGACCAGGACGGGCACGCCGCGCCCCTCCTCGAACTGGCGGCGGACCAGGTGGCCGGGGCCCTTGGGGGCGACCATCGCGACGTCGACGTCGGCCGGCGGCGTGATGAGGTCGTAGCGGATGCTGAAGCCGTGGCCGAAGAAGAGGGCGTCGCCGGCCTTGAGGTGGGGGGCGATCTCGTTGGCGTAGAGGTCGCGGTGGATGTGGTCGGGGACCAGGATCATGATCAGGTCGGCTTCCTGGGCCGCCACCGCGGGGGTGACGACGCGCAGGCCGGCCTCCTCGGCCTTGGCGCGGCTGCCCGAGCCCTCGGCGAGGCCCACGCGGACGTCCACGCCGGAGTCCCGCAGCGACAGCGCGTGCGCGTGCCCCTGGCTGCCGTAACCGATCACGGCGACCTTGCGTCCCTGGATGATGCTCAGGTCGGCGTTGTCGTCGTAGTACATCTCTGCTGCCACTTCGGCTTACTCCTTGTCGATGGGCGGGCTGTGGCCGGTCCGGCAGGGCGGCCGGGCCGGCGGTGGGTGGTCGGCGGTGGGACCGGGCGGCCGGAGCGCTCAGGCGCTCCGGTCGATGGCGCGCAACGAGCGGTCGGTGATCGACCTCGGCCCGCGGCCCAGCGCGACCAGCCCGGATTTGACCAGTTCCTTGATCCCGAACGGTTCGAGGTTGCGGATCAGCGCGTCGAGCTTCTCGGGCTTGCCGGTGGCCTCGATGACGACGACGTCGGGTCCGACGTCGACGACGTGCGCCCGGAACAGCTCCGCGGTCTGGATGACGTGCGGTCGGCTGCCGGCGTCGGCCTTGACCTTCGCGAGCAGGAGTTCCCTGCGCACGGAGGCGTCGTTGTCCATCTCGACGATCTTGATGACGTTGACCAGCTTGTTGAGCTGCTTGGTCACCTGCTCCAAGGGGTGGCGGTCGCAGTTGACCACGATCGTCATGCGGGACAGGCCCTCGTATTCGGTGGTGCTGACACTGAGGGAGTTGATGTTGAATCCGCGGCGGGAGAACAGCGCCGAGGCCCTGGCGAGGATGCCCGGGGTGTCTTCCACGAGGACGGAGAGCGTGTGCTGGGTCATGCGAGAGTCCGTTGCCCTTCCCTAGAGGCCCGTCAGTCCTCGTCGTCCCAGTCGGGCGCCATTTCGCGCGCGTACTGGATGCTGTCGTTGCTGGTGCCCGGGCCGACCATCGGCCAGACCATCGCGTCGTGGTTGACGGTGAAGTCGACGACCACCGGGGCGTCGTCGACGGCCATGGCCTTTTCGATGGTGGCGTCGATGTCCTCGGCCCGCTCGCAGCGCAGGCCGACACAACCGTACGCCTCGGCCAGGCGGACGAAGTCCGGGATGCGGACCTTCTCGTCCCTGGGCGCGGTCTGGAGGTCGGTGTTGGAGTAGCGGCCCTCGTAGAAGAGCGTCTGCCACTGGCGCACCATGCCGAGGTTGCCGTTGTTGACGACCGCGACCTTGATCGGGATGCCCTCGACGGCGCAGGTGGCGAGCTCCTGATTGGTCATCTGGAAGCAGCCGTCGCCGTCGATCGACCACACGGTCCGGCCGGGGTCGCCGACCTTGGCTCCGAGCGCAGCGGGCACCGAGAAGCCCATAGTGCCGAGGCCACCGGAGTTGATGAACGAACCGGGCTTCTCGTAGCCGATGAACTGGGCCGCCCACATCTGGTGCTGGCCGACCCCCGCGACGTAGGCGGCGTCGGGTCCGACGATCTCGCCCAGGCGCTGGATCACCTGCTGCGGGGCGAGACTACCGTCATCGGGCGCGTCATAGCCCAGCGGGTAGGTCTCGCGCAGCCGGTTGAGCTGTGACCACCAGGCGGCGTAGTCGCCCTGCCGGCCGGCGGTCTGGTCGTGGCGGACCGCCACGACGAGGTCGGCGATGACCTCGCGGCAGTCGCCGACGATCGGGACGTCGGCGTGACGGTTCTTGGAGATCTCGGCGGGGTCGATGTCGGCGTGGACGATCTTGGCGTCGGGCGCGAAGCTGTCGAGCCTCCCGGTGACGCGGTCGTCGAACCGGGCCCCGAGGGCGACGATCAGGTCGGCCTTCTGCAGCGCGCCCACGGCCGAGACGCTGCCGTGCATCCCGGGCATCCCCAGGTGCTGGGGGTGGCTGTCGGGGAAGACGCCGCGGGCCATGAGCGTGGTCACGACGGGCAGGCCGGTGAGTTCGGCCAGGACGCGCAGCTCCTGGCTGGCGCCGGCCCGCAGCACCCCGCCGCCGACGTAGAGCACGGGGCGGCGCGCGTCGGCGATCATCCGCGCGGCCTCGCGGACCTGCTTGCCGTGGGGCTTGCTCACGGGGCGGTAGCCGGGCAGGTCCAGGCGCTGGGGCCAGGTGTAGGCGGTCGTCGCCTGGAGCGCGTCCTTGGCGATGTCGACGAGGACCGGCCCGGGGCGGCCGGTGGAGGCGATGTGGAACGCCTCGGCGATGGTCCGGGGGATGTCGGCGGCATCGCGGACCAGGTAGTTGTGCTTGGTGACGGGCTGGGTGATGCCGCAGATGTCGGCTTCCTGGAAGGCATCGGTGCCGATGGAGGGGGTGGCGACCTGTCCGGTGATCGCGACCATCGGCACGGAGTCCATGTGGGCGTCGGCGAGCGGGGTGACCAGGTTGGTCGCTCCGGGCCCGCTGGTGGCCATGCAGACCCCGGGGCGGCCGGTGGCATAGGCGTACCCCTCGGCC
This sequence comes from Nocardiopsis mangrovi, assembly GCF_042653925.1. Classification (NCBI taxonomy): domain Bacteria; kingdom Bacillati; phylum Actinomycetota; class Actinomycetes; order Streptosporangiales; family Nocardiopsidaceae; genus Nocardiopsis; species Nocardiopsis mangrovi. The sequence continues at coordinate 100,316 of NZ_JBHSFQ010000011.1, forward strand.
GCGTGCCCGGCGCCCTGCTCATGGCGCATGAGGATGTGCCGCACAGCGGCGGAATCGTAGAGGGGGTCGTAGGCCGGGAGGATCGCACCGCCGGGGATCCCGAAAACCACGTCGACACCGGCATGCTCCAGTGACCTGATGAGCGATTGGGCTCCGGTCATCTGCTCGGTCATCACAAGATCCTTTGGAGGGTCGTCGTCGGGTGTGCCTGGCAACAAAAAACCCCCCACCGCCGGGATGCGGTTGAGGGGAGCGCGCAGCGAATGACCCGGTCAGACGGCTGCGCGCCGACCAAGTACGAGAATGAGGAAGAAGTTGCTCTGCACGCTGTCAACTCTGGCCGAGGACGGGTCACCCGTCAACTGAAACATCACTTTGTCTCACGTTGTGAGATGTGACGCTCAACATACGATTTCCGCGCAGGTCGCGCGGAGCAGGCGAACACCCTTGTCGCACGCCTGAAACACGGGGATCCGCCGGACACCGGTTCGGCGGGCCGTGGACCGCATACCGTACACCGGACCTGACCACGGGATTCCCGCCGCCCCCGCCCGGGACCGGCGGGGGCCGCGGTGCGACCCCTAGCCGCCCCCTACAGCGCGATCTCCGCCTCGCCGCCCACCAGCGCCTCGACGCCGCCGGCGACCATCGGGCGCGCCACCAGGAAGCCCTGGCCGTAGCCGCAGCCCATGGAGCGCAGCTGTTCCAGCTGCTCGGCGCGCTCGATGCCCTCGGCGATGACCTGCATCCCGAGGTCCTGGCCCAGCCGGATGATGGTGTGGGTGAGCAGGGTGACCGTGCCGTCGGTGCCGAGGTCGCGGATGAAGGACGGGTCGATCTTGATCGCGTCGACCCGGAGCTGGCGCAGGTGCGCCAGCGACGCGTAGCCCATGCCGAAGTCGTCGATCGCCAGCCGGACCCCCAGGCGGCGCAGCTCGGACAGGCGCTCGACGGCCTCGCCCGGGTTCTCCAGCAGCACCTCCTCGTCGACCTCCATGGTCAGCACCCCGGCCGGCAGGCCGCTCTCGGCCAGGACGCCGGCGACGGTCTCGACGAACCGCGGTTGCAGCACCTGCTTGACCGACAGGTTCACCGACAGCGCGATGTCCCAGTCGGAGGCGCGCCACAGCGCCACCTTCGCGCACGCCTCGCGCAGGATCCACTCGCCCAGCGGCACGATCAGGCCCGACTGCTCGGCCGGGCCGATGAACACGTCCGGCATCACCAGCTCGCCGCCGCGCCGCCAGCGCACCAGCGCCTCGACCGCGGTGACCTGGGAGCTCTCCAGGTCCACGACCGGCTGGTACTCCAGCAGGAAGTCGCCGTTGGCCAGCGCCTGGCGCAGCTCGGTCTGCAGCTCCAGGCGGCTCACGACCTGGGCGTGCATGTCGGCGGCGTAGATCTCCAGGCGCCCGCCGCCGCCCTGCTCCTTGGCGCGCGCCATGGCCATGTCGGCGTTGCGCAGCAGCTCGCCGCTGTCGATGCCCCGCTCGGCGAACGCGACCCCGGCGCTCGCGGTCAGCACGACCTCGCGGTCGGCCACCTGGAAGGGCTCGGCGCTGATGACGCGGGCCAGCCGCTCCGCGAGGTCGACGACCTGCTGGGCGTGGGCGCTCTCCTCGATCAGCACGGCGAACTCGTCGCCGCCCCACCTGGCCAGCGTGACACCGGAGTCGGTCGTGGCGCGCAGCCGCCGGGCCGCCTGCGCCAGCAGGTAGTCGCCGAAGGTGTGGCCGGCGGAGTCGTTGACGGCGGTGAAGCCGTCGAGGTCCAGGAAGATGGCGGCGACCTCGTGCGCGCCGCCGATGTGCTCGCGCCGCGCCAGCACCTCGCGCGCCCGCTCCTCCAGGTAGGCGCGGTTGGGCAGGCCGGTGATGCCGTCGTGGAAGGTCAAGTGGTTGACCTGGTCCTCCAGCGCCACCTGCGCGCTGATGTCGCGGGTGGTCACCAGCAGCCGGTCGGGCTCGCCCGGCTGCTCGTAGAGCGAGGCGGTGGACTCGGTGTGCCGCCAGGTGCCGTCGCCGGAGCGCACGCGCACGCGCAGGTGGATCCCCTGCCCGGCCCCGCGCCCGAAGTCCGACATCGCGGCACGGATCTGCGGCAGGTCCTCGGGGTGCACGATCGCGGTCACGGGCTCGGCCAGGACGTCGTCGAGCCGGTAGCCGAAGGCTTCGGCCGCGCCGGGGCTGACATAGAAGATCCGGGCGTCGAAGTCGAGGATGAGGATGACGTCGCCGCTGTTGTGGGCGAGCTCGTGGAAGTGGCGCTCGCGGGTGAGCACCATGCGGCTCAGCGTGGCGTTCTCCTCCAGGACCCCGCTCACCCGCACCAGCAGCACGACCACCGCCGACCCCGCCGCCAGCGGGAGCACCGGCGCGACGCCCTCCAGGCGCAGCCCGCCGATGGTCAGCACGACCGCCGCCACGGCGAGCGCCCCGGCCGCCGCGATCTCGGGCGCGAACCGGTACAGCCCGCGGCCGGTGATCCGGCGCGGCTGCGCGCCCGCGCGGTCGCGGATCAGCCACGGCAGGCTGCCGAGCAGCGCGAACCCCAGCAGCCGCACCGGGTACTCGATGCCGCCGGCCGGCGCGACCCCGGTCAGCCGGCTGACCGCGCCGATGAGGTCGGCGCCGCAGATGATCACGAACGCGCCGATCGCCAGCAGGACCGCGCGCCGGGTGCTGTGCGGCGAGGTGGCCACCAACGGCGCCAGCAGGCACAGCACGACGATGTCGGCCACCGGGTAGACCAGGGCGAACGCGAGGAACCCGGCGCCCTCCCCCAGCTCGCTGTAGAGCGGGGCGAACAGCAGCAGCCACACCACCGAGAACACCGCGGCCGCGCAGACGTAGCAGTCGGTGAAGTGCCGGACCGCCGGCCGCACGCCGCGCGGCAGCGGGGCGAACCGCATGAAGCCGAGGACGAACAGCGGCAGGGCGAAGAGCATGAACAGGTCGCCGAAGGTCAGCGTGACCGCGGCGTTGGCGCTGAGCAGGCCCGTGACCGCATAGGTGAGCGACCCGGCGAACCAGGCCAGCGCGGCGAACCCCAGGAAGCGCAGCGCCGCCGCGCCGTCGGCGCCGTCGGCGTTGGCCTCGCCGTCGGCCGCCGAGGCGGCGCGGGTGCGGGCGGAGTAGAAGAGGGAGACGGCGGCCGCCCCCGCCGCGATGGTGGTCGGCCAGTTGCCGAGGCGCTCGGTCAGCGACAGGCCGCCGTCGCCGGTGAGCGTGCCCAGGGCGTAGAGGAGTGTGAGGGCGACGATGCCCCCGAGCCAGACACGGGAGTCGATCTTCATCGCGTGCCTCCCCAAGGGGAGGCGGAGCACCCGTGGGCGGCGATGGCCCGGTGCCCCGTGCCCGCCGCCTCCCGCGCGGGGCGCGGGAGCGCCGCGCGGCACCGCGGGCCCGGACGGCGCGGTTCGCTCCGGCGGCCGACCGCGCCGCGGCGCGCCGGCGGGTCCTGCTCCGTCCGTTCCGCGCGCGCGGGCACCCCGCGGCGCCGGACCCGGACGGTCCCGGCGGCCCCCGCGGTACCGGGGCCTCCCGGTACCGCGCCCGCTCGGGCGCGCCCACGGGGCCCGCGCGGCTTACAGGGCGCTCCCACTGCGGCGGCTTCCCTCGTCACACACCCCTCCCTCGCTCCTCGGCCGGACCGTGTCGCCCGCTCCGTCTCCGGGGCGCCCGCACGGCGACGGCTCTCTTCGCCACGGCCCCTCCCTCGCTCCTCGATCGGGCGCCGCGTCTCGGTCCGGTCACCGCCGCACCCCGGGGGTGCGCACGGTTCGGTCGTCCGCTCGGCCCGCGGGACGCCGTCACGGCGACGGCCTCCCTCCGGCTCGGCCGGCCCGCGGCGGACGCGCCCGCCGGACGCTGGGGCCGGAGGGCGGGCCTCCGCCTCAGGCCGGGGACGCGCCCCCGGCGCGAACGCGGTCACGGTAGGTCGCCGGGGCCGTGCCGGGCAAAGCCGGCCGGCGTGTATGTGGGGTGTCCGGGGCGGGCGACGGCCGGTCCGCCCGTGGATGTCGTGGCCATCGAAGTGCACCTCCTCAGCCTGGAGGAAGCGGGGCGTCCAGGGACCGGAGCGTCGTCGGCCGACCCTTCGCGACACCTCAAGATCCGCCCGGCCAGGCTATTCACCCAATGTCACGCGGAGATAGAGATGGGGCAGAGACATGGTGACGACGCGATCACCCAGCGTATCCACCTCGTGGTGCTCCGCGGTGGCTCACCCGGCGGCGAGCCGCTCCAGGATCAGCTCGCGCGCCCGGCCGGCGTCGGCCTGGCCCCGCGTGGCCTTCATCACCGCGCCCACGAGCGCGCCGGCCGCGGCGACCTTGCCGCCGCGGACCTTGTCCGCGATGTCGGGGTTGTCGGCGATGGCCTGGTCCACGGCGGAGCCGAGGGCGGAGTCGTCGCTGACGACCTTGAGCCCGCGGGCCTCCACCACGTCATCGGGCTCGCCCTCGCCGTTGAGCACGCCCTCGATCACCTGGCGTGCGAGCTTGTTGGTGAGCGTGCCCTCGGCCACCAGCGCCACGATCCGCGCCACCTGAGCGGGGGTGACCGGCAGCTCGGCCAGCGCGACCTCGGTCTCGGTCGCGCGCCGCGACAGCTCGTTCAGCCACCACTTGCGGGCGTCGGCGGGGGCGGCCCCGGCGTCGACGGTGGCGGCCACCAGTTCGATGGCGTCGGCGTTGACGAGGTCGCGCAGCTCCTCGTCGGACAGGCTCCACTCGGCCCTGACGCGGATGCGCTGGGCCGCGGGCAGCTCCGGGAGGGCGGCGCGCAGCTCCTCCACCCATTCGGCCGAGGGGGCGACGGGCACCAGGTCGGGGTCGGGGAAGTAGCGGTAGTCCTGCGCCTCCTCCTTGCTCCGCCCCGAGATCGTGCTCCCGGTGTTCTCCTGGAAGTGCCGGGTCTCCTGCACGACGCGCCCGCCGGCGTCGAGCACGCCGGCCTGCCGCTCGATCTCGGAGCGGACGGCGCGCTCGACCGAGCGCAGGGAGTTGACGTTCTTGGTCTCGCTGCGGGTCCCCCACACGCTGGTCCCGCGGGCCATCAGCGAGACGTTGACGTCGCAGCGCAGCGAGCCCTCCTCCATGCGCACATCGGAGATCCCGAGCGCGCGGACGAGGTCGCGCAGCTCCGCGACGTAGGCCCGGGCCACCAGCGGGGCGAGGTCGCCGGTGTGCTCGATCGGCTTGGTGACGATCTCCAGCAGCGGGATGCCGGCGCGGTTGTAGTCGACGAGGGAGTAGTCGGCGCCGTGGATACGGCCGGTCGCGCCGCCCACGTGGCTGGTCTTGCCGGTGTCCTCTTCCATGTGCACGCGCTCGATGTGGACGCGGAACTCGCGGGGCCCCTTGCGGGTGTCGACCGTGACGTCGAGGTACCCGTTCTCGCACAGGGGCTCGTCGTACTGCGAGATCTGGTAGTTCTTCGGCATGTCCGGGTAGAAGTAGTTCTTCCGGGCGAACCGGCACCACGACGCGATCGAGCAGTTCAGCGCCAGGCCCAGGCGGATCGCGCTCTCGACCGCGGTGCCGTTGACCACCGGGAGCGACCCGGGCAGCGCGAGGCACACCGGGCAGACCTGGGTGTTGGGGGCGGCGCCGAACGCGGTGGCGCACGAGCAGAACATCTTCGAGGCGGTGCCCAGCTCGATGTGGGTCTCCAGGCCGAGCACGGGCTCGTACCTGTGCATGGCGTCGTCGAACGCCACCGGGGACGTGGCCCCGCTCGTGGCAGGGCTATTCGTTACCGCGCCAACCATCGCCGCACAACCCGTTTCCGTGTCCGAAGAGCCCCGCCGCGCTCTGCCCGGCGGCGTGGGCGTCGAAGTCAGTTGAGACGCGTGCCCCGCTGATCGGCAGGCGGCGGGGACACACCCCGAAGCCTACCGATGCCCGGACGGGCCCGGGGACGGACCCGGCCGCGGCCCCGTGACGAGGGATGTTCCGCTCAGCGCACTCGCCAGGTCACAGCACGCACACGATTCGACGTCGCTCGCGCTCCGGCGCCCGGGCTTTCGGGCATCGGCGGTTAACCTGGAAGCCGCATCCCTGATCCGGCCGCCTCCCCCTTCCGCACTCTCACCAGGAGAGCTGTACCACCATGCCCGGCTTCGTGCGGCGCTGGACCGCGGTGCTCTGTACCGCGGCGGCCATCGGCACGGGGGTCGCGCCAGCGACCGCCGCCGACGGCATTTCACGGGTCGACCCCGCGCCCGTCGCGGGCGCCACCGTGCGCCTCGCCGACGGCGAGGCCGCCGAGACCTCGCTGTACCGGATCGTCATCGACGACGGCGTCTCCATCTCCGCCTACTCCGCCGACATCAGCGCCGTCGTCGACCCGCGGGTGCCCTATGTCGAAGGGCCCCTGGCCGGGGCCGACGGCATCCCCGACGGCGCCGCCGAGCCGCTCAACTGGATCGTGCGCAACTCCTACCCGCTCGTGGACCTCGACCGCCTCGGGACCGAGAGCGGGGTGCCCGGCCTCGACGAGGAGCGGGCGATCGCCGCCACGCAGGCCGCCGTGTGGCACCACACCAACGGCGCCGACCTCGCGGCGCGGCCCGGCGGGCGCGGCGGCAACCATCCGGCCGTGGGCGCCCTGTACCGGTACCTGGTCGACGCCGCCGAGCACGGCGCGCTGCCCGCCCCCCGGCCCGCGCTGGACGTCACCCCCGCGCGCCTGGAGGGCGGCGACCCCGCGCAGCCGCTGGGGCCGCTGACCGTGCACACGACCGACACCGGGCCGGTCGAGCTGTCGGTCAAGGGGGCGTCGGCCCTGCGGCTGGCCGACGCCGACGGGGCCACGATCACCCGGGCCTCCGACGGCGAGGAGTTCTTCCTGCACGTCGACCCCGCCGCCCCCGCCGGGGTGGCGACCGTCTACGCGCAGGCCGACGACGCCACGGTGGAGCCGGGACGGCTGTTCACCGGCCGCGACGGCGTGCCGACACAGCCGCTGCTCGGCGCCGAGCCGGCGGTCTCCCCGAGCACGGCGACGGCGAAGGTCGACTGGAGCAGCTCACCGCCGGCCCCGGTGGAGGAGGAGCCGCCCCCGCCCGCTCCCGAGGAGCCGGCCGCTTCCCCGCCCTCCCCCTCGGCCCCCGATCCGTCGCCGTCGCCGTCCCCTGCCGTCGAGGCGGAGGACCGGGACCCCGACCGCGATCTGGCGTTCACGGGGACCTGGGCCGGCGCGCTCATCGCCATCGGCGCCGGGCTGCTGGTCGCGGGCGCGCTGGCGATGTACGCGACCAGGTCCCGGAAGCGTCGCTGACACCATTTCCGCAGGTCGTTACGGACAATGTCGGGACCGTTTACCGACGCATCCGAATTGCGGGCGATCGGAGGGCGGATCCCCCGCACCACGGGGCCCGCGCCCCCTTCCGGGCAACGAAGATCATTTGTGCCCGCGCCGAGGTTCCGGGAAACCGACACGGCGCAACAGATTCGTGTGAATTCCACGAACCATGTTGGAACCCCGGATTCGGGTCGCTAGTATCTGGCGGTGCGGTAGTTGAGATTCGTCACCGCGGCCCCCCGCTGCCGCGGATTCGCGACAACCAGACGCGCCCCTCAAGCGTCCGATATTCGATCGGCCGAACCACCGCACCGGATCCCGCGAGCACACTGCGCACCAGTGGGTGCCCGCGCCGGTCGGCCGCAGCTGACACCGCCGCGAACTGGCGTGACAGCAATGTCCGGTTCTCCTAAAAAACTCACCGGGACACAATTTGATCCACACTGAACTCCCCCACACCGCCAAGCGCCGCGGCCGGGTCCTGGCCGCCGTCGCCGCCACTGCGGCGGCCTCGCTGGCCTTCGGCTTCTCCGCCGCCCCGGCCCTCGCCGACGGCGCTCGCGGCAGCTACACGGGCAACGCCCTCGACGGCATCACGGTCAAGACCGACCAGGGCAACGTCGGCACCACGCTGTTCAACCTCACCCTCGAAGACGGCACGGTCCTGCAGACCTACTGCATCGACTTCGAGACCAGCATCCGCCGCGACGCGGACTACCAAGAGGACGACTGGGCGAACTACCCCGGCCAGGGCGACTTCAGCGAGCCGGCCAAGGTCCACTGGATCCTGCAGAACTCCTTCCCGCGCCTGAGCGTCGCCGACCTCGCCGAGGCCAGCGGTGTCGAGGGCCTGAACGACAAGCAGGCGCTGGCCGGCACCCAGGCCGCCATCTGGCACTTCAGCAACGGGATCGAGCTCTCCGACGGCAACGACGGCAACGTCGCGGCCCTCTACGAGTACCTCACCACCAACGCCGAGGACCTGCCGCAGACCGGCGAGCCCGACGTCTCCCTGCGGATCACCCCCGGCTCGGCCGAGGGCACCGCCGGCAGCACCATCGGCGAGTTCACCGTCGAGACCAGCGCCGACTCCGTGCCGCTCACCATCGACGCGCCCGAGGGCGTGGAGCTGGTCGACCTGGAGAGCGGCGAGCCCATCGACACCGCCTCCAACGGCACCACCTTCGGCTTCGAGGTCCCCGAGGGCACCGAGCCCGGCGAGGCATCCGTGTCGTCCTCGGTCTCCACCGAGGTGCACGCCGGCCGCCTGTTCCAGGGCGTCGAGGGCCAGGACCCGACCCAGACCCTCATCACCGCCGAGGGCGGCGAGGCCGAGGTCGACGCCGGGGCCACCGTCACCTGGACCGAGGGCGAGGCCCCCCAGCCGAGCCCGTCGCCCAGCGAGGAGGCCCCGTCGCCGGAGCCCACCCCGAGCGAAGAGGCCCCCAGCCCGTCGCCGAGCCCGAGCACCCCGGACGAGCGTCCGACCCCGCCGAGCTCCGGCGATGACCTGCCGCTGACCGGTGCCGCCATCGGCGGCCTGGTCGCCGCGGGCGTTGCCGCCCTGGGCGCCGGTGGCGCCGCGATGTACTTCAGCCGCAAGCGGAAGAACGCCGCCGCGGCCGACGAGATCGACGGCTAACGCCACCACCGCCTCCCCCGCGAGGGGAAAGGCGAACGCCCGCCGCCGTAGGAATACGGCGGCGGGCGTTTTCCGTGTTCAGTGTTTCCCGCTCAGCCTCCGGGGGCGCTTCAAGGCACCGGCTTCCCTCGTCGCCGGGCGCTCCCTCGTACCTCGGTCGCACCCGCCTCCTCAGTCCAGCCGGCGCCGCGCCCCCTACGGCTCGCTCACTGTTCCTCCCCCGCTCGACCTGAGAGACCTGCGCGCGGCCCCTAAACGGCGTAGGCGCTGCGGGAGAGCAGCGGGCCGCCGTCGCGGTCGGCGAGGGCGGCCTCGACCGCCGCACCCACCCGGTAGGTGCGGTCGTCGGCCAGCGCCGGGGCCATGATCTGCAGCCCCACCGGCAGGCCGTCCTCGGGGGCGAGCCCGCACGGCACCGACAGGGCGGCGTTGCCCGCGAGGTTGGCCGGGATCGTGCAGAGGTCGGCCAGGTACATGGACATGGGGTCGTCGCTGCGCTCGCCGAGCGGGAAGGCCGTGGTGGGCGTGGTGGGCGAGACCAGGACGTCGACGTTGTCGAACGCGGCGTCGAAGTCGCGCTTGATCAGCGTGCGCACCTGCTGCGCCGACCCGTAGTAGGCGTCGTAGTAACCGCTGGACAACGCGTAGGTGCCCAGGATGATCCGCCGCTTGACCTCGGGCCCGAACCCCTCGGCGCGGGTCAGCGCCATGACCTCTTCAGCGCTGCGGGAGTCGTCGTCGCCGACGCGCAGCCCGTAGCGCATGGCGTCGAACCGGGCCAGGTTCGAGGAGCACTCGCTCGGCGCGATCAGGTAGTAGGCGGCCAGCGCGGCGTCGAAGTTGGGGCAGGAGACCTCGACGACCTTGGCGCCCAGCGACTCCAGCAGCTCGACCGCCTCGGTGAAGCGCTGGAGGACACCGGGCTGGTAGCCCTCGCCGCCCAGTTCCTTGACGACGCCGATCCGCAGTCCCTCGACGTCGGCGCGGCGGGCCGCGTCGACCACCGGGGGGACGGGGGCGTCGATGGAGGTGGAGTCGCGGGGGTCGTGCCCGGAGAACGCCTCGTGCAGCAGCGCGGCGTCGAGCACGTTGCGGGCGAAGGGGCCGGGGGTGTCCAGCGACGACGCGAAGGCGATCATGCCGTAGCGGGAGGAGCCGCCGTAGGTGGGCTTGGCGCCGACCAGGCCGCACACCGCCGCGGGCTGGCGGATCGATCCGCCGGTGTCGGTGCCGGTGGCCAGGGGCGCCTCGAAGGCGGCCACGGCGGCCGAGGACCCGCCCGACGACCCGCCGGGGATGCGGCTGAGGTCCCAGGGGTTGCGGGTGACGCCGTAGGCGGAGTTCTCGGTGGAGGACCCCATGGCGAACTCGTCCATGTTGGTCTTGCCCAGGATGACGAGCCCGGCCTCGCGCAGCCGCGCGGTCACCGTGGCGTCGTAGGGGGGCCGCCAGCCCTCCAGGATCTTGGAGGCTGCGGTGGTGGGCATGTCGGAGGTGGAGAACACGTCCTTGTGCGCGACCGGGACGCCGGCGAGCGGGCCCAGCTCCTCGCCCGCGGCGCGGCGGGCGTCGACCCGGCGCGCCTGCTCCACCGCGGTGGAGCGGTCGACGTGCAGGAACGCGTGGATATCGCCGTCGACGCCGTCGATGCGGTCCAGATAGGCCTCGGTGGCCTCGACCGACGAGGTGGCGCCGGAGCGGATGGCGGCGCCCAGCTCGGCCGCGCCCATCCGGACGAGGTCGGTGCCCGTCATTCTTCCTCCCCCAGGATCTGCGGGACGCGGAACCGCTGATCCTCGACCGCGGGCGCGCCCGCCAGCGCCTGGTCGGGGGTCAGTCCCGGCCGGGCCTCGTCGGTGCGGTAGACGTTGGTCAGCGGCAGGGCGTGCGAGGTCGGCGGGATGTCGCCCTTGGCGACCTCCTGCACCTTGGCCACAGCGGAGATGATCTCCCCGAGCTGGGCGGCGAGCTGGTCGAGCTCGTCCTCGTGCAGCGCCAGCCGCGACAGCCGGGCGAGGTGAGCGACCTCATCGCGGGTGATGGCGGACATGTTCGGCAAACCGTTTCTTCGGTGGGTGCGGACGCCCCAATCCTATTGGGGAGCGGGACGGGACGTCGTCGGGTGCGCGACGCCGGGCGCACGCCGGCGCGATCGCCGCGGGACCGGGTGCCGGGGCCGGCCCACACGGCCCCGCGGGGAAATCGTGTATCACATATCACAGTTGTGGCTGATGATGTTCCGGCAGGCACGGAGCGTGGTGGTGGTATCACCACCACGCACACACGACTTGGCCTTATTACCTCGCCTCTTCACGCCCCGTAAGTTGACGGCGACGCCGAGCACCTTCCCCCATGACCCCACGATCCAAGGGAAAGGCCGAGCCATGAGCCAGCTCACCTACCAGGTCCCCGACCACGTGCACTCCCCCACGCCCGTGCGCGTCGGGCCGGACGACCCCCGCTACGACCACCTGGTGACCCGCGGCGCGAGCAACCGCTTCAACGGCGAGCCCGACCAGGTCTACGTGGTGGGCTCGACCCAGCAGGTGATCAGCGCCGTCCAAGAGGCGGTCGCCTCCGGGAAGCGGATCGCCCCCCGCAGCGGCGGGTGCTGTTTCGAGAACCTGGTCGACAACCCGCAGGTGCGCGCGGTCATCGACCTGTCCGACATGACGGGGGTCTACTTCGACCCCGACCTGCGCGCCTTCGCGGTCGAGGCCGGGGCCACGCTCGCCGAGGCCTACCGGCGCCTGTACCTGGGGTGGGGCGTGACCATTCCGGCGGGCTACTGCCCGGAGGTCGGCGCGGGCGGGCACGTGGTCGGCGGCGGGTACGGGCCGCTGTGCAGGCTGCTCGGCCTGGTGGTCGACCACCTGTACGCGGTCGAGGTCGTCGTGGTCGACGCCGACGGGCGGGCGCGCGGCGTCATCGCCACCCGTGAGGAGTCCGACCCGAACCGGGAGCTGTGGTGGGCCCACACCGGCGGGGGCGGCGGCAACTTCGGCGTGGTCACCCGCTACTGGTTCCGCTCGCCCGATGCCGACCCCGGCCTGCCCCCGGAGCGGCTGCTCCCGGCCCCGCCGGCCACGGTGCTGACGTTCACCGCCGAGTGGAGCTGGGACGGCATGGACGAGGCCGCCTTCACCCGCATGGTGCGCAACCACGGGGAGTGGGCCGAGAAGCACAGCGGTGCCGGCGACGAGGCGGCCGGGCTCTACAGCGAGTTCGTGCTGCTGCGCCGCGCCGCGGGCGTGCACATGATCGTCGGGCAGGTCGCGGCGGAGCCCGGCGAGGACGAACGGCTCCTCGGCGAGCACATCGACGCGATCGGGGCCGGGGTGGCCGCCCCGAGCGAGCTGCGGACGAAGCGGCTGCCGTGGCTGACCGCCGCGCTCAAGGGGCCCGGCGACAGCGTCGGCGACTGGCACCTGAAGATCAAGGCGGCGCACCTGCGCCGCCGCTTCACCGACCGCCAGATCGCGACCCTGTACCACCACCTCACCCGGACCGACACCGACGTCATCGGCGGCAGCGTGTCGCTGAACACCTTCGGCGGCCGGGTCAACGAGGTCGCACCGGAGGCGACCGCCATCCCGTCGCGCGACTCCATGCTGAAGCTGTCGTACCTGGTGTCGTGGAAGGAGCCGGAGGACGCGCCCCGCCACCTGGCGTGGATCCGCGAGTGCTACCAGGACATGTACGCCGACACCGGCGGCGTGCCGCTGCCCGACGAGGTGAACGGCGGGGCCTTCATCAACTACCCCGACACCGACCTCGCCGACCCCGAGCGCAACACCTCGGGCCGGCCCTGGTCGACGCTCTACTACGAGGACAACTACCCGCGGCTGCAAGAGGTCAAGGCCGCGTGGGACCCCCGCGGGGTGTTCCGGCACGCGCTGTCCATCGAGCCCGCGGGCTGATCCCCCGGCCGGCCGCCGGGAACGGGGCGGGTGCGGGGGCCCGCCCCGTCAGACCGACCCGGTGTGCTCCTGCGGGGACCGGTCCTGGCCGCCGCGGCGGTCGTTGCGCAGCAGCCAGGCCGACACGTCGCCGGCCTCCAGCGGCGGGGCGAAGAACCGGCCCTGGGCGGCGTAGCAGCCCATGGCGCGCATGGCCGCGGCGACGGCCTCGGTCTCGACGCCTTCGGCCACTGCGTGCATGCCCAGCGTGCCCACCAGGTCGACGGCGGACTCCACGATCACCCGGCCGTCGGGGTCGGCGACGCTGCGCCGGACGAAGGACTCGTCGATCTTGATCTCCTCGACGGGCAGGCCCTTGAGCCGGGCGAGGGTGAAGTAGCCGGTGCCGAAGTCGTCCAGGGACAGCGAGACCCCCAGGTCGGCCAGCGCCAGGATGGTGGGGGTGACGGCGTCGGCCTCGGCCACCATCACGCGCTCGCTGATCTCCAGGCGCAGGCGGTCGGGGCGCACGCCGTGGCGGCGCAGCCCCGCGGCGACGATGTCGGGCAGCGTGGGGTCGAGGAGTTCGCGGGCGGACAGGTTGACGGAGACGGGGACGTCGAATCCCTCGGCCCCCCAGGCCGCGATGCGCGGCAGGGTCTGCTCCAGCACCTCGTGGGTGAAGCTGCGCATCAGGTAGGACTGCTCCACCATGGGGACGAACTCCTCGGGCGGCAGCACCCCGCGCTGCGGGTGCCGCCAGCGCACCAGGGCCTCCAGCCCCACCGCCCGGCGGTCGGCCAGGCGCACCTTGGGCTGGTAGAACATCTCCAGCTCGTCCTCGACCAGGGCGCGGCGCAGCTCGCCGAACAGGCTCAGCCGCGCGGTGGAGTTGCGGTCCTTGTGCGGCGCGTACAGCTCGACCCCGGTGCGGTGCTCCTTGGCGACGTACATCGCGACGTCGGCGCGCTGCATGAGGAGTTCGAAGTCGGGGGCGTGGTTGGGGTAGAGCGCGATGCCCACGCTCGCCTCCAAGTCGAAATCCATGCCGTCGAGCCGCATGGGCTCGGCCAGCGACACCCGCAGCCGGGTGGCGACCTCGCGGGCGGAGGCGGAGTCGCGCACCTGGGGCAGCAGCACGGCGAACTCGTCGCCGCCCAGGCGTGCGACGAGGTCGCCGGGCCGCACGCTGTGGGTGAGGCGGCGGGCGACGGTCTGGAGCAGGCGGTCGCCGGTGGGGTGGCCCAGGGTGTCGTTGACCTCCTTGAACCGGTCCAGGTCGAGCAGCAGGAGGCCGACGCGCTGTTTGCGCTGCTGGGCCTCTGCCAGGGCCTCCTGGGTGCGGACGATGAGCAGCTTGCGGTTGGCCAGGCCGGTGAGTTCGTCGTGGTTGGCCTGGTGCTCGCGCTTCACCGAGAGGGTGGCGCTGGTGTAGAGGGCGATCAGCGGCAGCGAGAACAGCGGCACCAGCCAGACCGAGTGCGCCATGGCGACCACGACCAGCGGCGCGAGGCTGAGCAGCACCCCGTTGACGAAGAGGCGCTGGCCTATGTCCTTGCCCATCATGGCGTGCAGCGGGGCGCGCTCGTGCATGGCGACCGCACACTCCACCAGCACCATGTTGGTGATGAAGTAGGCCGCACCGGCGAGGGCGACGGCCAGGAGCTCGGCCCCCTGCGGGACCCACGGCGCGGGGACGGGGCCGGGCATGAGCAGGCGCAGGACGGCGTCGGCGCCGCCGAAGCTCAGGACGTACTGGGCGAGGTTGAACGCGGTGCGGTGGGGGGCGTGGCGCCGGGCCACCCCGGCGATGATGGTGGCGACGGCCTGGACGAGCCCGGCCACGGGCAGGCCGTAGGCGATCAGAAGCGCGAAGGAGAACGGCATCGAGGTGGGCGCGCCGTTGTCGGAGGGCGTGCTGGGGGTGGCGATGGGGCGCAGCTCGCCCAGGATGACCATGCACAGGACGACCCACAGCAGCGGCTTGCGGGCGAGCGCCACCAGGGCGTCGAGGCCGAAGACGTAGGCGGACACGCCGAGCAGTGCGCAGCCCGCCACCGTGGTGCTGGCGAGGTAGAGCCACAGCGGGGTCCCGACCCGCGGCCCGACATCCCGGGTGCTCGTGGGATCCAACATAGACGTCCTCAGGGGTGCTTCACGGAGCCCGGCGCCGAAACCTTGTGCGCCACTCACGACGCCGGCGCTCCTACGAGATCTGTCTTCACGTTCACCGTTCCGGTCACCCCCATGACCGTTACAGCGCGTTTGCGAAATGCGGGTGCACCGGGTCGACCGCGGACTCAGCTTACGATGCTTCATCACCAGGTGTCGTCGATCGGGGACTTTAAGTAAGGCACCCTTCGCCTGGGAGAATCGCCCGATTCGATCCAGAATACTGCGACAGGTAGCCTAGTGATCGCGCATCGTAGAGACCAGTGGCCAGCGGCCCCGCGCGGTGCGGCCGGGCCGCGCGGGCCCGGCCGCACCGCTGGTCACGCCTCTTGTTCCGGCTGGAGCCGGAGTTCCATGGCCGCTTCCGGCCCCTTCTCCAGCAGCGCGGTGAACCCCTCCTCGTCGAGGATCGGCACGCCGAGCTGGACCGCCTTGTCGTACTTGGAGCCCGGGCTCTCCCCCACGACCACGAAGCCCGTCTTCTTCGAGACCGACCCGGTGACCCGCCCGCCCTGCACGGCGACCTCCGTGGTGGCGTCGTCGCGGCTGTAGCGGACCAGCGAGCCCGTGACCACGACCGTCACCCCCTCAAGGGGGCGCGGCCCGCCGGCGCCCGCCTCCTCCATGCGCACCCCGGCGGCCCGCCACTTGGCGACGATCTCGCGGTGCCAGTCGACCGCGAACCACTCCCGGATGGAGGCGGCGATCGTGGGGCCGACCCCCTCGACCGAGGCGAGCTCCTCCTCACTGGCCTGGGCGATGGCGTCGAGCGAGCGGAAGTGCCGGGCGAGGTCCTCGGCGGCGCGGGGTCCCACGTGCCGGATCGACAGCGCCACCAGCACCCGCCACAGGGGCTTCTGCTTGGCCTGTTCGAGCTGGTCGAAGAGTTTCTCGACGGTCTTCTTCGGCTCGCCCTTCTGGTTGGCGAAGAACGTGACGACCTTGGGCTCGCCCGTCTTGGGGTCGGGCCGCGGCTCGCTGGTGTCGGGGTCGAGGACCAGGGTCCGGATGGGCAGCAGCCGGTCGACGGTGAGGTCGAACAGGTCGCCTTCGTCGCGCAGCGGCGGGGTCTTGGGCTCCAGCGGCTGGGTGAGCGCGGTCGCCGCGACGTAGCCGAGGGCCTCGATGTCGAGCGCCTTGCGCCCGGCGATGTAGAAGAGCCGTTCGCGCAGCTGGCCCGGGCAGGATCTGCTGTTGGGGCAGCGCAGGTCGACGTCGCCCTCCTTCTGCGCGCCCAGGGGGGTGCCGCATTCGGGGCAGGTCTCGGGCATGGCGAACGCGCGCTCGGATCCGTCGCGGACCTCGCGCACCGGCCCGAGGATCTCGGGGATGACGTCGCCGGCCTTGCGCAGCACCACGGTGTCGCCGATGAGCACGCCCTTGCGCGCCACCTCTTGGGCGTTGTGCAGCGTGGCGAACTCGACCACGGACCCGGCCACGCGGACCGGCGCCATGACGCCGTAGGGGGTCACCCGGCCGGTGCGGCCGACGTTGACCCGGATGTCCAGCAGCTTGGTGGTGACCTCTTCGGGCGCGTACTTGTAGGCGATGGCCCAGCGCGGCGCCCGGCTGGTGGATCCCAGGCGGCGCTGCACCGAGATGTCGTTGACCTTGACGACGACGCCGTCGATCTCGTAGGCGGGCTCGTGGCGGTGCTCGGCGTAGTGGGAGATGTAGGCGCGGACGTCGTCCAGGGAGGCGACCACGCGGTAGCGGTCGCTGACCGGCAGCCCCCATTCGCGCAGCGCCTCGTAGGCCTGCGACTGGTGGGAGAACTCGACGTCCTCGTAGGCGCCGACCCCGTGGACGAGCATGCTCAGCGGCCGCGAGGCGGTGACGCGCGGGTCCTTCTGCCGCAGCGAGCCCGCCGCGCCGTTGCGGGGGTTGGCGAACTGCGCCTTGCCTTCGTCGGCCAGGCGGGCGTTGAGCGCCTGGAACGCCTCGCCGGGCAGGAAGACCTCGCCGCGGACCTCCAGCAGCGGGGGGACCGGGCGGACGGAGCCGTCGAGGCGCTCGGGGATGTCGGCGATGGTGCGGACGTTGTAGGTGATGTCCTCGCCCACGCGGCCGTCGCCGCGGGTGGCCGCCTGGTGCAGGCGGCCGTCGCGGTAGACGAGGTCGACGGCGAGGCCGTCGATCTTCAGCTCGCACAGGTAGGACTCGATCGCGATCTCGTTCTCGACCCGGTGCGCCCACGCCGCCAGCTCGTCGGCGTCGAAGGCGTTGTCGAGGCTCTGCATGCGCACCAGGTGCTCGACCGCCGCGAAGTCGACGCTGACGGGCGCGCCGACCTTCTGGGTGGGGGAGTCCTGCGTGACCAGCGAGGGGTGCCGGTCCTCGATGCCCCGCAGCTCCTGCATGAGGGCGTCGTACTCGGAATCGGAGATGATCGGGGTCTGCATGTAGTACCGGTAGCTGTGGTCGTCGATGACCTCGCACAGCTCGGAGTGGCGCTCGCGCACCTCGGCGGGTACCGGATCGACGGCGGTCGATTCTTCCGCGCTCACCCGTGTACGTCCTTTCGTCGTTCTAGCGCCGTGGTTCGTCGCGGAGGACCCGGGCCGCGGCCCGGCAGGACTCCAGCGCGGCGCGGGCGTGGTCCGGGGAGGCTCCGGCGAGCCCGCAGGTGGGCGTGGTGACCACCGCGCGGGCGGCCAGTTCAGGGGCCAGTCCGATACGATTCCACAGCTCACGTACGGGGTCGACGGTATCGGCCGGGTCGGACAGAACCGTGTCGACACCCGGGACGACGCCGGCGAGGAGACCGGCCCCGGCTTCGAGGGCGACCCCGAGCGGTTCGTCGGAGGCGCGGGTGAGCAGGGTGGCGTCGAGGCTCAGCGCCCGCGCGCCCGAACGGCGCAGCAGGTCGATCGGGACGGCGGACGCGCAGCAGTGCGCCACCGGGTACGCCCCGGCATCGCTGATGGCGCCGAAGACGGCGCGCAGCCGCTCCTCGGCCACGACCCGGTCGACCGCGCGCAGCCGCCCGTAGCCGCTGGCCGTGGGGATGTCGCCGAGCAGCACGGCGGGCAGGGCCGGCTCGTCGACCTGGACCAGCGGCTCGGCACCGGGCACCCGGGCCCGGACGTCGGCGATGTGCGCGCGCAGGCCCTCGATGAGCGACGCCCCGAGGTCGGCCGCCGCTCCCGGGTCGGCGAGCAGGCGCTCGCCCGAGCGCAGCTCGATCCCCGCGGCGAGCGTCCAGGGGCCGGCGACCTGGATCTTCAGCGGGCCGCGGTAACCGCCGGCGTGCCGTTCGAGCGCCTCCAGGTCGTAGGAGAGGAAGCTCGACGCCCGCGCGGCGTCGCGGCCCGGCCGCTGCACCACCCGCCAGCCCGAGGGCTGCACCTCGATGGGGAACTCGACGAGGAGGGCGCCGGAGCGCCCGATGATGTCGGCGCCGGCGCCCCGCCCGGGCAGTTCGGGCAGGTGCGGCAGGTCGGGGAGTTCGCCCAGGACGGTCCGCACGGCTTCGCCGGGGTCGTCGCCGGGGTAGGACCCGACTCCGGTGGAGGCGGCTTCGGGCCAGGGGTATGGCTGCTCGATCACGAGGCCCAAGATTAGAGCACCGGCGCGCGACCAGGGGCGCGGCGGTGCGCGGACCGGGACGCGGCGGGCTCCCGGTGCCCGGGGCGGACCGCCCCGGGCGCTCAGGCGGACGCGGCCGACGTCTCCGCGGCGGTGGAATCGTCGCCGGGGCCGTCGCCGCGGGCGGTGGCCGAGCGGCGCCTGCGGCGCACGGCCACGACCGCCGCGAGGGCGGCGACCGCCGCTGCGGCCGCCCCGGCCGCCAGCCACGGGGAGTGGAGGAACAGGTTCCACCACGCCGCGACCACGGCCAGGCCGCCGAGGCTGTAGATGGCCGCCCACAGCGCGCAGCCCGGGAGCATGGCGGCCAGGTAGCGCGGGAACGCCATGCGCATGGCGCCGGCCGCCAGCTGCACGGCGGTCTGGAAGCCGACGGTCACATAGGAGACCGTGACGACCGGGGGGCCGAACCGGTTGATCAGGTTCTGGGCACGGGCGAGCCGGTGGCCGGCGCGGGCGCCGAGGCGCGACCGGTGCAGGCCCGCTCCGACACCGCGGCCGATCCAGTAGGTGGCCTGGGTGCGCACGAAGACGATCGCGAACAAGGCGGCGTAGACGATCCAGAAGGGCTGTCCCCGCAGGAACTCGTACTCCATCGCGCCCTCCGTTCACCGACCGGCGACTATGATATGCCTAACCTAACTCGCCGCACAGCGGGGTACCGGGTGACGGGCGCCCCCAACGGGGACCGGCCGGGGGGCAGCGCGAACCGGGCGGCGCCCGCCCGCGCGACGGCTCAGCCCGCCGCCGCCTCCTGCGCGGTGCGCGAGGTCCGCGCGATGGTCGCCGACCCCAGCACGATGTCGCCGTCGTAGAGCACCGCCGCCTGGCCCGCGGCCACCCCGGCGGCCGGACGGTCGAGCCGGACCACCAGTTCGCCGTCGCGCTCCCAGGCCCGGCAGGGCAGGACCTCGCCGTGCGCGCGCAGCTGGACCGCGCACGCGGTGGGCTCGGTGAGCGGGGGGCACCCGCTCCACACCGGCCGCCCGCACACGATCTCGTCGACCTCCAGCGAGGCGCGCGGGCCGACCGTGACCGTGTTCTGCACCGGCTCGATCGAGAGGACGTAGCGGCGGTCGACGGAACCGCCCAGGTTCAGCCCCTTGCGCTGCCCGACGGTGAAGGCGTGCGCGCCGTTGTGCGTGCCCAGCACCTCACCGGACTCGTCCTTGATGGGACCGGGCTCGGCGCCCAGGCGTCCGTGGAGGAACCCCGCGGTGTCGCCGTCGGCGATGAAGCAGATGTCGTGGCTGTCGGGCTTGTCGGCGACCGCCAGCCCGCGGCGCTCGGCCTCGGCCCGGACCTCGTCCTTGGTGCAGTCGCCCAGCGGGAACATCGCGTGCGCGATCTGCTCGCGGGTGAGGACCGCCAGCACGTAGGACTGGTCCTTGGCGGAGTCGACGCTGCGCCGCAGGCGGCCGTCGAGCAGCCGCACGTGGTGGCCGGTGCACACCGCGTCGAAGCCCAGCGCCACCGCGCGGTCGAGCACCGCCGCGAACTTGATCTTCTCGTTGCACCGGAGGCACGGGTTGGGGGTGCGCCCGGCGGCGTATTCGGCCACGAAGTCCTGCACGACGTCGCGGTCGAACTCCTCGGCCATGTCCCACACGTAGAAGGGGATGCCGATCACATCGGCGGCGCGCCGGGCGTCGCGGGAGTCCTCGACCGTACAGCAGCCGCGCGCCCCCGTACGGTAGGACTGCGGGTTCTTGGACAGGGCCAGGTGGACCCCGGTCACGTCATGGCCGGCCTCGGCCGCACGGGCGGCGGCCACCGCGGAGTCGACGCCGCCCGACATGGCGGCCAGTACACGCAGAGTCATAGCCGCTCCAGCCTATGCGCTCGCCCGGCCTGCTCCCTACCGCACGTCCCCTCCTGGTGGCTCGGCCGCCCCCGCGCTCTGCGAAAATCGTCTTCATGGCTCTGTTCCGTCGCCGCCGATCCCCGCAGTCCGACTCCGCCGTCGCCGTGGACGAATTCTGGGCGCAATGGCCCGGGCTCCGCGCCGACCTGGCCGCGAGCGTCGACTCCGGCAAGCCGGTCACCGATGAGGCCGCCGATCGGCTCACCGAATGCGTCACCCGCATCCACCCCGCGCTGAAGTGGGAGGTGTCCGCGGCCCCGCGCGCAACGGGCGACCTGCTGGGCGACTTCGGGCTGAGCGCCGACGACGACCCCGACGCGCTCATGGCGCGTATGGCGGAGCTGGACGACCCCCTGGCCGCGCTCGGCGGCGGCGCGTCCTACGCGCTGACCCTCAGCGCCGGGCCCGACGACCAGGCGCGCATCCTGGCCGAGCGGTGGGCGCGCGCCGCCCCGGACGAGCCGGACTGGCGGTTCCTCCCGGCCTTCCCCGCCGACCACGACAAGCTCGGCAAGCCGCTGAGCTGGGACGGCCACGAACTCGACCTCGCGCACTGCACCGTGTCCCTGCGGGTCGACCACCAGCAGGGGCGTATCGAGGCCGGCGTCTACCACCCCGACTTCATGTTCGTGCCCGAGGAGACCCGCAACGGCGTCGCCGACCACGTGGTGATGCTGGCGCTGGGCGAGGACGACTACGTGCGCTGGATCGGCCGCGTGGAGGCACTGGCGGAGAAACCGCTCGACCCCCTGCCGCCCACCTCGATCCCCGCGGTCGTGCAGCAGCTGTCGGGCGCCCTGGGCAGCGGCGGCTGGGTCACCCTCCAGGGCCGGGTGCCGCTGCGCGGCCTCATCGAGATCGCCGTCCGCCAGCCGCTGCACCGGCGCGACTTCCCCGCGCTCACCCTGTATGTGCTGGCGGTCGTCCCCTACGCCGAGGCCAACGACGACAAGCTGCCGGCCGGCTCCTCGGCCAGTGCCCTGGACGCGCTCACCACCCGGCTGCGCGACCTGCTCGGCGACAACGGCGCGCTGCTCGCCCAGCAGACCGCCGCGGGCCAGCGCCAGCTGCACTTCTACCTCGACCCCGACTCCGGTGCGCTGCCCGAGCTGGAGCAGGCCGTGCGCACTTGGCCCGAGGGCCGCGCGGCGGTGCAGAGCCGCCTGGACCCGGAATGGGACGTGATCGACCAGCTCCTGCGGCCGATCAAGCGCCAACTGGGGCGGTGACCAGCGCGGCGCGCCCGCGCGCCGCGCACCGCGTCAGCGGCGCCTGCCCCGGGCCGCGCGGGCGCGCGCCACGGCCGGCGCGATCGCCTCGCCGAGCGCCTTGACGTCGTCGGCCGTGGAGCCGCGGCCCAGGGAGAACCGCAGTGAGCCGCGCGCGGTCTCGGGATCGGCGCCCATGGCGAGCAGCACGTGGCTGGCCCGCGCCACCCCCGCCGAGCACGCGGATCCGGTCGAGCACTCGATGCCCTTGGCGTCGAGCAGCATCAGCAGCGCGTCCCCCTCGCAGCCGGGGAAGGAGATGTGGGCGTTGCCCGGCAGGCGGTGCACGGGGTCGCCGTTGAGGGCGATATCGGGGACCGCGGCGCGCACCTCGGCCACGAGGTCGTCGCGCAGCGCCGCGAGGGCGGCCGAGTGGGCGGTGCGCTCCGCCACGGCCATCCGCACCGCGGTGGCGAACCCCCGCAGCAGCGGGGTCATCAGGGTGCCCGAGCGGACCTCGCGCTCCTGCCCGCCGCCGTGCAGTACCGGAACCGGGTCGACGCCGCGGGCCAGCAGCAGCGCGCCCGCGCCGACGGGCCCGCCGAGCTTGTGCCCGCTCACGGTGAGCGCCGACACCCCGCTCGCGGCGAAGTCCACCGGTTCGGCCCCGACCGCCTGGACGGCGTCGGTGTGGAAGGGGATGCCGTACTCCGCCGCGACCGCGGCGAGCTCGGCGACCGGCTGCACCGTGCCGACCTCGTTGTTGGCCCACATCACCGACACCACGGCCACGGAACCGGGGTCGCGCTCGATGGCGGCGCGCAGCGCCGCGGGCCGCACGCGGCCGAGGCGGTCGACCGGCAGCTCCTCGTACAGGGCGCCCTGGTGGTCGGCCATCCACCGGGCGGGGTCGAGCACCGCATGGTGCTCGACGGCGCCGACGAGCAGCCGCCGGCGTGCGGGATCGGCCCCGTTGCGCGCCCAGTAGAGGCCCTTCACAGCGAGGTTGTCGGCCTCGGTGCCACCGCTGGTGAACACCACCTCGTTGGGGGTGGCGCCGAGCGCGACGGCGACGGCCTCGCGCGCCTCCTCCACGGCCCGGCGGGCGCGGCGGCCCGCCCCGTGCAGCGACGATGCGTTACCGAGATGCCCGAACTCCTCGGTCATGTCCCGCACGACCTCGGGACGGACGGGGGTCGTGGCTGCGTGATCCAGATACACCATGGCCGTCCCAGGATACGGCGGCGAACCGGGGTGAAACGCCCCGCCCCAAGGCGGACATGTGCTCATCGGGACCCCGCGGCCCCGGATCTTCGGCGCGGCGCGCCGGGTGCCGGCCGACCGCCGGCGCGGGGACGGCGGCTTGGAGAACGGCCGCGGCCCCGGGCGCATGCCCGGGGCCGCGGCCGGCCGAAGGCCCCTCCGCGGGGCCGCCGGCTACTTCCGCTTGGTGATCTCCTCGGTGAGCTGCGGGGCGACCGTGTGCAGGTCGCCCACCACGCCGAAGTCGGCGAGCTCGAAGATCGGCGCCTCGGGGTCCTTGTTCACCGCGACGATGTTCTTCGAGGTCTGCATGCCGGCCCGGTGCTGGATCGCGCCGGAGATCCCCAGCGCCACGTACAGGTTGGGGCTGACCGTCTTGCCGGTCTGGCCCACCTGGAACTGGTTGGGGTACCAGCCGGAGTCGACCGCGGCGCGCGAGGCGCCCACGGCGGCACCGAGGGAGTCGGCGAGGGCTTCGACGACGGAGAAGTCGTCGGAGCCGACACCGCGGCCGCCCGAGACCACGATCGCGGCCTCGGTCAGCTCCGGGCGCGCGCCCTTCTCCTGGGCGACGCGCTCGACCACCTTGGCCGACTTCGCGGCGTCGGAGATCTCGACCGACACCTGCTCCAGGACCGCGGCGCCCTCGGCCGGCGCCGGCGGCACCGAGTTGGGGCGCACCGCGACGACCGGCACGCCGGAGCGCACCTTGGCGTGGGTGACGGTGGCGCCGCCGAAGACGCTGTGCTCGGCCAGCAGGCCGGCGTCGATGTCGACGACGTCGGTGAGGACGCCGGAGCCCAGCTTCACGGCGGTACGGCCGGCGATCTCCTTGTTCGCGGCGGTGGCCGAGACGAGGATCGCGGCGGCGGACGCCTCGCCGGCCAGCTTCGCCAGCAGCTCAGCGGTCGGCGCCACGACGTAGTCGTTCAGCTCGGCCGGCGCGACGTAGACCTTCTCGGCGCCGTACTCGGCGAGCCGGGCCCGCCCGGAGTCGGCGCCGTCGCCGACCCACACCGCGGCGGGCTCGCCGATGCGGCGGGCGGCGGTCAGCAGCTCGGTGGTGACCTTCTTGACCTCTCCGTCAACGTGGTCGACGAGGACGAGGACCTCAGCCATGTCTGTCAATCCCTACTTTCGTTCCCCGCTCGCGGACCTAGACGAACTTCTTCTCGGCGAGGAAGTCGGCGGCCTTGACGCCGCCGTCGCCCTCGTCCTTGACGATGGTCCCGGCGGCGCGCGGCGGGGCCGCCGCGGAGTCGACGGTCTCGGTCGTGGCGGCGGCCAGCCCGATCTTGGCGGGGTCGATGCCGGCATCGGCGGCGGCGAGCGTCTGCACCGGCTTCTTCTTGGCCGCCATGATGAGCTTGAACGACGGGTAGCGCGGCTCGTTGATCTTCTCGACCACCGAGACGACCGCCGGCAGCCGCGCCTCGACGACGTCGTAGCCGTAGTCGGTCTGGCGCTGGACGCGGATGTCGCCGCCCTCGATGTCGACCTTGCCGGCGAGTGTGAGCTGCGGCAGGCCGAGGTACTCCGCCAGGGCCGCCCCGACGACGCCGGTGCGGGCGTCGGTGGACTCCGAGCCCAGGACGACCAGGTCGAACTCCAGGGTGCCCAGTGCCTGGGAGAGCGCGTAGGCGGTCTGGAGGGCGTCGGAGCCGTGCAGGGCGTCGTCCACCAGGTGGACCGCCTTGTCGGCGCCCATCGACAGGGCCTTGCGGATGGAGTCCGTGGCCTGGCCGGGGCCCATGGTCAGGATGGTGACCTCGCCGCCGTGCTTCTCCTTGAGGAGCAGCGCCTCTTCGATGGCGTACTCGTCGAGCTCGTTGATGACCCCGTCGGACGCGGCGCGGTCGAGCGTGTGGTCGTCCGACGCGAGTTTCCGTTCGGTCGCCGTGTCCGGGACCTGCTTGACCAAAACGACGATATTCATGGCCGGTGGCCGACCTCCCTGCGCTCCCATGCGTCGCCCGCTCGGACGGCGCGGACGCCTCGCGCGTCCGTGTGTGACCCCTAAGGGTGTCAGTCGTACTGCTGCGATCGGGTGGCGGGGCGGCGTTCACGTCACGCCGTCCCACCTGTTCGTGGTGGCTTCTCCCCCTGATGTTACTGACTAGTAGCCCAGGGGCAACCGCCGACCCCCGTTCCGGGGATGAGACGTGTCACCTGGAGGATCCGCCGAAGAACCCGCCCGGCCCCTCCGAGAACGGTCCCGCCGGGGCCGCGGAGAAGCCGAAGGAGAGCACCAGCATCGCCAGCAGCACCACCGCGACCATCGATCCCCAGTAGACGTAGACGTTGCGGATGCCGATCTTGCCGACCAGCCCCAGCGCCTCGCGCCGCGCCCCCTTGGCGTTGGGCCCGAGGAAGCTCAGCAGCACCGTGACGCAGAAGGCGTAGGCCGAGATGTTGTTGGGGGTCCACTGGTCGGCGATGAGCGCGATCACCATGCCGACGAGGATGCCGACGAGCAGGTAGCCGAGCCCGTAGAGGAGGGTACGGCCCAGGGTGCGCAGCAGCGCCCACGGCAGGCTGAGCGCGATCACCATGTTGTCGGACTGGCGCGGGCCGCGGGTCTGCAGCCGCCGCGCGTGGTCGGTCTTGACGGTGTCGAGCGCGCCCAGGACGGCGGCGGCCAGCACCCCCACGACCAGGCCGAACAGCGGAACCGTCAGGCACAGCCCCGCGATCAGGCACAGCACGGGGATCAGGATGAGCGACGGCAGCCGGCGCGGCTCGTCCTCGTAGTAGTCGTCGTCTTCGTCGTCGGCGGAGACGTAGTCGCTGAGGCGGTCGCTCCCGGAGCGCCCGAAGCGGCCGAGGAATCCCCCGCGGCGATCGTCGCCCTCCTCGTCATCGTCGTCGCCGTCGGCGTAGGAGGCGACCTGGCGGCCGCGGCCGTCGTCGACCGGCGTGAGGATGTCGCGGAACTCCTCGGGGCGCAGCGTGGAGTTGAAGAACTGGGTCCGCGGCGCCATGGAGTCGTCGGCGCCGTAAGGAGCGGCCTGGTCGGGGTCGAGCCGGCCGGTGGCCTGGGGGTCGGCGGGCGCGACCGCCATGGTCCGGTCGGGGGAACCCGCGCTGTCGGGGTCGACCGCCATGGTCCGGTCGGGGAGGCCCGCGCTGTCGGCCCGGTCGGGGTCGACGGCCATCGTGCGGTCGGGCACCCCGCCCGCGCCGGCGGCCATGGTGCGGTCCGGGGAGCCGCTGCCGCCGGCCCCGCTGAAATCGTCCGCGGCCTGCGGGTCGACGGGGTTGGTGCGCAGGGGGTCCTGCGCACCCGCGCCCGCGCCGTGGCCCATGGCGGAGGCGGCGAGGCCGCCCGCGGCGGCACCGGCCGCGGCGCCCGCGGCCAGGGCCCCGAGCCCGCCGCCGTCGCCCTGGTCATCGGGGCGCGCGGCCTGCACGGTGTGGTGGCCGGTCAGCCCGCTGCCGGAATAGGCGGAGGCGTCCTCGGTCCAGGGCAGGTCGAGGTTGAGGCGCCCGGTCTCGGCGAGCAGCCCGCGCGCGGTGGGCCGTGCCGACATGTCGCGGGAGACGGCGGACAGCACCAGCGGCTTCAGCGCTTCGGGCATGCCGTCGAGGTTGATCTCGCCGTTGAGGATGCGGAAGAAGATGACCTCGAAGGAGCCCGCCCCATAGGGCGCGTGGCCCGTGGCGGCGAAGGCGACGGTCGCGCCCCAGGCGTGGATGTCGGTGGCCGAGCCGAGGTCGGTGCCCTCGATGACCTCGGGCGACAGGTAGCTGGGCGTGCCCACGAACGTGCCGGTCTGGGTCAGCTTCGCGCCGTCGACGGCGTGGGCGATGCCGAAGTCGATGACGATCGGCTCGCCGTTGGAGATGATGACGTTGCCGGGCTTGAGGTCGCGGTGGATGACGTCGGCCTCGTGGATGGCGCCGATCGCCCGCGCCAGCCCGGAGACGAACCGGGTCAGGGCCCGCCCGCGCAGGGGGCCGTGGTCGGTGACCGTGGAGTCGAGCGTGGGGCCCGGGATGTACTCGGTGACGACCCAGGGGAGCTCGGCGGAGATGTCGGCGTCGATGACCCCGGCGACGTTGCTGCTCTGCACGCGGCGCATGGTCTCGACCTCGCGGGCGAGCCGGGCACGCGCGATGTGGTCGCCGGCCACTTCGGAGCGCAACACCTTGATCGCGACCAGCCGGTCCTGCCGCGGGTCTACGGCTTGGTACACAACGCCCATTCCGCCCCGGCCGATTCTGCGGCGGATCATGTACGGGCCGATGCGCTCCGGCAGCCCCTCGTCCTCGGGGAAACCTGCCGTCATTGCCATAGCGAATTCATCCCCTCAAAACCCCGCACACCCACCGCAACAGCCTATCGGCCGGGGATGGCCGGGACCTCCGCCGGAGCCCGGCGCCCGGCCGGTTCCTTTGTGTCGTGATCTCCACAGCGACCTGTCGAGTGCCCGCCGCGGCGGTGTGAGACCACCGGGGCGCGCCCCTTGATGCAACGCTCATCGGACGCCCGCCCGCGCCTGAGCCGAAGCCCACCGGGCCGGTGTCCGTGATTGCCGTCCGGCACGTTCCGAGCGACCACATGAGTATGACGGAAAAAGCGGGGGCGCGGTTCCGCCGGATCCCCCGCGCGCCGCCCCCTGGGACCGGCGCGCGCCCACCGGCGCGGGCCGAAACCGCCTGCCGCCTGGCCGGGTGCGCGGGGCCGCGGCGCCCCGAACCGGGGCCGGAACCGGCCGCAGGACCCGGGAAGAACCCGGGTCCCACTGAGGAACCCTCAGGGCGCGGGCACCCCGAGGCCCTCGACGACCACCGCACCCGGCAGCTCGGCGAGCGCGGCGCCGGAGACCACGAGCTTGGACGCGCGCAGTCCGCTGCCGATCACCGCGTGGGGGGTCCGCGCCACCGCCCCGTCCACCAGGATCGGCCAGTCGGCCGGCAGCCCCACGGGGGTGATCCCGCCGTACTCCATGCCGGCCTGCGCGACCGCGTCCTCCTGCCGGGCGAACGACGCCTTGCGAGCCTCCAGGTGGCGCCGCGCGACCCCGTTGACGTCCGCACGGGTGCTCGCCAGGACCACGCAGGCCGCCATCCGCGCCGTCCCGCCCCGCTTGGCGGAGATCACCACGCAGTTCGCCGACGCGTCCAGCGGGATGCCGTAGGCGGCGCAGCAGTTCGCGGTGTCGGCGAGTCCGGGGTCGATCTCGGCGACCAGCGGGTCGGCGGCGGGCGCCGCCGTCTTCCACCGCTCCAGCGCCTCAGCGACGGGTGCGGCGAGCAGGTCGCGGCGTTCGGTGGCGGGGTGGGTGTCCAGTCCCCACATATCGGTGTCTCCTCGTGAATGTCGATGGGTGTGCCGGCGGGGCCGGGACGGGGACCGGCCGGCCCGTGCTCGCGCCCCGCTGCCCGGTCCCGGCTACCTGCCGGAGAAGCGGGCCTTGCCCGGCCCCTGCTCGGCGAAGCTGCGCATCCCCGTCTTCTGGTCCTCGGTGGCGAACAGGGCGGCGAAGTGCTGCCGCTCGATCTCCAGGCCCGTGGCCAGGTCGGTCTCCAGCCCGCTGTCGATGGCCTGCTTGGCCGCGCGCAGCGCGATCGCCGGCCCGCCGGCGTAGCGCGCCGCCGTCCGGACCGCCGCGGCGTAGACCTCGGCCGCCGGGACGACGGAGTCGACCAGGCCGATCGCCAGCGCCTCCTCGGCGCCCACGTGGCGGCCGGAGTAGATCAGGTCCTTGGCGCGGGCCGGCCCGATGAGGCGGGGCAGGCGCTGGGTGCCGCCGGCCCCGGGGATCACCCCCAGCAGGATCTCGGGCTGGCCCAGCTTGGCGTCATCGGCGGCCACCCGGAAATCGGCGCACAGGGCGAGTTCGCAGCCGCCGCCCAGGGCGTAGCCGGTGATGGCCGCCACCACCGGCTTGGGGATGCGCGCGACGGCGGTGAGGGCGTCCTGGAGCGCGCGGGAGTAGCCGGCCATGGCGGCGTAGTCCAGCTCCGCCATCTCCTTGACGTCGGCCCCGGCGGCGAACACCTTCTCCCCGCCGTAGAGCACGACCGCGCTCACCGAGTCGTCGGCGCCGACCTCAGCGGCCGCCGCGCCGATCTCGGCCTGCACCCGCGCGCTGATCGCGTTCATCTTCGGCCGGTCCAGGCGGATGACCGCGACGGCCGGTGTGTCCGGATCGGTCTCCACACGCACGAATCCACCCATGTCCCGCCGCCTTCCTCGATGGCCGTCGCCTCCCCCGCTGTTTACCACGCGCGGGACGCCGGCGGCCCGGCGGTGTCAGGAGAACAGCGGCGTCCACGTCCCCAGCGCCAGGGACAGGCCGTGGGCCGCGCACAGGACGGCGGCGGTGCCGGCCAGCAGGCCCGTGTCGGCCGCCCGCCACCGGCTCACCCGGGCATGGGTGCGCCGGCCGCCCCCGAAGGAGCGCGCGTCCATCGCCGTCGCGAGCTGGGTTCCCGTGCGGATCGACCGCACCAGGAGGGCGAACACCTTGCCGGCGAAGACGGTCAGGGCGGTGGCGGGGTTGCGTCCGGCCTCCAGCCCGCGGGCCCGGCGCGCCAGGCCGAGGATCCGCCACTGCGCCGCGAGCAGCGGCACCAGCCGCACCGCCGCGAGCACGCCCAGGGCGGGGCGTTCCGGGACCTTGAGCCTCTGCACCAGGGCGTCGGCCAGCTCGGTGGGGTCGCTGGTCAGCCCGACGAGCATGCCCGGCAGGGCGATCGCCAGGAGCCGCACGGCCGTTCCGAGCGCGGCGGCGGGGCCGCCGTCGCCGAACAGCAGGGTCACCACCCCGATCGACGCGCCCATGAGCAGCAGGGGCAGGCCCAAGGGGAGCAGCAGGCCCCGCTGCAGCCCGGCGAACGGGAGCACCAGCACCGCGGCCGCCAGGACGGCGCCGCTGGTGACGGGGTCGACGACCGGGACCAGGCCCGCGACCACCGCCAGCGCGGCGACCACCTTGGCCGCGGGGTTGGCCCGGACCAGCCAGGCCCGCGCATCGGGCTCCTCGGGGGGCGCGGCGCCGCCGGGATCCCGGGCGGGCGGCCGCCGCGGCACCTCTTCGCCCGCTGAGCGGATCACGCCTCTCCCCCTTCCGCGCCTTCGGTGACGGGCGCGGCGGGGGCCGCCACACGGCCGCCGTCGACGCGCAGCTCGGTATCGGCGAGGGCGCGCAGCAGCGGTTCGTCGTGAGTGCACATGACCACCGCCCGGCCCTGCGCGCGCAGGCCGGCCAGCAGCTCGACCAGCTCGGTCCAGGCCCGCGTGTCCTGGCCGAACGTCGGCTCGTCGAGCAGCAGCACATCGGGGGCGTGGGCGGACCCGGAGCTCAGGGCCGTGGCGACCGACAGCCGCCGCTTCTCCCCGCCGGAGAGCGTGAACGGGTGCACGTCGGCCAGCGCGCCCAGGCGCAGGCGCTCCAGCAGCTCCTCGACCCATGCCGCGGTCGCCCGCTCCCCCACGCCGGCGCGCAAAGGGGCGAAGCGCAGCTCGTCGCGGACCGTCCCGGTGACGAACTGGTCCTCCGCGTGCTGGAAGACCGTCCCCACGTGCCGGGACAGGGTCCGCGCGGGCCAGCGGGCGAGCGGGCGGCGGTCCCCCTCGGCGAGGCGGCCGCGCGGCAGCACCGCTCCCGCGGCGGGCCGGGCCAGCCCCGCCAGCAGCATCAGCAGCGTCGACTTGCCCGCACCGTTGGGCCCGGTCAGAGCGGTGGCGGTCCCGGCGCGGACCTCGGCGTCGGCGGCGTGCAGCAGGGTACGCCGCTCCGATCCGCGCCCGGACCCGACGCCGATTCCCGCGGGGGCGCGCACCGTGCACCCGGACGCCTCGATGAGGGCTCCGCCGCCGGGCGCGGGGGCCACCCGGGGCGCCGGCTCGTGCCCGGGGATCCACACCCCCCGCCGGGCCAGGCGCTCGCCGTGTTCGGCGAAGACCGCGCACGGGGCGCCGTCGGCGATCACCCCGCCGCCCTGTTCCACCACGACGACCCGGTCCACCAGGGCGGTCGCCGCCGAGGCGCCGCCCACGACGTCGGCGACCCGGTGCTCGACCAGGACCATGGTGGCCTCGGTCGTGGCGGCCAGGTCCGCGAGCAGCGCGCGGACCAGCGCCGCGCCCTCGGGGTCGAGGTTGGCGGTGGGTTCGTCCAGCAGCAGCAGGCGGGGGCGCATGGCGAGGGCCCCGGCCACCACCAGGCGCTGCTTCTCCCCGCCCGAAAGGGCCGCGGTGGGGCGGCCGACGCCGTAGGGGAAGCCGACCCCGGAGAGGGCGGTGTGCACGCGCGGCCAGATGTCCTCGCGTGCCACGCCGAGGTTCTCCAGGCCGAAGGCGACGTCGTCACCCGCGCGCGCCATGACGAGCTGGGTCTCGGGGTCCTGCCCGACGAGCCCGATCCCGCCGCGCCCGCCGCCGGGCGGCGCCCCGTCGACGAGCAGGCTCCCCTCGGTGTCGCCGGTGATGGCGCCGCTCTCGCCGGTGAGCCCGGCCATGGCGTGCAGCAGCGTGCTCTTGCCCGCGCCGGACGCGCCCAGCAGCAGGACCCGTTCGCCGGGTTCGATGGTGAGGTCGACGCCGCGCAGCGCCCATCCGCCGCGGCCCGCGTGCCGCCACCCCCAGTCCGACAGATCGACGCGCGCGCCTTCGGGGGACGTCACCCCTGGGCCGACGGGAAGGGGGTCAGCGCGCCGGCCTTGGCCAGCGCCGTGGTCAGCAGCCGCCCGCCGACGCCGGCGACGAGCGCGGCGCTGAGGACGACGATGACCCCGTAGGGCACCTGGAAGGACAGCGGCAGCTCGGGGTAGTAGCGGATGTTGTCCCAGATGGCCGGGGAGATCCCGGCCGCGGCGCCGGCGAGGACCGCCGTGACCATGCCCCAGCGGCGGTAGCGGCCGGCGGCGAAGACGAGTTCGGGCAGCAGCCCCTGGGTGAAGCCGGCGAGGACGACCGCGACGCCCCACTGGGTGCCCAGCAGCATCGAGACGACGGCGGCGGCGGTCGAGGTGAGCACGGCCGCCCCGGGCCGGCGGATGATCAGCCCGCCCAGCACGCCCGGAAGCAGCCACACCCCGTAGAGGACGGCCTGTGCGGGCGGGAAGAACAGGAAGAGGGGTTCGGTGGCGGCCCAGAGCATGCCCCAGAACCAGAAGATCACGCCGCAGGCGACGCCCAGGACCGCGGCGACGACGATGTCCACCGTGCGGTAGCGCGGCCGGTCCGGTGCGGGGGTCCCGGTGCCGGGGCCGGATGCGGTGTCACTCAATGGGTGTCCCTTCGCGTCGCGAAACGGAGGGCCCAGGCCAAGAGCGCCGGCCGGTGTCCGGCGGCGTGCGTGCACGCCGGGGACGGTCCGGTGGCGGGTCCACGACTTCCTTCGCTGGCATGACCCAGATCAGGTGTGTGAGGGTCTGCGGTCGGCGACCGCACTCTCAGCGCCGTAGCGCTCCCCTGTCGGTTTCACCCATTATGACCGTTGCGCCGGGCGCCGGGTCAAGCGCACCCCCGCTCCCGGCCGCCCGCCGGCCGTTCACGTGACGATGATCACACCGATCGCCGGCGCCGACACCGCCGGCGCACGGCACATCCGCCAGGAGCGTGGGTAGCGAACGTGTCGTATCCGTCCAGCCCGCGCGGACACCCGTGGTCGGGCGCGGCACCGAGAGGCGGGGATGCCCCGTGGCCACACACGAGCCGGTACGGGCCGCCGGCCGCGCGGACCCGGCGGCCGTGCCCGACACCTTCACCTCGGCCGCCCCGCGCGACCCCCACTGGTACAAGAGCGCGGTCTTCTACGAGGTGCTCACCCGCGGGTTCCACGACTCCAACGGCGACGGCACCGGCGATCTGCGCGGGCTGATCGACAAGCTCGACTACCTCGAATGGCTCGGGATCGACTGCGTCTGGCTGCTGCCGCTGTACGAATCCCCCCTGCGCGACGGCGGCTACGACATCGCCGACTACCTGAGCATCCTCCCGGAGTTCGGGCACATCGCCGACTTCGTCGACCTCGTCGAGCAGGCCCACCGGCGCGGGATCCGGGTCATCACCGACCTGGTCATGAACCACACCAGCGACCGGCACCCGTGGTTCGCGGCGTCACGGGAGGACCCCTCCGGCCCCTACGGCGACTTCTACGTGTGGTCGGACTCCGCCGACCGCTACAACGACGCCCGCGTCATCTTCGTCGACACCGAGCCCTCCAACTGGACCTACGACGAGCGCCGCGGCCAGTACTACTGGCACCGGTTCTTCGCCCACCAGCCCGACCTGAACTTCGAGAACCCCGACGTGCAGGACGCCATCCTGGAGGTGCTGCGCTTCTGGCTGGACCTCGGCATCGACGGATTCCGCCTCGACGCGGTGCCCTACCTCTTCGAACGCGAGGGCACCAACTGCGAGAACCTCCGGGAGACGCACGACTTCCTCAAGCGCGTGCGCGCCGAGGTCGACCGCCTCTACCCCGACCGGGTGCTGCTGAGCGAGGCCAACCAGTGGCCGGCCGACGTCGTCGACTACTTCGGGGACTTCGCGTCCGGCGGCGACGAATGCCATATGAACTTCCACTTCCCGCTCATGCCCCGGATGTTCATGGCCGTCAGCCGCGAGCAGCGGCGCCCCATCTCCGAGATCCTGGAGCAGACCCCCGAGATCCCGCGGGGCTGCCAGTGGGCCATCTTCCTGCGCAACCACGACGAGCTGACCCTGGAGATGGTCACGGACGACGAGCGCGACTACATGTACGCCGAGTACGCGAAGGACCCGCGCATGCGCGCCAACGTGGGCATCCGCCGCCGGCTCGCGCCCCTGCTCGACAACAACAGGAACCAGATCGAGCTGTTCACCGCGCTGCTGCTGTCGCTGCCGGGCTCCCCCGTCCTCTACTACGGCGACGAGATCGGCATGGGCGACAACATCTGGCTGGGCGACCGCGACTCCGTACGAACGCCGATGCAGTGGACCGCCGGCCGCAACGCCGGCTTCTCCCACGGCGACCCCGCCCGGCTGTACCTGCCGCTGATCATGGACCCGATCCACGGCTACCAGGCGCTCAACGTCGAGGCCCAGCGCGACCACCCCGGATCGCTGCTGAACTGGACCCGCGACATGATCCGGATCCGCAAGCGGCACCCGGTGTTCGGGACCGGCGCGTTCAGCGAACTCGACACCGGCAACCCCGGCGTGTTCGCGTTCCTGCGCGAGCACGGCGACGACCGCATGCTGTGCGTCAACAACCTCTCGCGGTTCCCCCAGCCGGCGGCGCTGGACCTGGGCCGGTTCGACGGCGTCGCCCCCGTCGAGTGCATGGGCGGGGTGCGCTTCCCCGCCATCGGCACGCCGCCCTACCGGATGACGCTGCCCGGCCACGGCTTCTACTGGTTCCGGCTGCCTGCCGGCTGAGGGCCGGTACGGCCGCACCACCGGCGCGCCCGATTCGACGTTGGTATCACCGCCCCCGACGAACGTCGGAGAAAACGGCCGGCCGGATTCCGCCGAGCGGACGATCCCCGACCCCGCCCCGCCCCGGTAGCGTCGCGCTGCACATCAGTCGCCCCCGACGACGTACGGAGCCCCCCGTGAAGCACATCTGGAAACGGCCGCCCGCGTGGACGGCCTCGCCCTCGGATCCCGAGGCGGGCCGGTCGCCGCGGCCGGGTGGCGGCGGGTCCCGCATCGACGTGCTCGACGTGGTCCGCGGGTTCGCGCTGTGCGGGATCCTGCTGGCCAATTTCGGGCCGGTCACCCACATGGGCTACAACGTGCCGTTCGATCCGGACCGGGAGCGCCATCTCGCCGAGACGGCGCTGCTCCTGCTGGTGAACGAGCGGTTCTTCCCGATCTTCGCGTTCCTGTTCGGTATCGGGTTCGCCCTGCTCCTGGGCTCCGCCGCGGCCCGCGGCGCCCGGCCCCGGCTGGTGCTGGCGCGCCGGCTCGCGGCGCTGCTCCTGCTGGGCGTCGTGCACGCCACCCTGCACCCGGGCGAGGCGCTGGCGCCCTACGGCGTGCTGGGACTGCTGGTCCTGCTGCCCGCCAGCTACCTGCCGCGGCCGCTGATCCTGGCCGGCGCCGGCGCGGCGACCGTGCTGGGGGTCACGGTGTTCACCGGCGGGTTGGCGCTCATCCCCGGCATGCTGCTGCTGGGCCTGGCCGCCGTCCGCTACCGCGTCCCGCAGGCCCTCGCCGACCGCACCGGGCAGGTGGCGATCGTGTTCGGGGTCCTGGCGGTGGGGGCCGCGGCGGCCCTCGGCTGGCAGAGCACCGACCTCATGAGCAGCGGGTTCTCCCACGCGAGCGCGATCGCCGGGCTGCTGCTGGCGGGCGTCTACACGACCGGCCTGTGCCTGCTCATGCGGACACCGCTGCGCACCGGGCTGGAGGCGGTCTTCGCGCCGCTGGGCCGCATGGCGCTGACCAACTACCTCACGGCCACGCTGCTGCTCCTGGCCGCGGGGTGGGCGTTCGGCTTCGCCGACCGCTACCAGTGGGGCGCCCTGTTCGCGATATCCGCCGCCATCCTCGCCTCCCAGTGGCTGGCGAGCACGCTCTGGCTGCGCCGCTTCCGGCACGGACCGGTGGAGTGGATGCTGCGCTGCGTCACCTGGTGGGCCGTCGTCCCGACGGCGGTCGCGGCCGCGCCGGAGCCGGAGACCGGCCGGGAGGGCGCCGCGGCCCGGCCGTAACCCGCATTCCGGGTGCCTTGGGGAAAGCCTCGTACGCCGTGACCTGCACGCCTCTACGCTCGGTCACCATGAACAACGTAGAGCGAGGCAGGTTCATGTACGGGGTGCGTGTGGCCGTGCCCGCCGGGAGCGACGGCCACGCGCTGCTGTGGTTCGCGTTCTGCCCCGAATGCCAGGTGACGGTCAACGCCGACCGGAACTTCCTGGAGGACTGCTGGAGCTGCGGCGCACCGCTGCCGCGGCGCTTCAACTCCCGGTTCGAGGCCAGGGTCGACTGGGTGCTGCTCGACGACGTACTGCTGGGCCGGCGCCGCACCGACAGCTGGTACTGCGGCTGCTGCGGCACCGAGAACCCCATCCCGGACACGTCCTGTCCGACGTGCCGCAGAACGCGGCACTCCACCGGAGCCTGACACCGGCCCCGGGCCCCGCCCGCTACTTCTTGTAGTCGGAGATGTCCATGGAGGCGGCGACCTCGTCGTAGACCGCCGCGTACCGGGAGTCGACCGACCACACATAGACGGCGACGTCACTGTCGGGCAGGAACCACAGCCGCACCTCGAAGGTGTCGTCGTTCTCGCACGTGACCTCCCACACCCGGTGGTGGGACTTGAGGCCGTCGGCGTGCTCGGTGAGGTCGTTGGGCGGCGACACGATCTCGGCGCCGGTGACCGGCGTCCCGCCCTCGGCCGTGGCCGCGCTGCGGCACTCGCCGGGCGCCGAGGCCCAGCCGGCTTCGGCGTCGTTGAAGGCGTCGCCGCGCTTGGGCCACTTGTTCTCGTCGTTCTTCGCCACGTGCGGCAGCACCTGAACGGACCCGTACCCGCAGCTGTCCTGCTCCGGCGGGCGCATGCACAGCCGGCCGCCGGTGCTGTCGATGTTCCAGTCCTCGGGTGCGTTGATCTTCACGCCCTCGACCTCGGCCGGGGAGAACCCGTCGGGAGCGGGCGGCTGCGCCGCGGGCACGACCTCGCTGTAGCGCGCGTCGAGGGCGGGGGCGTCGCCGCCCCCGGAGTCCGCGGAGCCGCACCCGGCCGCGAGCAGCGCGACCGCTGCGGCCGCCGCCGTTGCGGGGCCGGACCGGCCCCGGTTGAACCGCACTCGACCGGACGTCCCGGGCATCAGATTCCCTTCTGAGTCCTGCGTGACCTCACCGACGATAGCGGGCGAATGCGCCTGCGCGCGCCACGCCCCCGTTGCGCGCCAGCCATTAGCCTGAAGGGCATGGTGGATGTCGCGAAGCTGCTCGATCCCGTGTCCAAGGCCCGCCGACGGCGCAGCGCGCCGCTGGTCCTCGAAATCGACCTCACCGAAGGGCTCTCGGACGAGGCGCCGGCCGACCCCCTCGGCCAGCTCCTGGCCCGCCGCCACCAGCGGCTGTCGGACCTCATCGAGGGCATCCGGCGCGGCGCGCACGACCCGCGCGTGGTGGCGCTGGCGGCGCGGATCGACGGCAGGCCGCTGGGGTTCGCCCGCGTGCAGGAGCTGCGCGCGGCGGTGGTGGCGTTCCGCGCCGCCGGGAAGCCGACCGTGGCCTGGAGCGAGTCGTTCGGCGACTTCGGTCCCGGGACGGTCCCCTACTACCTCGCGACCGCCTTCGAGGAGATCGCGCTGCTGCCCACCGGGCTGGTGGGGCTGACCGGGCTGGGCATGCACACCACGTTCTTCCGCTCGGCCATCGACAAGCTCGGGGTGGAGTACCAGGCGGGCGCCCGCCACGAGTACAAGAACGCGGTCAACGTGTTCACCGAGACCGGCTACACCGACGCCCACCGCGAGGCGGCCGGGCGCATCGTGGAGTCGCTGGGCGAGCAGGTGGTCGAGGGGATCGCCGAGGGCCGCGGGCTGACCCCCGAGCGCGTGCGCGAACTGACCGACCGCGGCCCGCTGCTGGCCGGCGAGGCGCTCGAAACGGGATTGGTGGACCGGCTCGCCTACCGCGACGAGGTCTACGCCGACCTGCTCGGCAGGTTCGGCGACGGCGCGCGCCCCGGCGCGTCGGCGCGCCTGCAGTACGTCACCCGCTACCACCACCGCCACGCGGTGGCCTCCCGGGTCTCCACCGCGCGCAGCCGCGACCACATCGGCCTCATCTCGGGGATCGGCGTCATCGCCACCGGCCGCAGCCGGCGCTCACCGCTGGGCGGCGGCGCCACCATGGGGTCCGACACCGTGACGGCGGCCTTCCGCGCCGCCCGCGAGGACGACACCGTCAAGGCCGTGGTGTTCCGCGTCGACAGCCGCGGCGGCTCCGCGGTGGCCTCCGACATCATCCGCCGCGAGGTCGCCCTGACCCGCGACGCCGGGACCCCCGTGATCGTGTCCATGGGCGACTTCGCGGGGTCCGGCGGCTACTACATCGCCCTCGGCGGCGACCTCATCGTGGCCCAGCCCGGCACCCTCACCGGCTCCATCGGCGTCTACACCGCCAAACCCGTGCTGACCGGGCTCATGGACCGGCTGGGGGTCGCCACCGACTCCATCGACGGCGCCGCCCACGCCGGGATGTTCGGCACCGACCGGGGCTTCTCCGACTCCGAGTGGGAGCGGATCAACGCGATGCTCGACAGCATCTACCGCGACTTCACCGGCAAGGTCGCCGAGGCGCGCGGCATGACCCCCGAGCAGGTCCACGAGGTCGCCCGCGGCCGGGTGTGGACGGGGCGCGACGCCCGCGACCGCGGGCTCGTCGACGAACTGGGCGGGCTGGAGACCGCGGTGCGCCTGGCCCGGGAGAAGGCCGGGATGCCCGGCGCCGCGCTGCGCCCCTACCCGAGCGCGGGCCCGCTGGAGCGGCTGATCCCCGCGGAGTCCAGCGAGGACCGGGCGGCGGCGCCGCAGGGGCGGCTGGACGCGTGGGGGTCGCTGGCCGAGATCTCCGCGCGCCTGGGGCTGCCGGCGGCGGGGCCGCTCGCCATGCCCGGGAGCTGGGAGATCGGATGAACCCCGGGGAGTTCACCGAGACCATGTCCCGGTTCGCCACCGGCGTGACCGTGGTGACGGTGCGCGAGGGCCGCGATGACATCGGGAGCACGGCGACCGCCTTCACCTCGGTGTCGGCCGATCCGCCCATGGTGATGCTCGGCGTGCTGTCCACGAGCTACCTGGCCGAGGCGATCGAGCTGGCGGGGCGGTTCGCGGTGAACGTCCTGGGATCGGGCCACCGCGCGCTGGCCGGGCGGTTCGCGGCCGAGGGCCGCCCCAGCGCGCGGCTGCTGCTGGCCGGGGAGGCACACCATCGGGGGGAGCACACGGGCGCCCTGGTCCTGGACACCGCGCTCGCCGCCCTGGAATGCCGGGTGACGGCCCGCGTGGAGGGC
This sequence comes from Nocardiopsis mangrovi, assembly GCF_042653925.1. Taxonomy (NCBI): domain Bacteria; kingdom Bacillati; phylum Actinomycetota; class Actinomycetes; order Streptosporangiales; family Nocardiopsidaceae; genus Nocardiopsis; species Nocardiopsis mangrovi. Next base: position 139,233 of record NZ_JBHSFQ010000011.1, read on the forward strand.
GGCGACCACGTGGTCTACCTGGCATCGGTGGAGTCGCTGCCCCAGGTCGCCGGACCGGAGGCCGACCCGTCGCCCCTGATCAGGTACGGGGGAAGATACCGCTCCCTCGCATGAGGCAAAAGCTATAGAGAAGTAAGTCCTACCGGTCCGGTGGTGAGCCCAACCTTGACCTTGGGGCTAGTGCCGCCGCGGGGCCGGGAGGCAGTCCAATAGGACCCATGGACGGCTTCTATACGGTGCTCGGGATCCTGGCGGTCGGACTCGTTCTGGCCCTGATCCTGTGACGGCTCACTGAGGGCCCTCGCGCCCCATCTCCCGACGGCTTTCAGGCCCCATCGATAGGGAACCGTTTAGCGTCCCCACCGGGTACCCCACGGCCCGGGTCGTGCAGGGGCGGACCCCACTTGCTCCGGGGTCCGCCCCTGCACGCCGGCTCCTGCTCAGGCCAGCCCGGCCTGGCTCAACCAGTCGGCGGCCACGTCGTCGGCCTCTTCGTGGTCCACCTCCACCCGCTGGTCCAGCTCGGTCAGCTGCTCGGTGGTGAGTTCCGCCGAGACCGCGTTGAGCGCGGCCCGCGCGGTCTCGTCGACCGATCCGCCGTGGATCAGCGGCGTCACGTTCTGCGAGCCGAACACGTTCTCCGGGTCCTCCAGCGCGACGTAGTCGCCGGAGGTGAAGGCGGCGTTCGTGGTGAACAGGTTGGCGGCCTGCACGTCGCCGTCGGCGAGCGCCTGGACGAGCAGGTTGCCCTCCAGGGGCGTGAACTCGCCGAACTCCACCCCGTAGGTCTCGGCCAGCCCGGGAACGCCCTGGGCGCGGGTCTCGAACTCGGCGGGGGCGCCCAGTGCCATCTCCGGGGCGGCCTCGGCCAGGTCGGCGATGGTCTCCAGACCTTCCGCCTCGGCGGTCTCGCGGGTGACCGTCACCGAGTCCTTGCTCTCGGCCGCGGCGGAGTCGAGGATCTCCAGCCCTTCGGGCAGGGCCTCCTCGATCGCGGCGTTGGTGGCCTCGGTGTCGCCGGAGACGGCGTCGGGGTCGAGGTAGAACAGGATGCCGCCGTTGTACTCGGGGAACACCGACAGGTTGCCCGACTCGATCTGGTCGTAGTAGACCTCGCGGCTGCCGATGTCGAGCTGCTTCTCCACGGTCACGCCCTCGGCCTCCAGGGCCTGGGCGTAGATCTCGGCCAGCAGGATGCTCTCGGGGAAGTTGGCGGAGCCGACGACGACCGCGCCGTCGGTGCCGCCGCCCCCGCCGCCCCCGGCGTAGGGGTCGTCTCCCCCGGCGCAGGCGGTGGCCGCCAGCATCAGGGGGACTCCGGCGACCGCCAACCGCGTCGCTATGCGCATGACGTACCTTCTTCTGTTTCCATCGTGGGGTTTCGGCGGACGTCCGCGGACCGGCCGCGGCGTCCCGGGATCAGGGGGTGGCGGCGGGCCGGACGCGCAGGCCCTTCGCCACGGCGACGCGGCGCAGCAGCGCGAACAGGCCGGTGACGATGAGCGCCAGCGCCACCACGAGCAGGGATCCGCCCAAGATCATCTCGATCTCCCTGCGTGACTGGCCGTCGACGATGTAGCGGCCCAGGCCGCCGATGCCGACATAGGCGGCGATCGTGGCGGTGGCGACCACCTGGATGGCGGCGGTGCGCAGGCCCACCAGGATCAGGGGCAGGGCGATGGGCAGCTCCAGCCGGAACAGGACCTCGGGGCCGCGCATTCCCATGCCCTGCGCCGCGTCGCGCAGCTGGGGGTCGACACCGCGCACGCCTTCGTAGGTGTTGACGAGGATCGGCGGGACGGCCAGCGCCACCAGGGCCACCAGTACCGGGGTGAGCCCCAGGCCCATGCCGAGCACCACCAGGGTGAGCACCCCGATCGTGGGCAGCGCCCGGGCGAAGTTGGCGAGGGTGATGGCCGCGAACCCGCCCCGCCCGGTGTGGCCCGTGAGGAGCCCGACGGGGATCGCGATGAGCGCGGACAGGACCAGGCCGAGGGCGGAGTACAGCACGTGCTCGCCGAACCTCGCGGGGATCCCGGCGGAGCCGGTCCACTGCTCGGGCCGGGTGAACCACTCGACGACGTCGAGGATCATGCGGCCTCCCCCTTCTTCGCGCGCGCCGCGGAGCCGGTCCGCGCCGCCGCGGTCGCCGCTCCCCCGCGCCCGCGGGTCCAGGGCGTGAGCCATCTCTGTACCAGGACGAGCAGGGCGTCGGCGACGAAGGCGAGCACGACCGAGAGCACCACGCCGACGATCACCGGGGCCGCGAAGTTGCGGCGGAAGCCGTCGGTCAGGATGATCTGGCCCAAGCCGCCCAGGCCCACCAGCGAGGCCACGCTGACCATGCTGATGGTCGCGACGGTCGCCACCCGCAGGCCGGCGATGATGACCGGTACGGCCACCGGCAGCTCCACCGCCACCAGCCGGCGCAGGGGGCTGAAGCCCATGGCCACGGCCGCCTGCCGCACGTGGTCGGGCACCTGGCGCAGCCCGTCGACGACGTTGGGCACCAGGATCGCCAGCGTGTAGAGCGCGAGGGGGATGATCGCGGTCCACGGGCTGAACCCGGTGTAGGGCAGCAGCAGGAAGAACAGCGCGAGCGAGGGCACCGCGTAGAGGACGTTGACGCCGGTCAGCAGGGACGGGTAGACGCGGGGCCAGCGCGCGGCGGCGACGCCCAGCGGCAGCGCGAGGGCGAGTCCCAGCAGGACGGGCACGACCGACAGCTGCAGGTGTTCGAGCAGGCGGGGGGCGATGGGGTCGTCGAGGTTGGACACCGTCCAGTCCCACACCTCGACCGCTCCGCCCGCGAACAGGGGCGTGTGGGCGGCGCCGGGGTCAGTCATCGTCGCCCTCAGCCGCGGCGTGGCCGTCGGCCTCGCCCACCGACCAGATGGCCGTGCCGAGGTCGGTCTGGGAGACGACGCCGATGACCGTGCCGTCGGCCCCGACCCCGACCGCGCGCCCGGCGGGCGAGAGGACGGCGGCGTCCAGCGCGGCGCGCAGCGAGTCGGTGGGGACGGTGAAGGTGTGGCCGTACCCGATGAGGTCGACGCCGGACAGGACGCTCCCGGGGTCCAGTCCCGCCAGGCGGTCGGCGCCGATCCAGCCCAGCGGGCGCCGGCCGGCGTCGGTGACCAGGAGCCAGGGCTCGCCGGTGGCGGCCGCCACCTGCCCCGCATCGGCGGCGGTCGCGGTGTCGGCGACGATGATGTCGCTGCGCGGGGAGAGGTCGCGGGCGGGGAAGAAGGACAGCCGCCGTACCCCGCGGTCGTAGCCGATGAAGTCCTCGACGAAGGCGTCGGCGGGTTCGGCGAGCAGCTTCTCGGGCGGCGCGAGCTGGGCGAGCCGGCCGCCGGAGCGGAACACCGCGATGGCGTCGCCGAGCTTGACGGCCTCGTCGATGTCGTGGGTGACGAAGACGATCGTCTTGTGCAGCTCCTGCTGGAGCCGGAGCAGTTCGTCCTGGAGGCTCGCGCGCACCAGGGGGTCGACCGCGCTGAAGGGCTCGTCCATGAGCAGGATGGGCGGGTCGGCGGCCAGCGCCCGGGCGACCCCCACGCGCTGTTGCTGCCCGCCGGAGAGCTGATGGGGGTAGCGCTTCTCCTGGGCGGGCTCCAGCCCGACCAGCTCCATCAGCTCGCGGGCGCGGCCGCGTGCCTCGGCCTTGGGGGTGCCCAGCAGCAGCGGGACCGTCGCGATGTTGTCGACGATGGTGCGGTGCGGGAAGAGGCCGGCCTGCTGGATGACGTAGCCGATGGATCGGCGCAGTGTGGCGGGGTCCTTGCCGCGGATGTCCTCGCCGTCGATGGCCAGGACGCCGCTGGTGGGTTCCACCATGCGGTTGATCATCCGCAGGGCGGTGGTCTTCCCACTGCCCGAGGAGCCGACCAGGACCGTGGTGCGCCCGGTGGGGATCTCCAGGTCAAGGCGGTCGACGGCGACGGTGCCGTCGGGGTAGTGCTTGCTGACACCCTCGAAGGTGATCATGTGGCTGGTCGTGTCCTTCTTTCGGGCACGCCGCTGAGGTCGCGGTGGCTGCGGTCTGCCGACGGGGTCCTGGCGGCCCGGGCACTCCGAAGGGTGTGGTCGCCCGAGGTGGTGCGGTGCGCTGGGTCGATCCGGCGGTCGGTCATGGGGTCGCTTTTTCCCTTGTTTTCAGATTGGCAAACCAGGAATTTACCCGACATGGCCCCATAGACCGCCGGACGGACCCCGGCACCGCGGTCGCGCCCCCATGGGGCACGGCCGCCCGCCCGGCCGGCGCGCGGCTCAGGCGCGCGCGGCGACCCAGCCGGCCAGCGGTGAGAGTCCATCGAGCACCACATCGGCGCGCTTGGCGTCGGGCCGCCCGCTGTGCAGGTAGCCGAGCATGCCCCGGCGCACGAGCGCGGCGGCCATCCCCGCCTGCTTGGCGGGCAGGACGTCGTTGTCGAGGCGGTCGCCGACGTAGAGGATCTCGGCGGGCGCGCGCCCGGTGGCCTCCAGCACCCGGTCGAAGAACGCGGGGTCGGGCTTTGCGACCCCCCAGTCGTCGGAGACGTGGATCTGGTCGGCGGGCAGGTCCATGGCGAGCAGCGCCGGACCGGCGGACGCGGGCTGGTTGCCGGCGATGACGACGTCCAGCCCCATGGCCCGCAGCTCGCCCAGGGTGGTGCGGACGTCGGGGTAGAGGTCGCCGGAGTCGAAGCCCTCCCGCAGCGACTCCGGTTCGGCGGCCAGCCAGGCCGCGGTCTCGACGTCGAGGCGGAAGTCCGGCTTGACGAGGCGGAAGGCGTCGATGAGCGGGCGGTCCTCGGCCAGCACGGCGCCCAGCAGGCCGAAGAAGGCCAGCCGCGGCACACCGAGCCGGTCGGCCCAGCGCCCGAAGATGCGCGTCTCGTCGATCAGGGTCTCGCCGACGTCGAACACCACACTGCGAATCGTCACGAAAGGGACGCTAACACGGCCGGGCCGCCATGATCGGCGCGGCTCGCCACCCCTTTCGCGCCCGGCGGGTCAGCCCTCGGGCGGAGGGCGCAGTACCGCGAAGGCGTCGGTGATCTCCAGCCGGCGGGTGCGGAACCGGAAGAGCGCGGCGGGGCGGCCGCCGGAACGCCCCGAAGGGACGGATTCGCCGGTCTCCTCGATCTGGCCGCGGCGCAGGAGCACCCGGCGCAGGTTGGTCGCCGCGACGTCGTGGCCGAGCGCGGCACGGTAATAGCGCGACAGCTGCGACATGGTGAACTCCGGCGGCGCCAGAGCGAAGCCGACGTTGGTGTAGGACAGCTTGGCGCGCAGCCGGCGACGCCCGGAATGCACCATGGCGGCGTGGTCGAAGCCCATGGGCGGCAGGTCCGACGCGGGGTGCCAGTGCGTATCGCACGGGATGACGGGGTCGATGTCGGCGGGGACCAGCCCGAGGTAGGCGGTGGCCAGCATGCGCCCGTAGGGGTGGCGGTCGGGCTCACCTCGGGTCTCCAGCTGCTCCAGGTGGGTGAGATCACGCACATCGACCTTCTGCGCGAGCTGGCGCCGCACGGATTCGCCGAGCCCTTCGCGGTCGCCCAGCCGGCCGCCGGGCAGCACCCAGCGGTCCTCGAAGGGCGGCCGGGCCCGGCGCCAGAGCAGCACGCTCAGCCGGTCGTCGCGGATCTGGAGGACGACGGCCAGCACCTCGTGCCCGGCCATGGCGGCGGGCCGCTCCGCCGCCGCGGCACCGATCGCGGGGTTCATGCGCGTTTCGCGGGTGCCACCGCCGCCGTTGACGCCGTCGATGCCCGCCCCTGTCCCTCCCATGGGACACATGTTAGGCTGCGTGGAGTTTTTGCCTGAAAGGCATTAACTGGCTGTGGGCAATCCCCCACAGCCAGGAGGCCGCCGCCCGGCTCCACCGGGCGGCGCCACGGCCGAAGGAACACCACATGGCAACGGTCACCGCCGCGGCGGACACCATGACCAGACACGAGTGGGCCGCCGAGGTCCGCCGCCTGGCCCGGGAGCGCGACGCCGTCATCCTCGCGCACAACTACCAGCGGCCCGAGATCCAGGACGTCGCCGACCACACCGGAGACTCCCTGGCGCTGTCGCGGCTGGCGGCGACCGTGGAGGCGAGCACCATCGTCTTCTGCGGCGTGCACTTCATGGCCGAGACCGCCAAGATCCTCTCCCCCGAGAAGACGGTCCTGCTCCCCGAGCCGGAGGCGGGCTGTTCCCTCGCCGACACCATCACCGCCGACGACGTGCGGGCCTGGCGGGCCGAGCACCCGGACGCGGTCGTCGTCGCCTACGTCAACACGACCGCGGCGGTGAAGGCCGAGACCGACATCTGCTGCACCTCCTCCAACGCCGCCGATGTCATCCGCTCCATCCCCGAGGACCGCGAGATCCTGTTCCTGCCCGACCAGTTCCTGGGCGCGCACGTCAAGCGGGTGACCGGGCGCGACAACATCCACGTGTGGATGGGGGAATGCCACGTGCACGCCGGCATCGACGGCGCCACGCTGCGCGAGCGGGTCGCCGCCGAACCCGACGCCGAGCTGTACGTCCATCCCGAGTGCGGCTGCGCCACCTCGGCCCTGTACCTGGTGGGTTCGGGCGCCGTGCCCCAGGAGCGCGTCAAGGTCCTCTCCACGGGCGGAATGCTCTCGGCGGCCGAGAGCACAACGGCCGGAAAGGTCCTCATCGCGACCGAAACGGGCATGCTGCACCAGCTGCGCGCGGCCAATTCCACAACGGTCTTCGAGCCGGTCAATCCGCGGGCCGAATGCCATTACATGAAGATGATCACGGCGGACAAGCTGCTCAGCGCCCTGCGCGCGGGCACCACCGAGATCACGGTCGACGAGGCCACGGCCGCGAAAGCGCGCCGTTCCGTGGAACGAATGGTGGAAATCGGCTCGCCATCGCGCGGAGGCGAATGACCAGGTCCTCGGGAGGTGACATAATTCTTACCTTCCGGCCACAGCTCAACCGCATTCCGGGCGTCGACCCCTGGAAATCGCTAGCGTGATCCGGACAACTCCGGCTTATCACCACGCTTGCGGTGCCCGCCGGAGTACGCGTGTCGCGCTTTTGGGAGGGAACGTGACAACGCACGCCGATATCGGGCGTCACCATGCCGACACCGGGGCGGAGGTCTTGGCGCTCTTGCGCGCCGGCGGCGGCCATCGCCGCTGCTACGACGCCTTCGCCCCGGAGCTGTACCGCTATTGCTGGACTCTACTGGGCCCCGATCAGGGAGAGGAACCCGACCGCGCGGGCGCCGCCGTGCGCCACGCGCTGCTCGCGGCCGCGTACTTCGCGCCCGACATGGGCGACAGACCGGCCGAACTGCGGCCGTGGCTGTTCGCGCTGGCCCGCGCCGCGGCTCGGCTGCGCGGGTTCAGCCCGCGTTCCCCGTACGCCGGCCTGGCCACGGCCGACAGCGAGAAACCCGCTGTCGAACTGGCGCTGCGGCTGCCGCCCAGCCACCGCGAACTCCTGGAACTCCGCCTGCGCCACGGGCTCGCGCCCGAGCACATCGCCCGTCTCCTCGGCCTGGCCGAGGAGACGGCACACGAACTCTGCGCCTCGGCGGTCGCGCGTGCGGCGGAGACCCTTTCCGCGCTGCCCGCCCCGGCCCCCGGGCCGGACGGGACGCCCGATCCGGCGACCGGGGAGGACGGGACGCCCGGGCCGGCCGCCGGGCAGAGCGGGGCACCCGACCCGGCGACGGGTACGGGCACGCACACGGGCGCCGCGCCGTCGGGGAACACCGCGCACGCCGGGGCCGCCGGAGAGCAGGCACGCCAGGAGACGACCGGCGGGTACACCGACGCGGAACGCGCCGTACGCGCGTACCTCGCCGAACTCGACCCGCCCGGCCCGCCCGCCACGCTGCGCTCGCTCGTCCTCCGGGAGTGCGCGAGCCCGCTCGGCGGGCCCGAGCGCCGCGCGGCGGCGACCGCCCTGGCCCCCCTCGACGCCGACGGCTACCCGCTCCACCGCGACCGGCCGGCGCCGGCGACCGGAAGGCTTCCGATCGGCGGGGTCCCGCCCGCGCCGGTGGCCGCCGACGGCGGCGCCGGGGCGACCGGAACGACGGGAGCCGGGGACGCGCCCCGGGTCCGCGTCGGCAGAGTGTCCAGAACCGCGACCGGAACCGCTGCGAGCGGCGGAACCGGACACGGGGACCACACTCGGAGCGACGACGACACCGACGAGGACATGACCGCACTGGACAGCGGCGCCCGGGAACGGACCGGCCGCGGAACCGATTCCACGACCCCGCCCGGATCCGCGGACGGCGGGCCCGGATCCGCGCCTGCCGAGAGCACGCGGGCGCTGCCCGCCGACCGCATCACAACGCGCGACGTCGCATCGGGGCCGCCCGAGCAGATCGCCGAACTCGGCTTGCCCGGCGCGGGGGCCGACGACGACCTCCGGCACCGCCGGCTAGGGCCGGCGAGCGCCGGGCTGATCGGCGCGGCCATCCTGGCCGCGACATGGGGCGCCATGGCGCTGCTGGGCCAAGGGGGCGGGGACACGGTCGATTCCGGCCTGCCCGGCAGCGTCCTGCCCTTCCCGATCGCGGGCGACGACGCCGACGCCGCGATCTCCGACCCCGCCCACGCACCCCACCCCTCACCGGATCCCGCCGGACCACGCGTCCTGGGTGAGGCCGCCGCCGAGGCCGAGACGGTGCCCCCGGTCGAGGACGGCGAAGAGCCCGGGCCCGAGGCCCCCCAGGAGGACACGGACCCGGCCGACCCCGCCCCCGAACCCACGGCCGCACCCGCCCCCGTCCCCGAGCCCCCGTCCGAGCCTTCACCCCCGGACGAGGCCCCGCCGGACGAGGACGAAGAACCGGAGGAGAAACCCCGCGGCCCCGTCGGCCGCTTCTTCGACGACCTCACGGGCCTCTTCACACCGAGGGGGTGACGGCGGGGGCACCATCGGCCGCCCGCCGCGACCCGGCCCAGGACCCGAGCCCGGCCGACACGAACGGCACGGTCCCCACGTGCGCGCCGGCCGCGGCGGACAGTGACGAGGGCGGACCCGCCCGGCCGCTCCGGCCGAGGGGGTCCGCCGCCACCACCGGTCTCCGGTGTGCGCCGCCGGCACGGGAGGAACCCCGTGCATCGACGCCCCCGGAGCCGACCGCGGCGACGCGCCTGCGGGCGGGCTTCACGAGTCGCGTCACCCGCCGCGACCGCCGACCGCGCCGTCTCCAAGACGATCGTGGCCGGGGCTGAACGCACCGGGTGCGGCCCGTCCCACGAAGAACCCAAGGGCGGCCGCGACCGGGTACGGCTCCGCGAACCCCAACGGGTCCCCCTCCCTCCTGGGCCTTCGCCCGGCTCGGAGGCTTCATCGCCTGCACGGCCGAGCGGGCCGGGGTGCCCTGGTCTTCGCCGATCCCGCGTACACGTCGCAGACGCGCGCCGAGTGCGGCCGTGTCGAGCGACCGTGTCGGCCAGGGGCCGTTCATCTGCCGGGGGTGCGGGATCGTCGCCCATGCCGGCCGGGATGCCTCCCGCGGCAGCTCCGCCCGCGGCGGGTTCGTGTGGAAGGCGGGGCGTGCGTCACGCGTCCCTGCCGCCCCATAACGGGGGTGTCCGGACGGCGGGGTCCATCCCGGCGACCGGTCGGGCACCACCTCCGGGCCCGGCCCTTCGGCACCGGGTCACGTCGACGGGTGGACCTGGGGTTCTCGGCCCGGTGCGGGGGACTCGGTCTCGGCGTCGCCGATGTGTCCGCCGAAGCGGCGGGTGCGGCGCGAGGGTGGGACCGCCCCTCTGTGTGGGACCGCCGCTCTGTAATCGAGGGCTTCCCGTGCCGTCGGTCCCCCCGGAAACCCGAGCGCCCCCGGTGCCTCTGACGGCTCAACGAATCCCATGGAGCCCACCGGCTCCGTTGGCCCCACAGAGCCCATGCGTCCCGCCGATCCCGCCGGCCCCAGTGCGTCGATGTCGTCGATCTCGACGAGACCGCTGGATGTGAGCGCCCAATAGGCGTGGGTGGCCTCGCCGAACCACACCACGATGCCGGGCAGGCGCCGCTCCAGCTCCGACGCCTTGCCGTGCTCGGGCGCGAACTCCACGCGGTGGCCGTTGATCCGCGGCTGCCGCGCGGCGCGCCGGTCCCGGCAGATCCGGTGCATGCACCGCTCGCAGGGTGCGGGAGGAGCCGGCCGCCCGGCCGCCAAGGCGCGGAAGTCGGCGAACGTCGGCGCCGCGGGGGACGAGGAGGAGGGGGGTGCTGCGGAGGCGTGGGATGCGGCGTTCTCGGATGCGGCGCCACCTGGGAAGCGGCTGGCGTTGGACACCGGTTCCTCCTCTGCGTGCAGACGAGCCTGGGATCGCGGGCCAGGGCGATGGATCGGGCACCATCCCGGCCATTCTGTTACCGGCCTCCGCCCCCTCGGATTCGCGACATTCGGGTGTGTTCTCTCGGTCTGCGACAAACCGCCAGACCAGAGCCGCGCATGGTGCTTTCGGGCAGGCCGCCGCCCGGGGCGAACCGGACGCCGCGGCACGCGTCGCGGCCGTTGACACCCCACGAAGCCGCAACGGCGCTCATCCGTCCCAACCACCGCCGTCACACCCGTTCCAGAACCGCGGCCGTGGCCAGTGCTCCCCCCGCGCACATGGTGACCAGGGCGGTCGAGGCGTCCCTGCGTTCGAGTTCGTGCAGCGCCGTGGTGACCAGCCGCGCACCCGTGGCGCCCACGGGATGGCCCAGCGCGATGGCGCCGCCGTTCACGTTGACCCGGTCGAGGTCGGGCCGGTGGACGCGCGCCCAGGACAGCACCACCGACGCGAACGCCTCGTTGACCTCCATCAGGTCGATACCGCCCAGCGCCATTCCGGCCGACGCCAGCACGCGTTCGGTGGCGCGGACCGGTCCGTCCAGGTGGAAGTGCGGCTCCGCCCCCACCAGCGCCTGGGCGCGCAGCCGGGCCCGGGGGCGCAGCCCCTGCTCCCGGGCCCGCTCCCGGCTCATCAGCAGCACCGCGGCCGCGCCGTCGGAGATCTGCGAGGACGTCCCGGCGGTGTGCAGCGCCCCCTCGGCCACCGGGCGCAGTGCGGCCAGGCCCTCGGCGGTCGTCGGGCGCGGGCCCTCGTCCCGGGTGACCGGCGCGGTCGCCCCCGTCTCCGCGCCGTCACCGTCGAGGGCCGGGGCCTCGACGGCCACCGTCTCGCGGTCGAAGCGGCCCTCCGCCCAGGCCGTCGCGGCCAGGGCCTGCGAGCGTACCCCCCAGGCGTCCAGGTCGGGCCGGGTCAGCCCGCGCCGCGCGGCGATGCGCTCGGCGGCGGTGAACTGGTCGGGCAGATCCACCGTCCAGTCTCCGGGCCGCGGGTCGTCGGGCGCCACCGCTCGCCCCAGGGGCACCCGGCTCATGCTCTCCACCCCGCAGGCCACGGCCGTATCGATCACGCCGGCCCGGATCATCGCGGCGGCGATGTGCACGGCCTGCTGGGACGATCCGCATTGGGCGTCGAGGGTGGTGACCCCGGTCCGCCAGGGCAGCCCGGCGTAGAGCCAGGCGTGCCGCCCGACGTGGTTGCCCTGCTCGCCGCCTTGGGTGACGCACCCGGCGAAGACCTGGCCGACCTCGCCGGGGTCGATCCCGGCCCGCTCGACCACCGCCCGCTGGACGCGGGCGAGCAGCGCGACGGGCTTGACCGCCGACAGCGCCCCGCGCCTGCGGCCGATGGGGGTGCGGACCGCCTCGACGATGACCGGATGTCCCATGGCCGCCTCCCGGGGGTCGGTGACGGCCTAACTATAACGCGTTCTATTTTCGCGACGGGGAGCGGAGCGGCGCCGACGTGGGGTCGGCCACTCTCCACCGGACCGCGACCGCCGACCGTGCGGCGTGGTCCGCCGTTGCCTGTGCCGACCTCGATCGGCCTCACAGCGGCAGATGACGGCTAAGGAGTGATCGTGGCGGACACCATCGATCCGATCCGCCTCGCCGACCGCGAGCGCAGCGTCGTCGTGCGCGCCCGGGGCCGCTCGCGGCCCGGCCTCCCGGCCTTGGGCCGGCACGACATGCTCGCCGAGATCGTGGTCGGCACCGGCTCCGTCAGCGGACGCCTATGGACGCGCATCACCCCGGGGGCCTCGACGCATGGGAGCGGTCCCGCGATGTCCGCCGGAGATGGCCCGTCGAACTCGTCGAGACCGCATCCCTGGTCCACGAATGGCGGGGCGGGGCCGACCCGCGGGTCGCGCGCGCCGTCTCACCCGGCGGCGGGGGCGTCCTCGAAGCCGGAGAGGAGAGGGACGGCCGCGATCTCCAGGCGGGCGCGCACCTGGTCGAGGTCGCGGTGGCCCTTGAGGATCTCCAGCAGCTCGAAGATCCAGATGCTGGCCAGCGAGCCCACCAGTACGTAGCCCGGCGCGTCGCGGTCGGGCTCCCCTGCCGCCCCGGCGCCGTCCTCCGGCGCCGCCCCCGGGACGCGTCCGGCCACGCGCCAGAGGAGGTCGGTGATGCGCGCGCCCAGCTCGGTCTTGACCTCGGCGAGGATCAGCGACCGCACCAGCGCGTCGGCGAGCTCGGGCTCGCGCATCAGGCCGCGCGTCGCCCGCATCAGCACGTCCACCGCCCGCCCCGCGGCGGTGGGGTCGCCGGGCGGCCGGCGGCTGATGCTGTTCTCCAGGAGGTCGAGCTCCTCGGTGACCACCGCGACGACGAGGTCCATCTTGGACGGGAAGTACCGGTAGAGCGTGCCCAGCGCGACACCGGCGCGCTCGGCCACCGCCCGCATCTGCATGGCCTCGACGCCGCCGCGCAGCGCCAGGGCCGCCGCCGTCTGCACGATCCGCTTCCGGCGCTGGTTCTGACTTCGCGACCGCACTCCGACCGGTGCCTGAACCCCCACGGCACGTCTCCCCTCGTCGTCATCCGCGGGCATGTCGGCCCCCGTCTCCCCATCACGGCGCAGCGCCGCACCGCATCGGACGCGTCCCGCCCCGCGCGCGTTCCCGGCCGGCTCATAAGAACACGTTATCCAAGGATCCCCTACGCGATCCGGATTCGACAACAGCGGACACGTCCCCGTTACGCGATGTTGAAGCACCGCACCGGGCCGCAGGCGCACCCCCTTCCCCCGAGGCGCGACGCAGAATAGAATCCGTTCTACTTTGCCGAACGGGAGGCCGCGATGGACTTCGCCCTTGACGGACCGCAGGAGGAGCTGCGCCGGCTCGCCACCGACGTCTTCGACGGCGAGACCACCCCCGAACGGCTCCGCCCCTACGGGCCCGGGGCCCGCGCCGAGACCCCCGCCGGCTACGACCGCGACATCTGGGCGGCGGCCGCCCGCGCCGGGCTGATCGGCGCCGCACTCGGCGAGGACGCCGGAGGCACCGGCGGCGGTGCGGTCGAGGCCGCCATCGTGCTGCGCGAGGCCGCGGCGCGCGGCGCCCCCGTTCCCGCGCTGGCGGTCCTGGCGCTGGGGGCGCTGCCCGTCTCGCTGTGCGGCACCGCCGAGCAGCGCGCCGCGCTCGCCCCGGCGGCCGACGGGCACCGCATCCTCACCGCCGGGGTGGCCGAGCCCGGCCGCCACGATCCCGCCGACCCCGCGACCACCGCCGTCCCCGACGGCGGCGACCTCGTCGTCACCGGCGCCAAGGTCTCCGTCCCCCACGCCGCGGCGGCCGACACGATCCTCGTCCCCGTGCGGCTGGACGGCGGCGGCACCGGGGTCCTGCTCGTCCCCCGCGACACCGCGGGCGTCACCCTCACCCCCGAGCCCACCGGGGCCGCCATCACCGCCGCGCGCGTCGGCCTCGACGGCGTCCGCGTCCCCGCCGCGACGCTGCTGGGCGGCGACACCACCGGCGCCGCCGCACGGACCCTGCGCCGCTGCGCCCTGGCGGGCCTGGCCGCCACCGTCTCCGGCGCGCTGGCCGCCGCCCTGGCCCTCACCACCGAACACGTGCGCACCCGCCGCCAGTTCGGCCGCTCCCTCGCCGAGCTCCAGGCCGTCACCATGAAGGTCGGCGACATCTACGTCGCCGCCCGCGCCCTGGACGCGGCGATGTGGGCGGGCGCCTGGCGCATCGACGCCCTGCCCGACTCCGGCGCGCGCGACACCGACGCCGTCCTCGCCGCCGCGGCGCTGCTCATCACCGACCAGGCGCACGACGCGTTCTACACCGCCCAGCACCTCCACGGCGGCCTGGGCGTCGACGCCTCCTACCCCCTGCACCGCCACTTCTCCACCGCCGCGTGGGCCGCCCGCCTCCTCGGCGGGACCGAGGCCCGCCTCGACGCGCTCGGCGACATCGCGGTGCGCGACACCCCCGTCCACGCCCACGCCTAGCCAGGGGGCCGGCATGTTCATCGACCTCACCGACGAGCAGCGCAAACTCCGCGACGAACTGCGCGAGTACTTCTCCACGGCCATGACCCCGCAGGAGCGCGCCGCCCCGACCGACCCCGACGTCTACAAGCGGGTCATCCGCCGGATGGGCCGCGACGGCATGCTCGGACTGGGCTGGCCCACCGAATACGGGGGGCGCGGCCTGGGTGCGCTGGAGCAGCAGATCTTCGTCAACGAGGTGACGCGCGCCGAGGTGCCCTATCCCCTGGTCACCCTCCAGACGGTCGGGCCCACCCTCCAGCGCTACGGCACGCCGGAGCAGAAGGAGGCGTTCCTGCCGGGCATCCTCGCCGGGGAGGTCCACTTCGCCATCGGCTACACCGAGCCCGAGGCGGGGACCGACCTGGCGTCGCTGCGCACCACCGCCGTCCGCGGCGACGACGGCGGCTTCACCGTCAACGGGCAGAAGATCTACACCTCCGGCGCGCACTACAGCGACCACATCTGGCTCGCCGCGCGCACCGACCCCGACGCCCCGCGCCACAAGGGCATCTCGATCCTGATCGCCGACACCGCCGACCCCGGCTTCTCCTGGACCCCGATCGTCACCGCCGACGGCCACCACCACACCAACACCACCTACTACTCCGACGTCCACGTGCCCGCCGGCCGTGTCGTGGGCACGGTGGACCAGGGGTGGCGGCTCATCACCGAACAGCTCAACCACGAGCGGCTCACCCTCGGCCCCTCCGGGAACCTCGCGCACCTCTACGACCGGTTCCTGCACTGGGCCGCGGCCGCCCCCGGGAACGGCGGTGGCCCCCCGGCCGAGGAGCCCGCCGTGCGCCGGGCACTCGGGCGGGTACACGCCTACCTGCGCGTGAACGAACTCCTGAACTGGCAGGTGGCCGCCTCCATCGACACCGGCTGGCTGGGCGCCCCGGACGCCTCGGCGAACAAGGTCTACGGATCCGAGCGGCTCCAAGAGGTGCCCCGCCTGATCGCCGACACCGTGGCCCGCTTCGGCGACACCGCCGATGCCCGCACCCGCGACCTGCTCGCCCGCCTGGACACCGGGGCCAAGGGCTCGCTGGTCATGACCTTCGGCGGCGGCGTCAACGAAGTGCAGCGGGAGCTGATCGCCACGCTCGGCCTCGGCCTGCCCCGCGCACCCCGTTAGGAGGGGCCCGTGACCGCAGAGACCACCGGCCCCGCCGCCGCGCCGGACGAGCGACTGGCCGCGCTCACCGCCGCGGCCGGCGACCGCGGCGAGGTCGACGGCGGGCCGGCACCCGACCCGGTCAACACCCCCATGATCCGCCACTGGGTCCAGGCCATGGGCGACACCTGCCCGGTCTACCTCGACGCCGACGCCGCACAGCGGGCGGGCCACACGGGGACCGTCGCCCCGCCGGCGATGCTCCAGGCGTGGACCATGCGCGGCTACGGCGCCCCAGAGGCCCCCGCGGGAAGCGCCGTCGACGACCTGCTCGCCCACTTCGACGCCACCGGGTACCGCGGCGTCGTCGCCACCGACTGCGAGCAGACCTACGACCGCTACCTGCACCCCGGCGAGCACCTGCGGACGGCCACCCGGTTCGGCGGCCTCACCGGCCCCAAGCGCACCGCCATGGGCACCGGGTACTTCCTGACCTGGTACACCACCTGGTACAGCGACAGCGGCGGCCGGGAGGAACGGGTCGGCGAGATGCTGTTCCGGATCCTGAAGTTCCGGCCCGCCAGGGACGGGGCGCCCGGCCGGCAGCCGCCCGCGGCCCCCTCCCCCGGCGCCGGCGACCACCCGCTGCGCCCCGCCCGGAGCCCCGACACCGACTTCTTCTGGGCGGGCACCGAAGCCGGCGAGCTGCGCATCCAGCGCTGCGCCCGCTGCGGCGCCCTGCGCCACCCGCCCGGCCCGATGTGCCCCCGCTGCCACTCCACCGACCGCGACTTCGTGGCGGCCTCGGGCGAGGGGACGGTCTACAGCCACGTCGTACACCACCACCCCCCGATCCCCGGCCGCACGGCGCCGTTCGCCGTGGCCGTGGTGGCGCTGCCCGAGGGGGTGCGCATGGTGGGCAACGTGGTGGGGGTGCCCCCCGGCCGCGTCCACTCGGGGATGCCGGTCCGCGTCGACTTCGAGCGCGTGGCCGCCGACCTCGTCCTGCCGCAGTGGCGGCCCGCCGCACCCGCCGACGGCGGCCCCGGCACCCCGCTGCCGGAACTGCGGCTGCCGCTGTCGCGCACCGCGGTCGTCGCCATGGCGCTGGCCACACGCGACTTCCAGGACGTCCACCACGACCCCGACCTCGCACGCGCCCAGGGCTCCCCCGACGTGTTCGTGAACATCCTCACCACCCAGGGGCTCGTGCAGCGCTTCGTGACCGACTGGGCCGGGCCGGCCGCCCGCGTCCGCGCGTCGGCGATCCGGCTCGGCTCCCCCGCCTACGCGGGCGACACCCTGGTCCTGCGCGGCGAGGTCACCGGACGCTCCGGCACGGGCGACGGCGAGCGCACCACCGTCGCGGTGCGCGGCACCACATCGGCCGGCCCCCACGTCACGGGCACGGTCACCATCGGCCCCGGCCCGTCCGGGCCGCGAGGGGAGGACACGTGACCGGGCTGAGCGGCGCGGCCGCGATCGCGGGCATCGGCGCCACCGAGTTCTCCAAGGAGTCCGGCCGCAGCGAGCTGCGGCTGGCCGCCGAGGCCGTCGTGGCCGCCCTGCGCGATGCGGGGCTGACCGCCGGCGACGTCGACGGCATGGTGACCTTCACCCAGGACACCAGCCAGGAGATCGCGGTGGCCCGGGAGATCGGCGCCGGGCCGCTGCGGTTCTTCAGCCGGGTGGAGTACGGCGGCGGCGCGGCCTGCGCGACCGTCGCCCAGGCCGCCATGGCCATCGCCACCGGGCAGGCCGACGTGGTGGTGGCCTATCGGGCGTTCAACGAGCGCAGCGGCCACCGTTTCGGCCGGGCCGCACCCGGTACCCACGGCGCGCCCACCTCCCAGGGGCTGGAGATGAGCTGGCACGTGCCGTTCGGGCTGGCCACCCCGGCCGGATGGGTCGCCATGTGCGCCCGCCGCTACATGGACGCCTACGGGGCCACGAGCGAGGACTTCGGCCGGGTCGCGGTGGCCGCGCGCCGGCACGCGGCCACCAACCCGGCCGCGTGGTTCCACGGCCGCCCCATCACCCTGGAGGAGCACCAGGCGTCGCGCTGGGTGGTGGAGCCCCTGCACCTGCTGGACTGCTGCCAGGAGAGCGACGGCGGGGTGGCCCTGGTGGTCACCTCCACCGAGCGGGCGCGCGACCTGCGCCACCCCCCGGCGGTCGTCACGGCAGCCGCGCAGGGGTCGGCGCCGGGCCAGATGATGATGGCGTCGTTCTACACCGACGACATGGCGGGCCTGCCCGCGATGGGCGTCGTGGGCGCGGACCTGTGGCGCCGGTCGGGGCTGGGCCCGGACGACATCGCCACCGCCGTGCTCTACGACCACTTCACCCCATTCGTGCTGGCCCAGCTGGAGGAGCTGGGGTTCTGCGAGCGGGGCGAGGCGCGGCACTTCGCCGCCGACGGCGGCCTGGAGATCGGCGGCCGGCTGCCGGTGAACACCCACGGCGGCCAGCTCGGCGAGGCCTACATCCACGGGATGAACGGGATCGCCGAGGCCGTGCGGCAGGTGCGGGGGGCGGCGGTCAACCAGGTGGCGGACGTCCACCACACCCTGGTCACGGCCGGCACGGGCGTCCCCACCAGCGGCCTGATCCTGAGCCGCGACTGACCGGTGGCCGGACGGGGCCGCGGCGGATGCGGCGGCTTCCGGCGCCCGCCGGCGGCGCCCCGGCCCCGGCGGCCTGCGCCGCGCGCCGTCGGCGGGCACCGGGTGGCACACCGGCGGCACCCGGCTCCGCACGGTGCGGGCACCTCGCACGTCCCCCGTGAGCACCCGCGCACCCCGAAGCGGCGGGGTCGCCCCCGGTGGAGCACCACGGCCCGCGTCGGGCGAAGGCCGCGCGGCGCCCCGGAGCGGGGGCGCCGACGGACGCCCGTGCCTTGAGCCGGCGGCGCCCGTGCTCGCGGGTGCGAGTCGGGCGGCGGGACCCCCGGCCTGCGGGGGCCGTCCCCGGCGTTCCGCCGCCGTCCCGCCGTCCCGCGCCCGGAAGTGGAACGTATTCTAGAACGGAATTCGGTTCCGGCTGAGGGGTGCGGGCACATGCGCGAAATGCCACCGGTGGAGGATCTGGGCAACGGCATGTGGAGCGTGCCCGTGCCGATCCCCGGCAACCCGCTCGGCTACACCCTCGTCTACGTCCTGGCGAGCGAGCAAGGCCCGGTGCTCGTGGACGCCGGATGGGAGCACGAGGACTCCTGGCGCGCCCTCGCCGACGGCCTGTCGGCCATCGGGACCGGCGTCTCCGAGGTGCGCGGGGTGGTGGTCACGCACTTCCACCCCGACCACTCCGGGCTCGCCGGACGGGTACGCGAGGCGTCCGGGGCCTGGATCGCCATGCACCGCGCCGACATCGAGATGGTCCGCCGCATCGGCTCCCTCGACTCCGCGGCGCAGGACGAACTGGAGGCCGGCCAACTGCGCGCCGCCGGGGCCTCGGCCGAGGAGATCGCGTCCTACTCGGCGCTGCGCCCCCGACTGGACCCGCCCGCCCTGCCCGACCGCCCCCTGGCCCACGGGGACCTGGTGGACCTGCCCGGCCGCAAGCTGCGGGTGGTGTGGACCCCGGGGCACTCCCCCGGCCACATCTGCCTCCACCTGGAGGACGGCGACCACCTGTTCACCGGCGACCACGTCCTGCCGCGCATCACCCCGCACATCGGCCTCTACCCCTTCGACGACGCCGGCGGCGACCCCCTGGGCACCTTCCTCGACTCCCTGGCGCAGCTCCACGACGTCCGCGCCGCCGAGGCGCTGCCCGCGCACGAGCACCGGTTCACCGGCGTCGCCGAGCGCACCGCCGAGATCATCGACCACCACGAGGGCAAGCTCGACCTCCTGGGCGGGCTGCTGGGCGCCCGCCCGGCGACCCTGTGGGAGCTGGCGGCCGCACTGCCCTGGCAGCGGGGCTGGGCCGCCCTGCCCGTGCCCGCCCGCCGCATGGCGGCCTCGGAGACGGCGGCCCACCTGCGCGCCCTGGAGCGCCGCGGCCGGGCGGTCCGCCGCGCCGCCCCCGGCGGCGTCCTGGAGTGGACCGCGCCGGCCGCCCGGAGCTGAGCGCCACCGGCCTCCCGGGAACCGGTCACACCTTTGCGAACACGCCCGGAACGCTCATACTAGAACGCGTTCTAAATTGTTCGTCGTTCGCACGGGAGCGCCCATGAGCACGACCGGACCGGCCCCGACCGCATCCACCGCCCCCACCACCCGGCTCGACGGGAAGGTGGCCGTCATCACCGGCGCCGGCCAAGGGCTGGGCCGCGCCCACGCCCTCGCCCTCGCGGGACTGGGGGCCGCCCTCGTCCTCAACGACCTCGGCGACACCGTCCACGGCGTCGCCGACGAGATCACGGCCGACGGCGGCCGGGCGACCGCCCTGACCGGCGACGTCGCCGACACCGGCCACGGAGACGCGCTCGTGGCCGCCGCACTCGCGACCCACGGCCGGCTCGACGTCCTGGTCAACAACGCGGGCTTCACCCGCGACCGGATGCTGTTCAACATGAGCGAGGACGACTGGGACAGTGTCGTCCGGGTGCACCTCAAAGGCCACTTCAGCACCTCGCGCGCCGCCGCCCGCCACTGGCGCGGCACCGCCAAGCGCACCGGCCGCCCGGCCTACGGCCGCATCGTCAACACCGCGTCCGAGGCGTTCCTGCTCGGCTCCCCCGGGCAGGCCAACTACGCCGCCGCGAAGGCCGGCATCGCCGCGCTGACCACCACCTGCGCCCACGCCCTGGGCCGCTACGGGGTCACCGCCAACGCCATCTGCCCGCGGGCCCGCACCGCCATGACCGGCGAGGTCTTCGGCCCGGCACCGGCAGGGGGCCCCGACCCCCTCGGCGCCGAGCGCGTCGCCCCGCTGGTGGGCTACCTCGCCTCCCCCGCCGCCGGCCACGTCACCGGCCAGGTGTTCGTCGTGCACGGCGGGGTCATCGGCGTCATGGCCCCGCCCACCGTCGCCACCGCCGTCCGCGCCGAGGGCGGCTGGACCGGCGCCGACCAGGTGGCCGCCGCGCTCGCCCACGCCGACCTGCCGGAAAACGGCTTCGTCTCGACCGACGTCGAGGAACTGGCGTGACCGGGCGCCGACGCAGAGCGACGACACGACCCCCCGGGAGCCCGCATCCGGCATAGGATCCGGGTAGGCGACAATTCGGGCACAGGGACCACATATTAAACTGATGGGTAACTTTCGGGGCACGCGCGACCCGCGGTGGCCGCCACCGCGAGCGACGAACGAGGTGACGAGTGACCCTGTCGGCCGGAGCAGCACCACCCCCCGCCGCGCCCGCCGGCCCGCCCGGACCCCGCCGTCCGACAGCGGCGCCCCCGCACCGGCAGTGGGCTCACCGGCGCGCCCCTGCCGCTCCGCCCGCGGCCACCGCCGCACCCCTCACCCGCCACATCCCGCCGATGGGTCAACCACATGCCGAACACCGACCGCTCCCTGCGCGTCGCCCTCCTCTCCTACCGCAGCAAACCGCACTGCGGCGGACAGGGCGTCTACATCCGCCACCTCTCACGCGAACTGGCGGCGCTCGGCCACCGGGTCAGCGTCTTCTCCGGCCAGCCCTACCCCGACCTCGATGAGGGCGTGATCCTGGAGAAGGTCCCCAGCCTCGACCTCTACAACGACGCCGACCCCTTCGTCGCACCGCCCATGCGCGAATGGCGCGACTGGATCGACGCCCTGGAAGTCGGCACCATGTGGACCGCCGGGTTCCCCGAACCCCTCACGTTCTCCCTGCGCGCCCTGCG
Source organism: Nocardiopsis mangrovi (assembly GCF_042653925.1). Taxonomy (NCBI): domain Bacteria; kingdom Bacillati; phylum Actinomycetota; class Actinomycetes; order Streptosporangiales; family Nocardiopsidaceae; genus Nocardiopsis; species Nocardiopsis mangrovi. The sequence continues at coordinate 160,466 of NZ_JBHSFQ010000011.1, forward strand.
CGAACTCCGCCGCCGCGGAGCGGAGTTCGACGTCCTCCACGACAACCAGACCCTCGGCTACGGCCAGCTCGGCCTACAGGCCGCCGGGTTCCCGATGGTCACCACCATCCACCACCCCATCACCGTCGACCGCCGCATCGAACTGGAGGAGGCCACCGGCTGGCAGCGGCTGTCCAAGCGCCGGTGGTACGGCTTCGTCGGCATGCAGGGGCGCGTCGCCCGCCGGCTGCGCCCCATCCTCGTCCCCTCCCGGTCCTCCGCCGACGACATCGTCCGCGAGTTCGGCGTACGGCCCTCCGCCATCGACGTCGTCCCCCTCGGCGTCGACACCCGCACCTTCCACCCCCGGCCCGACGTCGACCGCGTCCCCGGCCGGCTGGTCTGCGTGGCCAGCGCCGACAGCCCGCTCAAGGGCGTCGCCACCCTCCTGCACGCCACCGCCAAGCTCGCCACCGAACGCGACGTGTCCCTGACCGTGGTCAGCCGCCCCCGGCCGGGAGGACCCACCGACCGGCTCGTGGACGAGCTGAGCCTGCGCGACCGCGTCACCTTCGTCAGCGGCATCGGCGACGACGACCTCGCCCGCCTCCTCGCCTCCGCCGAGGTCGCGGTCGTCCCCTCCTTCTACGAGGGGTTCTCCCTGCCCGCCGTCGAGGCGATGGCGTGCGCCACCCCGCTGGTCGCCAGCCGCGCCGGGGCCATCCCCGAAGTGGTCGGCACCGGGGGCGACACCGGGCGGCTCATCACCCCAGGTGACCCCGAGGAGCTCGCCGCCGCCGTCGGCGCCCTCCTCGACGACCCCGCCGAACGGGCCCGGATGGGCGCCGCGGCCTGGGAACGCGTCCAGGACCGGTTCACCTGGCGGGCGGTCGCCGAGGCCACCGCACACCGGTACGCCGAGTCCATCGCCGCCGCCCCACGACGGCCGCGCCCGGCAGCCGTGCCCCACACGACCCGAAGGAGCCAGCACTGATCACCGTCGACTTCACCCTGTTTCCCGTCGGCCCGGGAGACCGCGTCCTCGACCTCGGCTGCGGCGGCGGCCGGCACGCGTTCGAGATCTACCGCCGCGGCGCGGACGTCGTGGCCTTCGACCAGAACGAGAACGACCTCGCCGACGTCGCCGCCATGTTCGCCGCCATGCGCGCCGAAGGCGAGGCCCCCGCCGCAGCCGAGGCCGACACCGTCAAGGGCGACGCGCTCGACATGCCGTTCGACGACGCCTCCTTCGACCGCGTCGTCGCCGCCGAGATCTTCGAGCACCTCCCCCACGACACCGCGGCGATGGCGGAGCTGTACCGCGTCCTCAGACCCGGCGGGATCGCCGCGGTCACGGTCCCCAGCTGGCTCCCCGAGCGCGTGTGCTGGGCGCTGTCGGAGGAGTACCACACCGTCGAGGGCGGCCACATCCGCATCTACACCCGCGCCGAACTGGAGGCGAAGCTCAAAGCCGCCGGCTTCCGGATCGGCCCCCACCACCACGCCCACGCCCTGCACGCCCCCTACTGGTGGATCAAGTGCGCCGTGGGCACCGACAACGACACCCACCCGCTCGTCGCCGCCTACCACCGCATGCTGGTGTGGGACATCCTCAAGGCCCCCCGGCTCACCCGCGTCACCGAACGGGTGCTCAACCCGGTGATCGGCAAGAGCGTCGTCGTCTACCTGCGCAAACCGCTCGGCGGCCCGGCGGCCGGCGCAGGGGACGGCGTATGAGCTCACCCGACCTCCCCGAACTCCCCGGAGTCCTCAGCGCGGACGACATCGCCCAGTCGGCGCGCTACCTGCTGCACTCCCAGACCCCCGACGGCGCCATCCCGTGGTTCCCCGGCGGCCACCTCGACCCCTGGGACCACGTCGAATGCGCCATGGCGCTGAGCGCCACCGGGCACACCGCCGCCGCCCGCGACGCCTACCGCTGGCTGGCGGACCGCCAGAGCGCCGACGGCTCCTGGCCCGCCAAGATCCGCCAGAACCGGGTGGCCGAACCCGTCCGGGAGGCCAACCACGCCGCCTACCCGGCCGTTGGCGTGTGGCACCACCTGCTCGTCACCGGCGACGAGGACTTCGCCCTGCGCATGTGGCCGATGGTGCGCCGCGGCATCGACTTCGCCCTGGGCCTGCGGACCGACCGCGGCGAGGTCCAATGGGCGCGCGACCCCGGCGGCGCCCCCGGCGACCACGCGCTGCTCACCGCCTGCGCCAGCATCCACCACGCCCTTCGGTGCGCGAGCGCCCTCGGCGACCGGCTCGGCCGGCCGCAGCCCGACTGGGAGCTGGCGGCGGCGCAGCTCGGCCACCTGGTCGCCGAGCACGAATCCCTCTTCGCCGACCGCTCCCGCTACTCCATGGACTGGTACTACCCCATCCTCGGCGGCGCCGTGCGCGGCACCGCCGCCAAGGAGCGCATCGACACCCGCTGGGACGCGTTCGTCGTCCCCGGGCTGGGCATCCGGTGCGTCGGCGACCAGCCGTGGGTCACGGGGGCCGAGACCTCCGAACTCGTCCTCGCGCTGGCCGCCATGGGCGAGACCGACCTGGGGACCCGCCTGCTCGCCGACATCCAGCACCTGCGCGACCCCGACGACGGCGCCTACTGGACCGGCTACCAGTTCAAGGAGGACGTGCTGTGGCCGGTGGAGCGGAGCACGTGGACGGCGGCGGCGGTCATCCTCGCCGCCGACGCCCTCTGCGGCGCGACGCCCGGGGCCGGGGTGTTCGCCGACGCCCCGGAGGCGGCGACGGCGCCCCCGTACCCCGACACGTGCGGCTGCGCGGCGCTCGTGCGCTGACACGGGGCGGACGCGAAACGGCGGTGGCCGCGCCCCAGAGGGGCACGGCCACCGCCGTTCTCACGCCATGACGGGCCCGTGCGGGCCGTGCCCGCGGATCACTCGCCGGGTGGCGGATCCTCCGGATTCTCCGGTCCCGGGAACTCGGGCCACTCGCCCGGCGGCGGTTCCTCCCCCGGCGGCGGAACATCGGGTTCGCTGGGCACCTCCGGGACCTCCGGGGTCTCCGGCGGCGGAACCTCGGAGGGCGGGTCCTCGACCGGCGGCTCGACCGGCTCCTCGGGCACCTCAGGCGACGGCGGCAGCTCGGGGGCGAGGTTCTGCACGTCGCCGCCGCTGGTCCGGCCGGGGAACTGCTCGACCTCGCGGCCTTCCATCGCCTGCGACATGAACGCACGCCAGATCGACGCCGAGAGCGTACCGCCCGACAGCGATCCCCAGCCGGGGACGCTGAACGGCTGGTTGTTGCCGTTGTACACGCCCACCGCCGTGGACAGCTGCGGCGCGTAGCCCACGAACCAGGTCGCGACGCTGCTGTCGGTGGTACCGGTCTTGCCCGCCACGGGCCGGCCGTCGGGCAGCGCCGCGGAGCTGCCGGTACCGCCCTGCACGACCTGCTGGAGCGCGTAGGAGACGTTGGCCGCGGTGTCGGCGCTCACGGCCTGGTTGCGGTTGGCCGGCTCGCGCTCGTCCTCGCCGTCCCTGTTCACGATCTCGCGGACGACGTGCGCCTGGATGTGCTCCCCGCCGTTGGCGAAGGTCGCGTACCCGCTGGCCTGGTCGACCGGGCTCACGTCCGATACGCCCAGCGCCAGGGTCGGCACCACCTGGTCGTCGGTGATCATGTTCTCCGGGATGCCGGCCGCGTAGGCCGTCTCCCGGACGTTCTCGACGCCGACCTCCTGCGCCAGTTGCACATACCCGGTGTTGATCGAGCGCTGCGTGGCCTGGACGAGGTTCAGCGGGCCGTAGTTCGCGCCGCCGGCGTTCTGGATCTGGCTGCCGTTGACCGTGATCGGCGAACTGCCGTTCACGACGCTGTCGAGGCTGTAGCCCTGTTCCAGCGCGGTGGCGAGCACGTAGGGCTTGAACGCGGAACCGGACTGCGCCGAACCGTTGAACGCGCTGTCGTACTGGTTGGCGTTATAGTCCGTGCCCCCGTAGAACGCCACGACCTCGCCGGTGGCCGGGTCGATGGCGGTCAGTCCGGCCTGCACGCCTTCCGGGAGCGAGTCGACGTCGACCGTGCTCTCCACGGCGTCGCGCGCCATGTCCATCAGGTCCTGATCGAAGGTCGTGATGACCTTGTACCCGCCCCGGTTGACCTGGTCCTCGGTGTAGCCGAGCGACCCCAGCTCCGCCATGGCCTGCTGGAGCATGTAGCCGGTGTAGCCGCCGAGGTCGTCGGTGATCCGCTCCGGCTCGGGGTGGGGGAACTCCATCGCGGCGGCTTCCTGTTCGGTGATCGCCTCGCCCACCATGCCGTTGACGACGTAGCGCCACCGCTCCTCCATCTCCGGAGTGGTGTTGCTGTCGGCCTCACCGAACGGGGTCGGCTGCTGGATGGCCGCGGCGAGGAACGCCGACTCCTCCGCCGTGAGCTCGCTGACGTCCTTGTGGTAGTACGCCCCGGCCGCCGCCTGGATGCCGTAGGCGTTGCGCCCGAAGTAGATGGTGTTCAGGTACTGCTCCATCACCCACTCTTTGTCCATGTCCGGAGACTGGTCCACCTTGAGGGCGATGATGATCTCCTGGAGCTTGCGGGCGACCGTCTGGTCCCTGCTCACCCCCTCGAAGTAGTTGCGCACGAGCTGCTGGGTGATGGTCGAGCCGCCCTGCACCTGCTGGCCCGTGAACGTGGACCACGCGCCGCGGATCGTACCGGTGAGGGACACCCCGGGCTCGGTCCAGAAGCCGCGGTCCTCCGCGGAGATGACCGCCTCCTGGACCCCGTCGGGGATCTCGTCGAGGTCCACGATTTCACGGTCGATGCCGCGTTCGGCGAACTTGGTCTCGCCGTCGGAGAAGTAGAACTCCGTGGCCTGGTCCGCGACGCCCTCCTGGGTGCTGTCGGGCACGGGGATGGTCGCGTAGGCGATGCCGAACCCGCCGATGCCGAGCAGCGCGAAGGCGCCGACGGTGATCAGCCCGCCGCGGGTGATCCGCCACCACAGCGGCTTCTTGGGCTTCTTCGGCTTCTTGCCCCCGGGACCGGTCGGGCCGTCGGGCCCCTTCGGGCCGGACGCGCTGGCAGCGGCGGCGGCCTTCGCCCTGCCCCTCCTGATCGTGCGGCCGATCCTGCTCTTGCCCGCGGCAGCGGCGGAACGCGCTTCGTCCCCGCCATCGCCATCGCCGCCGTCGCCGTCACCCGGGCCGCCGGTGCCCGTGCCGCCGGGACCCGCCGGGCCTCCAGGGCTTCCCGGGCTTCCCGGGCCTCCAGGCGTACCGGGGCCGGCGGGGGGTGCGCCCGAGCCGCCGGCGGACGCGGCCGCACCGGCCGCGGCGCCCGCTCCGGCGCCGAAGGCCACCATTCCGGGGCCGCGATAGGGGTTCGCGGGCCGCGGGGAGGCCGGTGGGGAATCCTCTTCCCCCGCGGTGCTCCCGGGGCGGGACGCACCGTCACCGAGTCCCCCGGAGGCCGCCGCGGAATCGACATCCCGGTCCGGGCCCGGGGCGGTGTCCGGAGCCGCAGGAGCGTCCTTGCCCAGGGCGGGACCGAACGCGGAGAGAACAGACGTGGGACCGGGAGACGAGCCGGCGGCGGGTCTGCCCTGGCCGCGCGCGGCCGAGTGGTCGCCCTCGTCATCATCGTCGTCGTCGAAGACAGGGGTGAACGCCGCGGTGCCCTCGGGGTCCCACGCCGAGTGCCCGGCGCTACCCTGCTCGACCGGAGAGGGGGATGCCGGAGAGGACGGGGAGTCGTCGGCGCTCGCGGGGCTGGGCAGCTCCGCGGGCAGCGTGGTGTCGGATTCCCCGTGGGTGGAGGACACGGGGGCGTCCCGGACCGCGGACGGCAGTGTTTCGTCGGCGTCGAAGGCCGTGGTGGCGGGCTCCGGCACTGAGAGGGCTTCGCGGTCGGACCCATCGTCGGACCCACGGCCGGCCCCATCACCGGCGTCGGCAGAGGCGGTGGCGGGGGCCGAGGCGTCCGCATTGGGCGAGCCATAGGAGGACGACGTCACCGAGGGGGCAGAGGAGGACGCGGAAGCGTCGTCGCCGGAAGCGGACGCGCCGTCGCCACCGGAACCGGAGTCGTCGCGATCGCCCGCCGCGGCACGGCCCGCGGACTCCGCGGAGTCGCCGCGGTCTCCCCAGGTGCCGTCCTCACGGAAGTCGAAGCCCTGCTCGGCGAGCGTGCGGGCGACCCGCTCACGGAAGAAGGTCCCGCTGTCCTTGAACGCGCTCGCCGCTGCCGGACCGGTCGCCTCGGCGGCGGGCTCGGGAGCGGCGGCAGGGGAGGTGTCCTCGACATCGTCGTCGACATCGGCAGCGGTTCCGCCGACCACGCTGAACGCGGCGGTGACGGCGGTGCGATCGATGTCATCGTCCGCCGCGGACTCCGACGCGCCTCCGGTGTCGGACTCCGTGTCGTCCCCCTGCGCCGCGTCGTCACGGCTCCCGGACACGGTCGCACCGGGCTCACCGACGGCATCGGTTCGCCCCTGGGTCGACTCATCGTCGGTTTCGGGCACGGGCTCCGCCTCACGACCCGACGGGGAACCGGACTCAGAGCCGGCGGCGCTCTGAGCGCCATCGTCGGTCACGGGCGCGGCTTCGGTCCCGCTGGTACGGTCTTCGGCGTCCTCCGGACGGCCACCGGAGTCACTCCGGGCTTCCACGGCATCCCCTGTAGCACTACCATCGGTTACGGGTGGATCGGGTTCGCGGCGCGGTTCGGTTCCACCGGCGCCGTAGGTCCTGTCATTCAGTTGATGGCCCCCTGGAACTCTCGATTCCCCACTGCGGTCATGCTGTGTGACGCAAGCGTGGGCCGAATCGGTTCAGCAAAATCTCACTCGGGTCGGCGCTGCGGGGGAATCGCCGGAACCCCTGCCCAATACGATACCTGCCCACTCCTCCCCCGAACGCCGGTGTCAGAGCCGACGGAGGGACAGGCGGAGCCACTGTTCACCCAGCGTGCGGGCACGCGATGCGCACCACAGTGTCATGAACCGGTGACATTACTCGTACCCCCTGAGTCTGTCCACGCGAAAATCCTCCAAACGGGTGCGAAACCACACACTCTTCGCAACGAAGTGCGAGGATCGCCCGCCCGGGCTCGCGTCAGCCGCGTCCGGCGACACCCGGGCGACAGAAGAGGCAGACCGCGCCGGCCGGAGGCCGGGCCCCCGAGATCACCTTCCGCGATCGCGAAAGCATCGATCTTGAGACCTCACACAGGGTCGTACATCGTGACCCATCGCATATGGCCGCCATGCGCACTTCACAAGTTCACAATCCACGGCAACAAAAAAGGTGGGGGCAGGAACCAAAGCTCCCACCCCCACCAAAAAAATGTCCGGCGGCCACCTACTCTCCCACCCCACCACAGGGCAGTACCATCGGCGCAAAGAGGCTTAACGACCGGGTTCGGAATGAGACCGGGTGTTTCCCTCCCGCCATAACCGCCGTAACCC
>NZ_JBHSFQ010000012.1:0-164499 GCF_042653925.1 Nocardiopsis mangrovi
GGCTCCCAGGCCGTCGTCGAGAACCTCGTCGCCCTCATCCCCTACTTCGGCTGGGCCAAGAAGGGCGAGCGCATCGCCGACATCGCCGACGGAGGCGGCGACAACCGCGACGGCAACGACAACGACGACAGCGACGGCGACGGGGAGCAGCAGACCGACGGCGACCGCGACAACGAACAGAACAACGGCCAGTCCTGCACCCGCCCCTCCAGCTTCACCCCCGGCACCCCCGTCCCGCGCGCCGACGGCACCACCGCCCCGATCCAAGACATCGCCACCAACGACCAGGAGGTCCACAACCTCACCGTCACCGACCCGCACACTTACTACGTCGGCACGGGTCCCACCGACGTCCTGGTCCGCACCTCAGAGGCCCCGCGGTGCACGATCACCGAGCAAGTCAATCAGCACATCGATGACCGCCACACGGAAAATGGACGGCTTAGGGACCCGGATGCCACGGTCTGGAGTGTCAATCGGGAAGAAAGGACACGTCTCATCAACGAGACCATCGCACAGGATCCGGAGGGCGTCCCGAACACGGACGACCGGGATGGAACCATCCATGTGGGAGAGTTCGACGAGCCCGTGGGTAGGGCAGGAGACTCCCAAGGTAGGTACCCGATTTATGAGGTGGAGGTCATCCTCTACCCGGACGGCTCGGTACGCACCGCCTACCCGAGCGGGTACATCCCCGACAACAACTAGGAGAATGTATAGGCATGAATGCCGTGGTGACCATCGGATCCGCGCGTCTTGACGGCAAGTACAACACAGCCGAACAGGAACCATTCCGCTTCGACGACATCGCACAGGTTTCCGAAGGAGACATGCGTGAACGATTTTTGCTCGACGAAGTACGAATGCGAATCGGAACCTTCAATTTCATCAGGCCCGGGTCCCCACTCCTGGACTTTTGCATGTCACTCCAGTCCGCACTGCGAGGCCTTGCGGTAAGCGGAAAGTCCGCCATCTCCTTTCCGGGTACACTCACCCAGATCCGATTGGCCCTCATCGATGACACGGTGCATGTCCGGTCGACATCGGAGGCGCACGGCAGAGGCGAGTGCACATTCATCCGGCTCATGGGAGCGGTATGCGTATTCCAGCGTAGCGCGCTCGACAACGTCACTCGCGAAGACCCGAACCTGCTGCTCAACGATCTCGTGGAACGCCTGTACCGAGAGTACGGCGTTCGGCAACTGGGGAAGGAACAGTTCGCCCGGCACACGCAGGCGGTGCGGCGAAGGCATGGCGTGTGATCCCGTAGGCGGATGGCACGGGCACTGCCCAGCACCGGCTCCCTCATCGTGACCATGTCGAGCACCCAATCCTCCAACCCAGTAACCTGAAGGTTGATTGAGGTCAATCTTCGGAGTGGGGCCGATGACGCAGGTGTCGTGGAAGTCGAAGGAGCTGACGGTCGGGCAGATCGCCGAGCGTAGTGGGGTGGCCGTCTCGGCGTTGCACTTCTACGAGCGCGAGGGGTTGATCCGCAGTCGGCGGACAGCCGGGAACCAGCGGCGGTTTCAGCGGGACACGCTGCGGCGGATCGCGTTCATCCGGGTGTCGCAGCGGGTGGGGATCCCGCTGAGTCGTATCCGCGAGGCGCTGGCGGAGCTGCCCGATGAACGCACGCCAACGCGGGAGGACTGGGCGCGGCTCTCGGAGAAGTGGCGGGACAAGCTCGACGCGCGCATCCGGATGCTGGAGCGGCTTCGCGACGATCTCACGGGCTGCATCGGCTGCGGCTGCCTGTCATTGGAGCTCTGCGTGCTCTCCAACCCCTACGACGAGCTGGCCAAGGAAGGGCCCGGCCCTCGACGGCTGCTGCCAGCGGCCGGAACCGACTGCCTGGAGAGCAGCCCCTGCGACGGCGCGGCGTGAATGCGTGGATGGACCGGTGGCGTCACCGGTGGTGGCGTCGCTGATGGTGGCGGGACCAGTAGCGTCCCGCCTCCACCGTGAGTGGAGTCGTCCCCGTTGCGAGCGAGGTCGTGCCTACTGTGAGCGAGGTCGCCACCGCTACGAGCAAGGTCGCCACCGCTGTGAGTGATGCCGTCCCCGGCGCGGGCGCCGGGGACGGTGGGGTCAGAGGACCGAGGACGGCACCTCCGCCGGTGAGGCGGTGGGCCAGGCGAGCGGGTCGTCGCCGAGGAGGACGAGTTCGGCCACCTGCTCCTTGCACCACGGCGAGACGTCGTAGAGGCCGTTGAGCACGCCGTCGGCGACGTCCCTCCAGGGCAGCCAGCGCATGTCGGCGACCTCGCTGGGGTCGGGCTTGATCGGGCCGTCCGCGATGGCGCGGAAAACCGGGCACAGCTCGTTCTCGACGATGCCGTCGGCCATGACCGCCCGGTACCGGAAGCGGGGGAGCACGGGCTCGGGTGCCGAGCCGATCGTTCCCAGCTCCTGGTCGAGCCGGCGGGCCACGGCCTCGGCCACGGGCTCGTTGGGAGCCGGGTGCCCGCAGCAGCTGTTGGTCCACACGTGGGGCCAGGTGAGCTTGTGGGCGGCGCGGCGTGTCATCAGGATCCGGCGCTCGTCGTCGAAGAGGTAGCAGGAGAATGCCAGATGCAAAGGTGTCCGGTCGGTATGCACCGTCGATTTCGGAGAGGATGAGACGGCTCGTCCCGTTTCATCGAGGAGCACGACCATTTCAGTCACTTCGTGTTTTCCCTTCCACCGGGAGAGGGAGGATTTCCCGGGCGCTGACCTGGTGCGTACCCGCGCCGATGGTGCGACAACCGCCCGAATTGCAATTCTCCCAGCCGCTTTTATTGCCCCTTGTCGCATTTAATACGACGGAAGAGTTCGTGAGGTATCCGCATTCACCCGCGACCCCGGACGGGAGCCAGTTCCGCGGCCTCGGTGATCCTCCGGAGCGCTTCGGGGCCCGGTCCGGGCGGCGGGGTGAAGACGCGCACGAGGACGCCCCCGGGCAGCGAGCCGGCCGCGACCCAGGACGCCGACGTACGCAGCACGGTGAAGGCCACGTCCGCCCCGTCGACGGCGATGTCCCGCGTGGACCAGACGGCGTCATCGGGCAGCGCGAAGGACCGCGCGGCGAGCGGGTCGCGCATCCGCCGCTCCATGAGGTCCCGTTCCGCGCAGAACGCACGGACATCGCGTTCCCCCGGGCCGCCGTCGCGCTCCCATAGACGGGTCGCGATCTCCAGGTCGGGCCCGCTGTCGGGCCCCTCCGGTGTCGACCCGAAGTCGACCACCACCTTCACGGGCGGCCCGCCGCCCGGTTCCACGGTCGTGGAACTGACCCGGCCGCGCCGCGCCTCCCCCACGGGCGCGTACAACGGCACCGCCGCGAGCACATCGGCGAGAGCGGGGGTATCGGTGTCCATGTGCAGTCCTCACGTCCGGGTCCCGGGCTAGGGCTCGTCCATGACGATCATCCCAGTTCCCCTGCTGTGTCGGCCGATGCGGCACCCGCCGTACTAGGCTCGGGGGCGCCGTCCGGCCCCCCGCCGGTCGCGGCGGATCCGTGCGGCGCGGGAAGAAAGGCAGGGGCTCCGATGACCGTCGCCGAGCGCCGCAGGATGCGCGTGGTGTCCGCGGACGGGACCCGTCTCCACGTCGACGTGCAGGGCGACGACTCCGCGCCGACCCTGGTGCTCGCGCACGGCTGGGCCTGCGCCGTCCCCTTCTGGACACCGATGGTCACGCGCCTGGGGCCGGGGCTGCGCGTCGTCCGCTACGACCAGCGCGGCCACGGCCGCAGCGACGCCCCGCCGAGGGGCGGCTACGGCACCGACGCCCTGGCCGACGACCTGTGCGCGGTCCTGGAGGCCACCGTGCCGGACGGGGCCCGCGCCGTGCTGGCCGGCCACAGCATGGGCGCCATGGCGCTGATGGCGGCGGCCGGGCGACCGGTGTTCCGTGCGCGCGCCGCGGCCGTCGCGCTGATCAGCACCGGCAGCGCGGGGCTGCTCGGCGGGTGCCGGGTCGTCCCGGGCGTGGGCCGGCACCCGCGGGTGAACGCCCTGGCCCACCGGGTGGCCCTGGGGTCTGCGCTTCCCCTGGGCCCCGTCACCTCGTTGACGAGCGCGGCGCTGCGCTACGCCACGATGGCCCCCGGGGCGGCCGCCGACGTCGCCCGCCTGTGCGCGCTGCTGGTGCACGCCTGCCCGCCGGTACCGCGCCGCCGATGGGCACGGGTCCTGGCCGGCCTCGACCTGGACGACGCTGTCGGCGCCCTCGACGTCCCCGCCGCGGTCGTCGCCGGAACGCTGGACCGCCTCACCCCCATCGCGCACGCGCACCGGATGACGGCGCTCCTGCCGGGCCCGGCCCGGTACGTGGAGATCCCCGGCGCCGGCCATATGACCCCGCTGGAGGCGCCCTCGATCGTCGCCGCCGTTCTGCGCGACCTGGCCGACGCCCATCTCGCCGCCGCGCCCGCCGAGGTCGGCGGAGACCGTGGCCGGACCGCCCTGTGACGCCGGTGTCAGCGCTGCACGGGCACGGATGTGCGGTGTCCGCGGTTCCTCAGTGGAGGCCAGGGGCCAGGGCCACGCCCCGGGCCAGGGCCCAGAGGCCGGCGGGTCCAGGCTCCGGGCGGGGAGGGAGACCGGGGACCGCGCCGACCACGCAACGTGGTCCTGCCCGACGACGGCCGCCCCGTCCGCGTCCCGCGGCGCGGACGGAATGAGGCCGGGTGGGGAGAGGCGGGGGCGGGGCCCGAAGGGACCTGATGTACGTTTCGTCCGACGGTGGCCGTAGAGTGTCCGGTCATCGACCCCGCTCCGGAGCCTACCTATGACGTCGTCATCGATCCCCTACGGCTTGATCGCCAGCGTCCCCCTCTTCGTCGTCGCCGCCCTCGGGCTCGCGCTCATCTCGCGTGTCCCCCGCGATCGGCGCGGCCTCACCGCGACCGCGATGGTGCTGTTCCTCCTGTACGCCCTGGTGGAGATGGGCCTGTCGATCCGGTTCCTCATCTCGGTCACCCCCGGGTCCCCCCTGCTGACCATGGTGCTGAGCCTCTTCCTCACCACCGTCCTCATGGTCGCGTTCGTGCTGCTGATCATCGCCGCCTGCCGCAGGCCACATGTCGCCGCGCCCTTGATCAGCCCGGCCGCCCCTGCCCCGGCCGGACCCTTCCCGCCGCCCGGCGTTCCCTGGCAGCCGGGGCACCGCGGCCCGATGGCGCCACCTTCGTCACCGCCCCCGCCCGCCGGCTGAGCCTCCCTCCAACGGAGCAGCATCATGGACATCTCCTCCCCTTACTTCAACGCGCTCGCCGGCACGATCAGCTCGGGCTTCTTCGCCGTGGCGGCCCTGGCGATCGGCGTCTTCGCCCTGTTCTGGGCCGGACGCGCACCGCAGGGCAAGTGGCTCGTGCGCACCGCCGGGCTGCTGCTGGTCGTCGTCTCCTTCTTCCAATTCGCCTGGGCGGTCTGCTTCTTCCTCACGACCTACCCGCCGCCCGTGTTCCAGCCGTGGATGGTGGACCTCCTCCCGGCCGTGACCCTGATCCGCAGCAGCGTCTCGGCCATCCTGCTGACCGCCGCGGTCGCGCTCGGCCTCACCGCCGTCGTTCGGGGCGTCGGCCCCCGCCCCGCCGCCCGCTGACCCCGCCCGTTCCCGGCCGCCCTGGGGCGGCCGGGAACGGCGCCTGCCGGGCACTCGCCGGGACGACACCGGAGCGCGCACGCGAAGCACACCTGACACGCGATTCCGGACCGGTGTTCCGCACGCCCCCGGTCGGGGAAGAAGCGTTCAGGAGAGCCGTTTCGATGTCCTGAATCCCGCCGCCGTCGCCGTCCGAATCCCCGCTCCCCCTCCCCCGGAGTGATCGACCATGCGCTCGGAACTCAGCACGCCCTTCCCCCCGCGCGTCAGCCCGGATGTGGAGCGCGCCCGCACCCACGGCCTCGCCTGGGCCCGCCGGACGGGGCTGGTCTCCTCCCGGCGGTCGGCCGACTACTGGGAGGCGGCGGCGTTCCACGAGCACGCCGCGCTGTACTGGCCCTATGCGGTGGGAGAGGACGCCGATCTGGCCACCGACCTGATGACGTTCTACTTCTACATCGACGACCAGTTCGACACGGCGCTGGGCCGGTCGGCCGGCGACGCGGCCGGCGTCATCGACCCGCTGTGCGCGATCACCTTCACCGAGGGCACGACCGACTCCACGGCCCCGCTCGCGGTGGCCTTCGCCGACCTGTGGCGCCGGATCATCCCGCCGATGTCGACGGCATGGCGCCAGCGGGCCGGCCGGAACTGGCGCGACTACCTCACCGGCTACGTCACCGAATCGGCCACCAGATCCCACCGCTTCGCCTTCGACGACGCCGACCTCTACCTCGCCCACCGCCGCCTCGCGCTCGGCGCGGAGACCTCGACCGACCTGATCGAGCGCTTCGGGAACTGCGAGGTCCCCCTGCCGCTGTTCAACTGCCCGCATCTGCTCGCGATGCGGCGGCTGTCCTGCGACTGGCTCCTCTACGCCAACGACCTCCACTCCGCCGACAAAGAGGCCGCCCACGGCGAGGTCAACAACATGATCGCTGTGACCCGCCGCCGGGAGGACTGCTCGCTGCCGGAGGCGACGGCACTCGTGCGGCAGCGCGCCGACCGGATGATGGACCGGTTCCGCGAGCTCGAACAGCAGATCCCCGCCGTGGTCGGCGCGTTCCCCGACCCGGGCTACCCACGGATCGCCGAGCACTACATCGCCGGCCTCAAGGCCGGTATGGCCGGCTACAACGCCTGGGGCGACACCACGGCGCGCTACGACCTCGTCGGCACGGACGTCGCGCTCGCCCATCTCGAAGACCTCACGACCGACCGCTGAGAGGCCGGTGGCTACCGGGCTCCGCAAGGCGCTCGACGGCGCGGCGGACCTGGATCGCCCCGTGGGCGCCGGCGTCGGGTCGAGCGGCGGGATACCCGCGAGCGTGCCCGCCCTCCTCGACTTCACGCCCCGCCGCCGGGCGCCGTACGCCCCGCCTCACCGGAATTTCCGGGGCCGCGCCGCGGTTGGAACCCTCACGCTCCTCGGGAGCACCGGGTCCCCTCATGCAAAGGACGTCGACCGTGGCAGCCGAGTTCTCCGACGGACTGAAGAAGTACCTCGACGACTCCCGGGCCTTCGCGACCGTGGCGACGGTGGCGCCCGGCGGGCACCCGCACCTGACCGTCGTCTGGATCAAGCGCGACGGCGACGACCTGCTGTTCTCCACCACGGTGGACCGCAGGCAGGGGAAGAACATCGCCCGCGACCCGCGCGTCACCGTGATGATCAACCCGCCCGAAACCCCGTACGCCTACGCCGAGATCCGCGGCACCGCGACGGTCACCCCCGACCCCGCCGACGAGTTGCCGGACGAGTTGTCCCTGAAGTACACGGGCCAGAACTACGCCACGTTCAACCCGGCCTCGGGGGAGGACGGGGAGCGCATCATCGTCCGCGTCACCCCGACCAGGATCGTCGGCCGGCTCTGAGCCGAGCGCCCGCGCCGCCGGCGACGCCGCGTCCGCCGCTTACCTGCATCCGATCGCGAAAGCCACCCAGGTGGGCCACATCCTGCGCGCGGCCGCGTGTGCGGCGCGCGTGGCCGAGTTGAACGCCGGGGGTGATCCGGCCGCCGGAATCGCGGTGATCGAGCAGGCCCGGGGACGAGCCACGCCGGTCCTGATCGATGTCCTCCACCGGTATCCGCCCGCACCGGCCGGCAGGAGCCGTGTCGCCGAACTCATGGCCGGCTTGGACGCTTCCCTGCGCGCGTCCCGCTGAGGGACCGTCGGCCACGGCTTCGCGGCCGGTGCGGCCCCAGGGGTGAGCCCGGGACGTGTGGCGGCCCGCTGGGACACGACGGTCAGGCCGGGGCGGGGCTGCGGGCCTCGTCTCTGCCTCGGCAGGCCAGGGCGTCGGCGCGCTCGTTGCCCGGGTCGCCGTTGTGGCCCCGGACCCAGCGCCATTCGATGTCGTGGCTCTGGGCGGCGGCGTCCAGGCGCTGCCAGAGGTCGGCGTTCTTCACCGGCTGCTTCCCGGCGGTGACCCAGCCCTTGCGCTTCCAGCCGTGGATCCACTTGGTGATGCCGTCGCGCACGTAGGTGCTGTCGGTGTGCAGGTGGACCGGCAGCGGGCGCTTGAGGCTCTCCAGCGCCATGATCGCCGCCATCAGCTCCATGCGGTTGTTGGTGGTCTCGGGATCGCTGCCGTACAGCTCCTTCTCGTGGCGCCCGTAGCGCAGCACCACCCCCCAGCCCCCGGGGCCGGGGTTCTTGGCGCAGGCCCCGTCGGTGTAGATCTCCACGGCGTCGCCGTCCGGTTCCGGTTCTCGGTTGGTCAGCACGCGGGGCAATCTACCGGGACGGGCGAGCGGGGACCCAATCGCGCCCTCGGCCCGGCGGGTCGGCGCCCCGGTCGAGACGGCCGGGACGCACGGGGAACGTGTACGCCTCGGGACGTAGGCCCCGCTACGCTGCAAGGCCGATGACAGACGGTGGACGCGCCGTCATGGTGGAGTCATGCACACCACGGCGCCGCCGCGGCGCACCGGCCGACACCCCCATCCGCCCGCCGCACGGCACCGCCGCCCCGCGCGCGTCTTCAGGGCGGCGGGGTGAGCGGATTCTGGACCGCGGTCCTGCTCTCGGTCGTCTCGGCGCTGTGCTACGGAGCGGGAGCCGTCGCCCAGCGGCGGCTCGCCGACCGGATCGGCGGCCCCTTCGACCGGCGCGCGCTGGGCGCCCTCATGCGCCACCGCCTGTGGTGGACCGCCGTGGCGCTGAACTCCACGGGCGCGCTCCTGCACGTGGCGGCCCTGGCCTTCGGGACGCTGACCGTTGTGCAGCCGTTGGGCACACTGGCGCTGGTGTTCGCGCTGCCGTGGGCCGCGCGCTGGGCCGCGCGCCCGGTGACCCCGCGCGAATGGCACGGCGCGGTCCTCACCGTGATCGCGCTGAGCGTCATGCTCGTGGTGGCCCCCACGAGCGCCGCTTCCACCCTGTCGCCCGCGACGACCGCGGCCGTCCTGGCGGCCGTCCTGCTGAGCGTGGGGGCACTGGTCGCGGCGGCCCACCGGATCCCCCATCCGCGCTGGAGCAGCCAGGTCCACGCCGTGGCCGCCGGGATCGCCTTCGGCGCCGCCTCGGCCCTGACCAAGACGTTCACCGACGAGATCGCCGCGGGCGGGGCGGCCCACGCCCTGACGCACCCGGCCGCGCTGGGGACCCTCGTGCTGGCCGGTGCGGGCGCGCTGCTGTCGCAGGCGTCCTACCGCGGGGTCGCAGTGGGGGCGCCGCTGGCCACGATGAGCCTGGCCAACCCCGTCGCCGCGGTGCTCATCGGCATGGGGTTCATGGGCGAGGAGTACATGGGCGGATCGTGGGGCGTGGGTGTCGCGGTGATCAGCGGCATGGTCGCCATCCGCGGCGTGCACCTGCTCGCGACCGCCGCGGATACACCCGGTGCACCCCCTCCGGCCGCACCCACCCCGGTCGGCGCGCTGCACCGGTGAGCCCCGCGGTGGCGGGGCGGGCGCCTGCGCCCTCGTCCCCGGACTCCCCCGTGTCGGTCGCCGGACCGAACGGGATCACGTCCTCGCGCAGGCCGGGCGCGTGGCGTCCAGGCCCCGCGCTCCACCGGGAGCCCGTGTGGCGTGGGGAGAGCCCTCTCGGGCGCGTGCGTGGGCGGTCGGTACCCCGCTCCCCCGTCCCGACCACCGGCGGCACCGGAGGCGGCCCGTGCCTGCCGGGCGCCGGGCTTGGGGCCGCGATGTCAGCGGGGCACGCCATCATTGACCCATGGACACCCCGCCTCCGCACGCCGACGTCGACCACCTCGCGGCCGTCCTCGAGCGTCGCCGGGCCGAGCTCGCCGGGGCCAACGCCGTGATCAGCGGCGGCCGGGTCGTGCACGCCGTCACCGAGCAGACCTGGGTGGGGGTGCGGGTCCCCGCCGTGGAGTGCCATGCCACCGCCGACCCGCTGCGGCTGCACCCGACCACCGCGCCCGTCACCTGCCGCCGGTGCCGGCGGCGCCTGACCGGATCGGCCGGGGACGTCCCCGACGGGCAGCTCACCCTGGGATGAGGCCCGGCGGCCGTGAACCCGCAGGCACGGCCGATGCCCGGCTGTCGACGGATGGGGGTCAGGGCCGGTGGCGCATGGGGTGGTCCGCCGGCACTTCGACCACGCAGATCTTCAGGCCATCGGGGTCGGCGATCCACATCTCGATCAGTCCCCACGGCTCGCGCTCGGGCGCGCGCAGGATGGTGACCCCTCGCGCGGCCAGGTCGCGGTGGGCGACCTCGGCGTCGGGCACTTGGAGCCACAGGCGCGCGGCGTGGGGGTCGGGGGCGCGTTCCGCGCGCCCCGACAGCTCCAGGAAACCGCCGCCGAGGAAGAACACGGTCCCCCGCTCGGGCCCGGTGCCGAACTCGCGGAAGACCGACAGCCCCAGCGCGTCGCGGTAGAACGTGCGGCTGGCCTCGGGGTCGGTGGGGCGGATGAGGATCCGGCTGCTCAGGACGTCGACCATGGAACCGACCCTAGACCAGGGCGTCCCGGGCGGCCCGGTGTTTCGCCGCCGCCGGGCACGTCCGCGCCAATTCCGGCCCGCCATGCGGTACGCGATACCCGCGGCCCCCGACGCCCCGCGGATCCGGGGGGACCCGCGACGGACCGCGGGCCGCCGCCGTGCGAGGCTGGTCGCCACCGCTGTGCGGCGGGGCGCCCCGAGGCCGCGCGGAGCGACGCGGCGCACCCGATGAACCGGAGGCACTCATGCCCGGCACGCGCCCCGATTCCGCCGAGCCCGGGCACGTAGCGGCCGGACCCGCCGCCCCTGTGGCAGCCGCCCCCGTGCCCGACGGTCCCGAGTCCGCCGGCGCCGACGGCGCCGAGCCCGCGGCGCCCGGCGCGCGGTCCGCCTCTCCGGCCGGCGAAGCGGCCGACACCCGGCCCGCCGCTCCGGTGGACGAGCGGGCCGAGGTGGCCGCGTTCCGGGCGGCGCTGGGCCTGGAGCACCTGATCGACGTGCACACCCACTTCATGCCCGAGCGGGTGCTGTCCAAGGTCTGGGCCTACTTCGACGCCGCCGGCCCCCTGGTGGCCCGCTCGTGGCCGATCACCTACCGCCACGAGGAGCGGCGGCGGCTGGAGATCCTGCGCGGCTTCGGCGTGCGCGCGTTCACCTCGATGCTCTACCCCCACCGGCCCGGCATGGCGCGCTGGCTCAACGACTGGGCCGCGGACTTCGCCGCGCGCACCCCCGGCTGCCTGCACACGGCGACGTTCTTCGCCGAGCCAAGCGCACCCGGCGACGTGCACCGCGCCCTCGGCCAAGGCGCGCGGGTGTTCAAGTGCCACCTCCAGGTCGGCGGGTTCGACCCCAACGACCCGGTCCTGGACGGCGTCTGGGGCGCGCTCGCCGACGCGGGGGCGCCGATCGTGGTCCACTGCGGGTCGGGACCGGTCCCCGGCGCCCACACGGGGCCGGCACCCATCGCCCGGCTGCTGGCCCGCCACCCCCGGCTGCGGCTGGTGATCGCCCACCTGGGCATGCCGGAGTACACCGAGTTCCTCGACCTGGCCGAGCGCCACGAGCGCACCATGCTGGACACCACCATGGCGTTCACCGCGTTCACCCAGGCCATGGCACCGTTCCCGCCCGACGCCCTGCCCCGGCTCGCCGGCCTCCAGGACCGCGTCCTGCTGGGGACCGACTTCCCCAACATCCCCTACCCCTACATCGAGGCGCTCCGGGCGCTGGAGGCCACCGGACTGGGCGCGTCCTGGCTGCGCGCGGTCTGCCACGACAACGCGGCACGGCTGTTCGGGCTCTGAGCCACCGGCCGCGCGGCGGCCGGTGGCGGGGCGCGCCCGCGCCGTCACCCCCGAAGCCGGCGCCCGCCCCTCTCTCGGCGGAGCGGGCGCCGGCACCGCGTCAGTCCACGGTGGCGGGCTCCCAGGCGCGGTCGACGACACGGACCAGGCCGCGGTCGGTGATCTTGACGCTGGGCGACACCGCGAGGGTGAGCGTCGACAGGCTCATGAAGGCGTTGCGGTTGCGCCACCCCCACGCGTGCACGGCGTCGCGCACCCGCCCCGACGCCTCGGCGACCTCGGGCGCCGGGCGCTCCGACATCACGCCGCCGATCGGCAGCGGCAGCGTCACGGGCTCGGCGTCGCCCACGACCGCGCACATCCCGCCGCCGGCGGCCACGACCTCGCCGGCCGCGCGGTGCAGGGCGTCCGCCGTCGTGGCGACCACGGTCAGGTTGTGGCTGTCGTGGGAGTAGGTGGTGGCGAACGCCCCGGTGTAGAGGTCGTGGCCGGCCACCGGGGCCGCGGCCATCGTGGCGGCACCGGTGTGGCGCTCGAAGACCGCCACGATCGCGGTGCGGCCCTCCCACCGCACGACTCCGTCGCGCACCGGCAGCCGCACCTCGCCGGGCCGGGTCGAGGTGTCCACCGGGTTGACCTCGATGGCGCGGAACGTGTGCTCGCCGTCGGGCAGGTCGACCCGCCAGAGCACGTCCTCCGGGGCCGGGGCCGCCACCCGCACCGAATCGGCGAAGGGGTTGGGCGGAGCTGAGCCGGGGCCGGCGAGCGGGCGCCCGCCGCGGCCCACGACCGCGCCCCCGGCGATGACCGCCTCGGGCTCCAGGTCGGTGAGGGAGCGCAGCAGCACCAGGTCGGCGCGCTTGCCGGGGCTGACCACCCCGCGGTCGTGCAGGCCCAGGCGGCGCGCGGGGTGGACGGTCATGGCGCGCAGCACCGCCAGGGGCGGCAGCCCCCGTTCCAGGGCGACCGACCCGACGCGGTCCAGGTGGCCGCTGCGCAGGATGGCGTCGGCCGCGATGTCGTCGGTGACCAGGCACAGGTCGGGCAGGTGCGGCAGGCCCAGCAGCGCGTCGACCACGTCGGGCGTGAGGCACTTCTCCTGGAGCATCAGCAGCATGCCCAGCCGCGCCTTCTCGACCGCGACCTCGGGGCGGTTCTTGCAGTGGTCGGAGTCGATGCCCGCCCACAGGTACTCGCCCAGGTCGGCGCCCGACAGGTCGGGGCAGTGCCCGTCGAGGCGGACCCCGCGGCGCCGGGCCGCCTCGACGATGGCGCGCATGCGCGGGTCGCCGGAGACCACCGCCCGGTAGTCCATGACCTCCCCGAGCGTGGTCACCCCCTCCCACCCGAGCATCTCCTCGATGTCGGCGGCGTCCAGGCGGGCCCCGGCGGTCTCGAACCCGTCGAGCGCGGGAACGCAGGAGGGCACCGCCCAGCACATCGTCTGCCCGGTGCCGCGTCCCTGCTCGATCATCCACGCCTGGCCGTCGCGCCCGGCGACGTTGACGATCTCGTGGGCGTCGGCCAGGACCGTGGTGGTGCCGCGCGGCAGGGTGATGCGGGCGAACTCGGCGGGTGCCAGCAGGGAGCTCTCGATGTGCATGTGCGCGTCGATGTAGCCGGGCGCGACGATCAGGCCGTCGGCCTCCACCACCTCGCGCGCCCGGGGGCCGGCCCCCGGCGGGGCGACGGCGCGGATCGCCTCGCCCTCGACGGCGACGTCGGCCGGCCACACCTCCCCGGTCTGCACCGACAGGACGTTCGCGCCCCGGATCAGCAGGTCGGCGGTCTTGGGCTCGGACATGGTCCCTTCCTGGAACGGGGGCGTCGAAAAGGCGGGAGCGGCGGACGCCTCAGCCCGTGTGGCGGGCCAGGCGTTCGGTGAGCAGGGCGGTGAACCGGTCGGCGTCCACGGTGAGCGCGATGTGGGCGGTGCGGGACCGTCCGGGGGTGCGCAGGTCGGCGACGAGCGCCCCGCGGGTGACCTCGCCGGCGCACTCCACGGTCGCGCTGCCGTGGCCGTAGTCCAGCAGGCCGGGGTCGACGAGGCCGGCGACGGCCAAGGCGTCGTGCACGGGCACCGCCGCGACGCCGAAGCGCTCCCGGTAGCGCTCGACGAACCCGCACAGCAGTCCCCCGGCGGCCCCCGCCGCCCCCGGCAGCCGCGCCAGGTGCTCGGCGGCCTGGAGGGGGAACAGAGCGGAGCGGGTCACGTCCAGCCCCACCACGCGCACCGGCACCCCCGATTCCAGGACGCGGCGGGCGGCCTCGGGGTCGGCGTAGAAGTTGTACTCGGCGGCGGGGGTGATGTTGCCCTGGGCGAACGCGGCCCCGCCCATCACCACGATCTCGCGCAGCGCCGGCCCGGCCTGGGGGTGGCGGGCGAGCATCGCGGCGACATTGGACAGCGGGCCGATGGCCACCACGGTGACCTCCCCCGGCGCGGCCAGGGCCTGGCCGGCCAGGAAGTCGACGGCGTGCCCCGCAGCGGGGGCGCGGGGCGGGGCGGCGGGTGCCGGCCCGCCCAGGCCGCCGTCGCCGTGGATGGGCTCGTCGGCGATGCGCGCCGTCCGCGCGATGGGCCCCGCCAGCCCGGCCACCAGCGGCAGGCCGGCGGGGGCGCCCCCCAGGTCGAGGACGTGCCCGGCGTTGCGGGTGACGTCGGCCAGCGAGGCGTTGCCCGCGACGGTGGTCACCCCGCGCACCTCGATCTCCGGAGAGGCGAGCGCCAGCAGCAGCGCGATGGCGTCGTCCACGCCGGGGTCGCAGTCGATGACGACCGGCAGGCTCACCGGGCGACCTCCTCGATGTAGCGGTCCAGCCAGGCGGAGCGCTGCTCGGCGATGAGGGCCAGGTCGCCCTGGTGGTACCCGCCCGCGGCGGGGTCCTCGGCGGCTGGGCCGGCGACCTCGGTCATCAGGTCGGTCACCTCCGCGTCGGGGTGGACGGGCTTGTCGTAGATGACCTCGGCGATCTCCGACTGCACCTCGGGCTCCAGCAGGAACTGGATGAACTGCTCGGCGCCGTCCTTGTTGGGCGCCCCGGCGACGATCTGGGCGGTGTTGGCGGTCATCACCCTCCCCTCCTCGGGGACGGCGAACCCGATGGGCTGCCCGGCCTCCACCGAGCTCATGGCGAAGTTGTCCAGGCCGGGGGCCATGGCGACCTCGCCGCGCTCCAGCAGGCTGGTCAGCTCGGTGGAGCCGGTGTAGAACTGGAGCGCGTCGGGGCCGATGCGCGACAGCCGCTCGAACCCGGTGTCGGCGTCGGTGGGCCCCGACCCGTAGGCCTCGCCGGCGGCCAGGACGAACATGGGGCCGGCCGACACCGAGATATCGGGCAGCGCGAAGCCGCCCGGGTGCTCGGGGTCCCACAGCGGGTCCCAGGAGGTGGGCGGCTCCTCCACCATGTCGGTCCGGTACATCAGGCCCAGCAGCTGGAAGGTGTAGGCGGGGCCGTAGCCGTCGGGGTCGACCGCCCAGGGCTGGATGTCGGCCATGGCGGGGACCGCGGCGGGGTCGACGGTGTCGAAGAGCTCCATCTCGCGGCCGATCTCGGCGTAGTAGTCGGAGATGAGCACGACGTCGGTGTCGGGCCGGTCCTTGTTGATGCGCAGCTTGGTGAGGCGCCCGGAGTTGGTCCCGGTGTCCAGGACGACCTCGATGCCGGTCCGCTCCTCGAAGGGCTCGCCGACGACCTGCATGAACTCCTCGGTGGCGAAGGCGAAGGTGCTGACGACCAGGGTGTCGGTATCGTTCTCGCGGGTGGCGGCGCACGAGGTGAGCGCGAGCGCGGCGGCCAGCGCCCCGGCCGCCGCGGGCAGGCCGCGCCTCACCGCTCCTCCCCTGAGCCGGCCTGCGCCTCGGAGGGGGCCAGGTGCACCAGGCGGTGGCGCGGCAGCGCCACGCGGACGCGGTCGCCGGGGCGCAGGTCGTCGTCGGGGTGGACGCTGCGCAGGGTGGCGCCGGGGCCCTCACCGGTGGCGACCTCGACCAGGCAGTGGCTGCCCTGGTAGGTGACGCCGGTGACGGTGGCGTCCAGGCCCACGGCGTCGTCGCCCTCGCCGCGGTCCGGCGGCAGGAGCCGCACGTGCTCGGGGCGGATGGTCACCGGGCCGGTGCCGGGCAGGTCGGGGAAGTTGTCGTAGCCCAGGAACTCGGCGACGAACCGGTTGGCGGGCGCGGGGAAGATCTCCCGGGGGTCGCCCTCCTGCTCCAGGCGGCCCCCGTTGAGGATGACCATGGAGTCCGACAGCTCCAGCGCCTCGTCCTGGTCGTGGGTGACGAGGATGGCGGTCAGGCCGGTCTCGCGCTGGACGCGCAGCAGTTCGCGGCGCATCTGCACGCGCAGCCGGGCGTCGAGGTTGGACAGCGGCTCGTCGAGCAGCAGCACCGAGGGGCGGATCGCGACCGCGCGGGCGAGGGCGACGCGCTGCTGCTGGCCGCCCGAGAGCTCGCCGGGCTTGCGGGCCGCGGCGTGGGAGAGGCCCACCAGTTCGAGCGCCTCGCCGGCGCGGCGGCGCACCTCGTCGGCGGGCAGCCGCCGGCTGCGCAGCCCGAAGGCGACGTTGTCGGTGAGCGACATGTGCGGGAAGAGCGCGTAGCTCTGGTGCACAGTCCCGAGGTTGCGCTTCTCGGGCGGGGTGGCGGTGGCGTCCTCGCCTTCGAGCAGGATGCGCCCCGCGGTGGGCCGCAGGAACCCGGCGATCATGCGCAGGGTGGTGGTCTTGCCGCAGCCGCTGGGGCCGAGCAGGGTGGTGAACTTGCCGCGGGGCACGTCCAGGTCGAGGTCGGCCACGGCGGCTGCGGATTCGGGGCCGCCGAAGCGGTGGCTCACGCCGTCGAGCCGGACTACGGGTGTCATGTCGGGAGTCTCCTTATCGGCCGAAACTCAGCCGCTACCGGCCGAAGACCTTGGTGAAGCCGGCCAGGCGCTCGGTGGCGAAGGCCACCGCGACGCTGAGCACCAGCAGGATCACGCTGACGGCGGCGACCACGGGGTCGAACGAGGACTGCACGTAGTTGAGCATCTCCACGGGCAGCGTCGCGACGCCGGGGCCGGTCAGCAGCAGCGACAGCGGCACGTTGTTGAGCGAGGTGATGAAGGCCAGGATGGTGGCCGAGATGATGCCGGGGCGCATGACCGGCAGCGTCACCGTGAAGAAGGTGCGCACTGGGCCGGCGCCCAGCCCGCGGGCGGCCTCCTCCAGGCGGGGATCGGCCAGGGCGAGCGAGGCCCCCACGACGCGCACGGCGTAGGGCAGCAGCAGGACGGTGTGCCCGATGACCAGGGTGCCCAGTGCGGTGATGTGCAGGCCGACCATGACCTGCTGGAACAGGGCCAGGCCCAGGACCAGTTCGGGCACGATGATCGGGGTGAAGAACAGGGCCTCGACCGTGCGGCGCCCGGGGAGCGTTCCGCGCTGGAGGGCGAGGGCCGCCGGGATGCCCAGGGCCAGCGCCAGCACGGTCGAGGCCAGGGCCACGGTGAGGCTGGTGGCGAAGGCGTCGATGAACGGCCGGTACTCCAGCGCGGCGGCGAACCAGCGCAGGGACAGCCCCTGGGGCGGGAACGCCAGGGTGCTGCCGGCGGTGAAGGCGACGCCGAGCAGGATCACCACGGGGCCCAGCATGAGGGTGAACGCGATCGCGGTCAGCAGGCTGAGGATGGGGCGGCGCAGGATCATGACGTGGTGCTCCCGATCTTGCCCAGCCGGCCCGACAGCGCGGTGACGGCCAGGACCAGGACGGTCATGACCAGCGCGACGGCGCTGGCGGCGGGCCAGTCCAGGCTGACGTTGACCCGGCTGTAGAGCAGGGTGGACAGCAGGCGCTCGCGGGAGCCGCCCAGCAGTTGCGGGGTGGTGAAGGCGGTGACCGCCCCGGCGAAGACGAGGGTGCAGCCCACCAGGGTGCCGGGCAGCGCCAGCGGGAAGACGACTTGGCGGAAGGCGCGCCCGGGTGAGGCGCCGAGCCCGCGGGCGGCCTCCTCCAGCCGGGGGTCCTGCTGGGAGAGGCTGGAGTAGGCCGACAGGATCAGCAGCGGCAGGAACAGCTGCACCAGGCCGAGCACGATCGCGGTCTCGGTGTAGAGCAGCTGCACGCGCCCCAGGCCCAGGGCGGCGCTGACCTGGCTGATGAGGCCGTTGCCGCCGAGGACCACGATCCAGCCGTAGGTGCGCACGACGGTGTTGAGCATCAGCGGGAAGACCGCCAGGGCGAGCAGCTTGCCCGCCCAGCGGGCCGGTGCCCGGGAGATCAGGTACGCCACCGGGAACCCGAGGACCAGGCAGATCGCGGTGGTGAGGACGGCCACCCGGATCGTGCGGGCGATCACGGGCAGCAGGTAGGGGTCGGTGAGGAGGGCTCCGGTTTCTCTGGCGACGATGGCGGGGTCGCCGTCGGGCGGCGCGGCCAGGGTGGCGGCCACCGGGTAGAGGAACGCGAAGAGGAGCACGGCCAGACCGGGCACGAGCAGTGCCAGCATGGGGCCACGCCGGGTCACATCCACCCCCGAAAGGTTGCGGTCCGGACGAACCGGCACTGGGACTAGTGGGAAATATAAGCGCTTCAGCTGCGGGAATCTCTGCAAACGCTACTGCAAGCGATTGCAACAGCGTACTCTCGGATCCCGGGCGCGCACCACCCCGCCCGGGTTACGACCGTGTGAAACGACCAGCGAGGAGCCGGGGTTGGCACGCCTGGAGGATGTGGCCCGCGAGGCCGGGGTATCGGCGTCGACCGTCTCCCGCGCACTGAGCCGGCCCGGCATGGTGGCTCCCGCCACCCTGGAGCGGGTCCGCGCGGCGGCCGACGGCCTCGGGTTCCGGGTCAACCCGGCCGCGCGCGCCCTCATCACCGGGCGCACCGGGTTCTTCGCCATGCTCGTCCCCGACCTGGAGAACCCCTTCTACGCCGCCAGCATCGCCGCCGCCCAGGACCTGGCCGCCGAACGCGAGCGCCGCCTGCTCATCGCCGTCACCGGCGGCTCGGCCGAACGCGAGCGCGCCGCGGTGGGCGACCTGGAGGAGCAGGTCGACGGGTTCGTCCTGCTGTCCCCCGTGACCGGCGCCACCGAGCTGAAGGACCTGCACCGGCGCAAGCCCGTCGTGGTCATCAACCGCAAGGTGCCCGGCCTGACCTCTTTCACCGTCGACACCCCCGGCGGCCTCGCCCGCATCTACGACCGCCTGGTGGACTTGGGCCACACCGACGTCGCCTACCTCGCCGGCCCGCCGGGCTCGTGGATGGACCTGCGGCGCCGCGCGACCCTCGCCGAGCACGCCGGCGCCCCCGGGCTGCGCGTGCACATCTGCGGACCGGTCCCGCCCTCCTTCACCGAGGGCGTGCGCGCCACCGCCGAACTCCTGGCCACCGGGTGCACCGCCGTCCTCGCCTACAACAGCCTGCTGCTGCTGGGCGTCATGTTCGAACTGGGCCGCTCCGGAGTGCGCGTCCCCCAGGACATCAGCGTCGCCGCGGCCGACGACATGGCCTTCGCCGACCTGCCCGGCGAGCCCATCACCGCCGTCCACGCGCCGGCCCCCGACCTGGGGCGCCATGCCGTGGCGGCACTCATCGAGATGGTCGGCGACGCCGCCGGCCGCCGCCCCGCCGGCCGCACCCTGCCCACGGCCGTCCGCCTCACGGCCACCCTTGCCGTTCCGCGTTCTGCCCGGGGCCCGGGTTCCGGAGGGGAACGCAACCGCGAGGGGTGATCCGCACATGATCCTGGAAACCGCGGTGCTGGACGTCCGCCCCGGCCACCACGACGCGTTCGAGGCGGCTTTCGCCGAGGCGCGGCGGATCGTCGCCGCGTCGCCCGGATTCCTGGGGCTGGAGCTGCACCGCGGCATCGAGAATCCGGACCGCTACCTGCTGCTGATCCGCTGGCGCACCCTGCGCGACCACACCGAGGGCTTTCGCGGATCGGCCGCCTATGGCAGGTGGCGGGACCTGCTCCACCATTTCTACGATCCCTTCCCCACGGTCGAGCACTTCGCGCCGGCCGACACCCCCTGACCTTGTCGCGTCCGCCCCGGCGCCGTCGGCGCGGGACCGGAAACCGCCTCAGGGCCCGGGGCGCACACGTTGCCGCGGGCACGGCTCCGTGTCAGGATGTACGCGCGGGCAAATCGATTTGTCTGGCATCCGGGGTCCTCGCGCCAGCTCGGCGGCACCCGCGTGGGGACCCCGCATTCCCCGCCCCCTTCCGGCTACCGCCGGACAGAGGGCGGGACCCTCCGCCACCTGGCCGGATTACCGGCGCACCGGTCGCGGGCGGCGCGCAGTGGACACGGAATCGGTTCCGTGGCCGCATCGCCGCTGTCGGCCCGCGACGGCCTTCCCCTCGGGGGCGCGCGGATTCGGCCCGCTTTCCTCCCTCCCCGGAAGCGGGCCGAATCCGGGCGTCCGCCGCGGCGGCCGGCTCAGGCCGGGACCGAGGACACGGCGCGGCCCCGGACGCGGTGGCCCGAGAGCACCGTCGCGAACGCCTGGGGCACCTCCCCCGCACCGGCTCCCCGAGCGGTGACCACCCCTTGGTCGACCACCGCCCCGGAGGCCGCCCCGTCGGCCAGGCGCAGCGAGGGCAGCGGCAGGCCGGCCAGGACGTCCACGCCCTCGTCCACCGCCGCCACCGGCTTGGCGTGCTTGAACGCCTCGGTCACGAAGTGGAGCGCGTCGCCGTCGGCGGCGAGCGCCCTCGCGCAGTCGGTGCCGCCGGGGAGCACAACGGCGTCGTAGAGCACCGACGCCGTGGTGGTGATCGCCCGGTCCACGGCCAGCGTCCCGCCTCCCGCCGCGGCCACCTCGCCGTCGTGGGCGGCGAGCACCTCGACGACCGCGCCGCGACCGGCCATCTCCTCGCGGAAGCGTGCCACGCCCGATGCGTCGACGCCGTCGGCGGCCAGGACGGCGATCATGCGGGAGGCGACCGTGTCCATGACGGTGGCGGCCTGGCTGAGCGCGGGCGAGGAGAGGTCGTGGCCGGGGGCGGGAGCGGGGTCGGGCCGTGCGACCCCCACGCTGCGGGCGACCTCCGCGGCCAGGCCGTGGTCGACCCGGGCGATCTGGAGCACGGCCCGTTCCCGGACACCGGTGTCGGCGCACTTACCCAGCTCGAACGCGAAGCCGGCCGACAGGTTGTCCCGCTCCCAGCCGGTGAGGCTGTTGTAGAAGAGCCGGGCCTGGGTGTAGTGGTCGGCGAAGCTGTCGCTGCGTTCGCGGATCTTGGCGCCCTCGACCCGTTCCTGGTAGTGCCGGTAGGCGCCTTCATCGGGGCCGGCCGGGCGGGGGCGGCCACCGCCGAGGGTGTTGGGCAGATAGGAGGTGCGCGCCCGGTGCACGCGGTGCTGGCCGTACCCGTCGCGCTGGTCATCGTTGACGTCGGCCAGCGGGCGGTTCACCGGGAGCTGCTGGAAGTTGGGCCCGCCCAGCCGGATGAGCTGGGTGTCGAGGTAGGAGAAGTTGCGCATTTGGAGCAGCGGGTCGTTGGTGAAGTCGATCCCGGGGACGAGGTTGGCGGTGTGGAAGGCGATCTGCTCGGTCTCGGCGAAGAAGTCGTCGGGGTTGCGGTCGAGCACCATCGACCCGATGGGCGTGACGGGCACCTGCTCTTCGGGGATGAGCTTGGTGGGGTCGAGCAGGTCGAAGTCGAAGGCGTGCTCGTCGGCCTCGGGCACGAGCTGCACGCCCAGTTCGAACTCGGGGAACCGGCCCTGGTCGATGGCGTCCCACAGGTCGCGCCGGTGGAAGTCGGGGTCCTTGCCGGCGATCTTCTGGGCCTCGTCCCAGACCAGGGAGTGGGTCCCCAGCAGCGGGCGCCAGTGGAACTTGACGAACGTCCCCTCGCCCGCGTCGTTGACGAGCCGGAAGGTGTGCACCCCGAAGCCCTGCATCATGCGGAAGCTCCGGGGCAGGGCGCGGTCCGACATCAGCCACATCATCATGTGCATGGTCTCGGGCTGCCGGCCCACGAAGTCCCAGAGGGTGTCGTGGGCGGAGGCGGCCTGGGGGATCTCGTTGTGCGGCTCTGGCTTGACCGCATGGACGAAATCGGGAAATTTCGCACCATCTTGGATGAAGAAGACCGGCATGTTGTTGCCGACCAGGTCGTAGTTGCCCTCGCGCGTGTAGAACTTGGTCGCGAAGCCGCGCACGTCGCGGACGGTGTCGGCGGAGCCGCGC
The DNA here is from genome assembly GCF_042653925.1 of Nocardiopsis mangrovi. Taxonomy (NCBI): domain Bacteria; kingdom Bacillati; phylum Actinomycetota; class Actinomycetes; order Streptosporangiales; family Nocardiopsidaceae; genus Nocardiopsis; species Nocardiopsis mangrovi. Next base: position 22,002 of record NZ_JBHSFQ010000012.1, read on the forward strand.
GAGCCGGCCACCGTGGAGAAGCGGACGAACACCGGGGTGCGCAGCGAGGGGTCGCCCAGGAAGCCGGCCGAGGTGTAGCGGGCGAGCGACTCATAGACCCGGAAGTGGCCGTAGGCGCCGGCCCCGCGGGCGTGCACCACGCGTTCGGGGATGCGCTCGTGGTCGAAGTGGGTGATCTTCTCCCGGACGTGGAAGTCCTCCAGGAGGGTGGGCCCGCGCCGCCCCGCCTTCAGTGAGTTGTCGGTGTCGGCGATCTTGACGCCGGTGCTCGTGGTGAGCGTGCCGTCGGAATCGGCCCTGGACTGGTCGAGCTGGCGGTCCTTGTCGTCCCTCTCGCCGGGCCGGTCGTGCGGTCGCGGGGTCTGGGCGTCGGGCATGTCGGTGGTCCCCTGTCTCTGGTGCCGGACACCGGGCCGCCGCTCGGCACCGGGCCGCGCCCGCGCGCCGCAGCGTCCCGTTCAGGGGCGCTACTGACCCCGCCTCTCCCGCCGAAACGGCGGCGGCCCCCGCACAGGCCCCGAGTCGACACCCGGCAGGGCACGGACCGTTTCCGGCTTTCGGGCGATCCAGCTCCTGGGGGGCATACGCCAAACCATTACAAGCCGGGCACATGAGATCGGCCCTGCTTATCCTGGTGTTGCGAAGCTTCAGGAAGGCAGGGCCGATGTCCGCGAACGATACCCCCGGCGACGGCATCCGACAGAGGCTCACTCGCGCGCGGAAACGCCGCGCGCTCACCCAGTACGGTCTAGCCGCGCGTACCTCCTACTCACGCAGCCACATCGCCCAGGTGGAATCCGGCCACAAGATCCCGACTCCCGCATTCGTAGCGGCAGTCGCCTCAGCTCTCGGCCTCGACCCCACCAGTCTCTATGGCCAGCCCATCCACACCGACAACGTCAACGACGACCGGGTCCACGACGCCATCGCCGACCTGCGCCGCGCCATCTCCTCCGCCGACGTCGCCCCCGACCTCGACGCGCCCGTGCGATCCCTCGGTGAGCTGTCGCGTGCGCTCGTGAACGCCGAAGAGCTGCGGCACGCAGCCCGCCATGTCCAGCTCGGCGGCCACCTCCCCGCGCTCATCGAGGAACTCACGTGGCACGCCCACGAGTCCGAGGACCCGGCTGCGTGGACACTGCTGAATCGCGCACACAACCTGGCGGCATCGCTAACGCGCCGGCTGGGGTACACGGATCTCGCCGGACAGATCATGGAGCAGGCGACGGTGTCCGCGCGCGAGTCACAAGACCCGCACCTGCCGTTGATGATGACGCACCGCCGCGCCCTGCTGATGATGAACGTCGCGGCGTGGGGGCCTGCCATGAGGCTGCTGGAGAAGGCGGTGGGCAAGGTCGACGCTGCCAAGGTGGACGCGGTGGAGGTGACGGGGTCCCTGCACCTGCGTGCCGCTGTGGTGTCCGCCCGCGCGGGGAGTGTGTCGTCGGCGTGGGACCACTACGGCCAAGCAGTGGAGGCGAGCGACCGTGCGGGAAAGCCGTCGCTGGACGCCCACGGAACGGACTTCAACCCGGGCAATTTGGCGATTCACCGGTCATCGATCGCTATCGAACTCCGGGATTTCGACACTGCGGTCACCACGGACGAGGTCATCCGGCGCGATCGGGTACTGGCGGGGGTGGCTCCTGAGCGGCGGGCGCACCACGAGATCGACATGTCGCGGGTGCATGTGGAGACGGGACATGCGGATCGGGCATTGAAGCGGCTGTTGTCGGCGGAGCGGATCGCCCCGCAGATGACCCGGTACCACCCGCAGGCGCGGACCCTGGTGAAGCACATGGTGGATGCGAAGCGCGCATTGCCGGAGGAGTTGCGCGGTATCCAGTCCCGCATGGGCGTGTAGGCGGCGTTACCGTTTCGTGTTGTTCCGCCTTGGAACATTGTTGCCGCTTGACGCCGCCAGCCTTGGTTCATGGACGAGACCACAGAGTCTGAGCTGGGGCGACTGACCGCCGACTACGGGCGGGAGTGGCGGGTGCGCCGCTCCTATGGGAGCGACGGCAGGCCCCGCGGGTGGGTGGCGACACGGGTGCGCGACGACGACCTCGCGCCGACCGTGCACGCGGACACCCTCGTCGAGCTGGAACGGCAGATGCAGGACCCGGGGCTCCGGGCCGGGCGGCACCTGTCGCAGGCGCAGCGCGACGCGATCCTGGCCGAACTCGCCGACCCGGACATCCCGATCCGCCCGTGGCCGGTCACATCGTCGGGGCCACAGGACGAGGACGGTATTCCTGTGAGCTGGCGGGCGGGAGGGCACACATGATCTACCCCCGCTCGCACCGGACGGAGACCGTATAGGCAGCAACCATCCAGGGGAAGCCGGTGCGCGGCACGGCGCGCAGGTCCGCGCCGCCGTGGGAAGAGCGATATCGGGTAGCAGCCCCATGGCGACGAATCCGGTCGTTCCGAGGCCGCACACGGGAGATGCCCTCTGCGGACGACAGAGAGGCGTCTCACAGGGCGGATCGGCCGATCACGGGATGAATCGGCGGGCCGGGCGGTGTTGGCCACGCCGGGAGCGCATCAGCGCCCCGCTTCCGACCTCCCCCGATGCCCCCGGAAGGGAACCGCCGTGCCCATCGCCCTGCTCGCCCTCGCTATCGGCGCGTTCGGCCTCGGAACGACCGAATTCGTCGCCATGGGGCTGCTACCCGATATCGCCGAGCACTTCGGGGTCTCGATCCCGGTCGCCGGGTACATGATCTCCGGCTACGCCCTGGGCGTGGTCGCCGGCGCCCCGGTCCTGGCGCCGCTGAGTGCCCGGTTCGACCGCAAGCACCTGCTCATGGGGCTCATGGCCCTGTTCACCCTGGGCAACCTGGCCTCCGCCCTCGCCCCCACCTACTCCTTCCTGGTCGCCGCGCGCTTCGCAACGGCGCTCCCCCACGGCACGTTCTTCGGCGTGGGCGCGGTGCTCGCGGCGGCACTGGTGCCGGTGACCAAGCGCTCGCAGGCGGTCTCGCTGATGATCGCCGGGCTGACGGTCGCCAACATCATCGGCGTCCCCCTGGGCACGCTGGCCGCCCAGCAGTTCGGCTGGCGCAGCACCTTCGCCCTGGTCACCGCCATTGGCGTGGCCACCGTCATCGCAATCGCCGCGCTCGTCCCCTCCCAGCGCCCGCGGCCGGGCGCCTCCGTGCGCTCGGAGTTCGGTGCGCTGGCCCGCGGCCAGGTGTGGCTGGCTCTCGGTGTGGGGGCGATCGGCTTCGGCGGCATGTTCGCCTCCTACAGCTACATCTCGCCGATGATGACCGAGGTCACCGGGTTCTCCGCCGGAGCGGTGCCGGTCGTCCTCGCCGTGTACGGCGTGGGGATGACGGTGGGCAACCTCCTGGGCGGCCGCGCCGCCGACCGGGCGCTGATGCCGACGATGTACGCCGGGATGGCGGGTATCGCCGCGGTGCTGCTCCTGCTGCACGCGCTGGCCCCGTTCAAGGCCGGGGCGGTGGTGATGGTGTTCCTGCTCGGCTTCGCCGGCAGCGCGCTCATCCCGTCGTTGCAGACCCGGCTGATGGACGTCGCCAAGGACGCGCCGTCGCTGGCGGCGGCGCTGAACCACGCCGCGCTCAACTTCGCCAACGCGGCCGGGGCGTGGCTGGGCGGCCTGGTCATCGCCGCGGGCTTCGGCCTGACCGCCCCCAACCTGCTGGGGGCCGGACTCGCGGTGGTCGGCCTGGGCCTGGCGGTGACCTCGGGCCTGGCCGACCGGCGCCAGGGACGGGCCACCGCCGAGGCGCCGATGGCCGAACCGGTCGCGGCGCGGCGGGGAGGCGCATGACCCCGCCGGCGGTCGCGGCCGCCGCGACCGCGGCCTGACACCGGCGACGGCAACGGGGCGCCCTCCCGCGGGGGCGCCCCGTCCTCGCTCCTAGTTCGTGGTCTCGGGGTCGGGTCCGCCCCGGGTGCCGGTGTCGAGCGTGGCGATGGACGCGAGGTCGTCGTCGTCGAGCGTGAAGCCGAAGACGTCCAGGTTCTCGCGGATCCGCGCCGGCGTGGCCGACTTGGGGATGACCACGTTGCCGAGCTGCAGGTGCCAGCGCAGGACCACCTGGGCGGGCGACGCGCCGTGCTTCGCGGCCAGCTCCGCCAGGACGGGCTCCTCCAGCAGTCCGCCCTTGCCCTGGCCGAGCGGGCCCCACGCCTCGGTCACGATCCCGTGGGCGGTGCCATAGCGGCGCAGCTCGGCCTGCGGCAGCCGGGGGTGCAGCTCGATCTGGTTGACGGCCGGGACGACATCGCTCTCCCGCGCCAGCCGGTCCAGGTGGGCCGGGTTGAAGTTGGACACGCCGATCGCCTTGGCGCGGCCCTCCGTGTAGATGCGCTCGAACGCCCGCCAGGTCTCCACGTACAGGTCGCGCGCCGGCATCGGCCAGTGGATCAGGTACAGGTCGACGTGGTCGAGCCCGAGCTCGGCCAGCGACGTGTCGAACGCGCGCAGCGCGGAGTCGTAGCCCTGGTCGGTGTTCCACAGCTTGGTGGTGACGAACACGTCCTCACGGGGCAGGCCCGATGCGGCGATCGCCCGCCCCGTCCCCGCCTCGTTGGCGTAGAGGGTGGCGGTGTCGATGCTGCGGTACCCCGCTTCCAGGGCCGCCGTGACCACCCGCTCGGTCTCGTCGTTGGGCACCTGGTACACGCCGAAGCCGAGCTGCGGCATGGAGACGCCGTTGTTCAGGGTGACGGTGGGAATGTCGTGACTCACGGTGGTGATCTGCTCCGATGTGGTCGGACTACTGGTCGGACGCCCGGCGGGACCCGCTCGGCCCCGGGCGATCGCTGCCCGGGGCGGTCCGCACACCCCGCCGCGACGTGTGCCCCGTGCCCGGCCCGACGGGTCCGGGCCGGCACCGGAATACCCCCTGGTCGGCCGCCGGCCGCCCGGAGGTCCACCCACCGTACCCGGGCGGCCCGCGCTCGGACGGGAGGGGCGTGCCGGACCCGCGGACGGCCTCGCCGCACGTCCCGGGCCCGCGCCGTGGGCGGGGGCCGCGCCGGCGGCGTCAGCCGGTGCGCGTCGCGTCGTGGTGGCGGCCGATGGGGAGCATGAGCGGCTTGCCCGACGTGGGATCGGTGATGACCCGGCTGCTGATCCCGAACACCGCCTCCACCGTTTCCGGGGTGATCACCTGGTCGGGCGGGCCCGACGCGTGGATCCGCCCGGCGGCGAGCGCGATGAGGTGGTCGGCGTAGCGGGCCGCGAGGTTGAGGTCGTGGAGGACCAGGACGATCGTGGTGCCGCGGGAGGCGTTGAGGTCGGTGAGCAGGTCGAGGACCTCGACCTGGTGGCTGACGTCGAGGAACGTGGTCGGTTCGTCGAGCAGGAGCACGTCGGTGCGCTGGGCCAGCGCCATGGCGATCCAGACGCGCTGGCGCTGCCCGCCGGAGAGCTCGTCGACGGGCCGCTCCGCCAGCTCGACCGTCTCCGTCGCCTCCAGGGCCGCGGCGACGGCCTCGTCGTCGGCGTCGCTCCAGCGGGCGAGCACCCGCTGGTGGGGGTGGCGGCCCCGGCCGACGAGGTCGCTCACGGTGATCCCCTCCGGGGCGATCGGCGATTGCGGCAGCAGGCCGAGCGTCCGCGCTACCTTCTTCGGCGGCAGGCGGTGGACCTTCTGCCCGTCCAGGAGCACGCGCCCGCTGCGCGGCGCCAGCAGCCGCGACATCGAGCGCAGCAGGGTGGACTTGCCGCACGCGTTGGCCCCGACGATCACGGTGATCCGCCCCGGCGGGATCGCGAGGTCGAGGGAGTCGATGACGTCGCGGTCCTTGTAGCCGAGCGTCAGTTCTTCCACGAGCAGTGAATGGTCCGTGGTCACAAGGAGCCCCCCACGCGGTTGGTCCGGACGATCAGGTAGACGAGGTAAGGCGCGCCGAGCACGCCGGTGACGACCCCGACCGGGTAGCGCGTTCCGAACGCGAACTGTCCGGCCAGGTCGCCCACGAGGACGAGGAGCGCCCCGACGAGTGCGGCGGGGATGAGGAGGGAGCCGTTGGGCCCCACGATGCGCGCCGCGATCGGGCCGGAGAGGAACGCGACGAACGCGATGGGCCCCGCGGCGGCGGTCGCGAAGGAGACGAGCCCCACGGCGCCGACGACCGCGATGAGCCGGGTGCGCTCGACGCGGACGCCGAGGGCCGACGCGGTGTCGTCGCCCAGCGGGAACAGGGCGAGGTCGGCCGACCGGCGCAGCAGCAGGGGGGCGATCACGAGCAGCGCGGCCACGACCGGCAGGACGTCGTTCCAGCTCGCGCCGTTGAGGCTGCCGGTCAGCCACCGGGTCGCCTCCTGGAGGTCCCATTGGGCGGCCTGGTCGAGGATGTAGGTGGTGAGGCTGTCGAGCATCGCCGCGATGCCTATGCCGATCAGTATGAGCCGGGTCCCCACGACCCCGTCCTTGTACGACAGCACGTACACGGCCACGGCCACCGCCAGGCCGGCGGCGATCGCGAAGACCGACACCGCGGTCGAGCCCAGGCCGAGCACGATGATCGCGAAGGTCGCCGCCGTGCCGGCCCCGGCACTGATCCCGATGATGTCGGGGCTGGCGAGGGGGTTGCGCAGCATGGTCTGGTAGGTGACGCCGGCGAACCCGAAGCACAGGCCCGCCGCGACCGCGAGCACGGCGCGCGGCAGCCGGAGCCGCCCGACGGTGAACGAGGCCCCCGGGACGTCCTGTCCGAGGATCACCCGCACGACGTCGCCGGGCGGATAGAAGGTCTGCCCGACCATCAGGCTCGCGGCGAACACCAGCACGACCAGAGCGGCGAGGACGGCGATCACGACGCGCCGCCGGCGCGCACGCCGCACCCGGCCGCGGGCGACGGCTTCAACGGTGGGGATGCTCACAGCGCACGGACTTTCTGGCGGCGGACGATGTGGATGAAGAACGGGGCGCCGATCAGCGCCGTCACGATGCCGACGTCGATCTGCTCGGGGCGCGCCACGATGCGGCCGACCACGTCGGCCGCCGTCACGAGCGCGGCTCCGCCAAGTGCCGAGAACGGCAGCAGCCACCGGTGGTCCACACCGACGAGCAGGCGGCACACGTGCGGCACGACGAGGCCGACGAAGGCGATCGGCCCGGTGACCGCGGTGGCGGCGCCGCACAGCACCACGGCACCCGCCGACGCCGCGGCGCGGGCGACGGCCACGCGCTCCCCCAGCCCGGCGGCGAGGTCGTCGCCGAGGGCGAGGAGGTTGAGCCCTCGAGCCGCGAGCAGGCAGACGACGAACCCGACCACCAGGAACGGCAGGACCTGGGCGACACTGGCGTAGGTCCCGCCGCCGACACCGCCGACCTGCCAGGATCTGGCGCCCTCGGCGATGTCGCCGCGCGGGAGCACCACGGCCCTGATGAACGACAGCAGCGCGGCGGAGGTCGCGGCCCCGGCGAGGGCCAGCTTGAGCGGCGTCGCGCCGCCGCGGCCGAGGGAGCCCACGGCGTAGACGAACGCCGCGCTGAGGGCCGCGCCGGCGATGGCCACCCAGATGAATCCGGTCGCCGACGCCAGGCCGAAGAAGGCGATTCCGCTGACGACGGCGAGCGAGGCGCCCATGTTCACGCCCAGGATGCCCGGATCGGCCAGCGGGTTGCGGGTCACCCCCTGCATGACCGCGCCCGATACGGCCAGCGCCGCGCCGGCGAGGATCGCGAGCAGGGTCCGGGGGATCCGCTTGGCGACCGCCGCCTGGCCGAAGCCGTCGGTCCCGCCGCCGAGCGCGGCCGCGATGTCGGACCAGGCCACGTCGCGGGACCCGACGGTGATGGAGGCGAACGCGAGGGCGAGCAGCACTCCGAGCACGGCGAGCAGCCACAGGGCCCTGCCCCGTCTCGGGCGCCGAACGGTGGCGGCGCCCGAGAGGGTCGGTGCGTCCTGCGTCGTCACCGGGCCTCGTCGGCGGCGGCGGAGAGGTGGGAGAGGTAGTCGTCGAGGACCCACTCGATCGACAGCGGGGTGGGGTTGGCGGCGGTACCCAGGGGGCCGTCGCCGGGCAGGGCGATGATCGCCCCGTTGGCCACCGCCGGCATCTGCGCCAGCAGCGGGTCGTCCTCCAGGGTGCTGAGGAGTTCGTCGCCGCCGTAGGTGACGATGATGTCGACGTCATCGAACGCGTCCGCCTGCTCGGCGCTGCGGGTCAGGGAGAACTGGTCGGTTTCGGCGGAGGCCGACGCGATGCTCTCGGGCGTCACCAGGCCCAGGTCCTCGAAGAACATGGCGCGCGTGTCGTGGGCGGTGTAAAAGCTGACCTCGCTGAGGTCGGAGGTGTCCACGTGGGTCAGGAACATCGCCGACCTGCCCTCGATCCCCGGGTGCTCCGCGACGGACGCGGAGATCCGCTCTTCGAGGCCGGCGATGAGGTCCGCCCCTTCGTCGGCCATGCCGAGGGCTTCGCTGTTGAGCTCGATCATCTCCCGCCAGGGGGTGCCCCAGGCGGTCTCGGGGTAGGCGACGACCGGGGCGATCTCGCTGAGGGTGTCGTAGTCCTCCTGGGTCAGCCCGGAGTAGGCGGCGAGGATCACGTCGGGGCGGGTGTCGGCGACCGCCTCGAAGTCGATGCCGTCCGTCTCGTCGAAGAGCACCGGCGTCTCCGCGCCGAGTTCCTCGATCTTCTCCTCGACCCACGGGAGCACGCCGTCGCCGTTGTCGTCGCCGAAGTTGGCCGCGGCCATGCCGACCGGGACGATCCCCAGGGCGAGGGGGACCTCGTGGTTGGCCCAGTTCACGGTCGCGACCCGCTCGGGCTCGGACTCGACGGTCGTGGTGCCGAGCGCGTGCTCGATGGTGACGGGGGTCCAGTCTCCGGAGCCGTCGGCCCCGTCGTCGGCGGCGGGTGAGGAGCAGGCCGCGAGCGCGAGGGTGAGGAGCGCGGCCGCGGGGAGGGCGGCCCGCCGTGTTGGGCGAGGCATGGTGTCCTTTCGGTGCTGGCCGTGCGGCCGGCCATGGCGCTGCCATGGCGGGTATCGCGCTTCGCCCATGGGCGCCCGGCACCGCTGGGCGGACGCGCGCGAGCGCGGCCGCGCCGAGCCGTGCGGGCAGCCCTCATGGGCGCGGCGCACGGGCGGAGGGCGGCCGTGACCACGCGAAACACAATCAGAGTAAGGTTTGCCTAACCAAATTTAGAGTGATGGGCGATGGGTTCGCAACCACGCGAATGCGACACCAAAGTTCTCGAATCGGACAGCACGCCGCAGGCGCGCGGTCCGCGCCGCGTACGGGTGGCGCTCCGGGAGCGCGCGGCCGCCACCGCGAGCGGGGTACCGCGCGGGGACACGCGGTCGTCACCGGGACCGGGGTACCGAGGTGGCATACGGTCGTCACCGGGAGCGGTGGACCGCGCGAGGGCACACCGCCATCACCGGGAGCGTCACCGCTCGGGCGCCGGCGTCACCGCGAGCGGTACCGCGCCGGGTTCATCCCCGTGACACGCCGGAAGGCCGTGCCGAACGCGCTCGCCGAGTGGTAGCCGACCTGCTCGGCGACATCGGCGATCTGCTCGCCCCGCGCCAGCAGCTCGACGGCGCGCTGCGCCCGCGCCGTGGCCAGCCACCGGCTGAAGCCGAGACCGGTCTCCGCCTGGAACGCCCGGGTGATGGTGCGGGTGCTCACCCCCAGCCGGGACGCCCACCCCGCCAGCGTCGTCGCGTCCGCGGGGTCGTCGCCCACGGCCGCGACGATGGGCGCGAGCAGCCGCGATTCCGGGATCCGCAGCAGCAGCCCGTTGCGGGCAGGGGCCAGCAGGTCGAACACCACCGCCTCGGTCCGGGCGCGGGCGGCCGGATCCAGGCCCTCGGCGGTGAGCCGGTCGAGCAGCAGCCGCAGCAGCGGCGTCACGTCCACTGCCACGGGCTCGCCGGAGATCGCCGGCACCGAGCGGACACGGAACTGCACCGCGTGGTGCACCGTCCCCGCGGGCGTCCAGCCCGCGTGCGGCGTCCCGGCCGGAATCCACAGGCCCACCATCGGGGTGATCGTCCACACCCGCGGGCCCACGCTCGCCGACGACGCGCCCCGCCGGTTCCACAGCAGTTCGTGCGTCGGGTGGGAGTGCTCCTCCCACGCGGTGTCACGGTCGATGGCCTCGTCGGTACCCCGGACGACGTACTCCACATCGATCTCGCCGGCGGCGTAGAGGGGCAGCCTGCGGCTGTCGGCCGCACCGCGCCGCACCGGCCCCTCCGCGCGCGCCCCGGAACCGGGCGGGGTACCTCGTATGACCACGTCATCCAGGCTATGGCCCGCCCCCTGCCCGCACGGACGCGGGGACCCGGCCGGCCGCACCGGCGCCGAGACGCTGACCGCCACAGGGACACCGAGCGCCGGGTCGCCCACTGCCCGGTCCCGCCCCGCGGGGAGCGGCCGATCCGCCCTTTACTTCGACCTAACTGGAGGTCCTACGGTGGAGGCCGAACGGCGAGCGGTTCCCACCGAGACGAGACGAGGACCCCATGCCCACCTGGGCCTACATCTACGAACACCCCTCGACCGACCCCGTCGCCGACCGGGTCGTCATCGACCGCGGCGGGCAGCGGACGCTGCTGGTCCCCGTCCCCACGGCCGCCGACGCCCCGCAGGTCGCGCTGCGGCTGGTCGAGGAGGGCGCGACGCTGGTCGAGCTGTGCGGCGGCTTCTCCCTCCCCGATGCCGCCCGCGTCGCCGAGGCGGTCGGCACCCGGGCCCCGGTCGGCCACGTCACCTTCTCGGCCGACGCCGTGGCCGGGGCCGCCGCCTACAGCGCCTCGTTCACCGCGCAGCCGGCGGACGGCGGCCCCGACAGCTAGCGGCACGGCGCCCGACCGCTCCCCCAGCCGGTCGCCGCCGGTCCGGCTGCGCGAGGGACCGGGGCACCGGGGAAATCCAGGTGATCGCGGGAGGGTGCGCGGGTCAGGGTGCCGCGCATGGACGGTGCGCAGAGGCGGCGGCTCCTCAACGTCGTCGACGTGGAGGCCACCTGCTGGGACGGGCCGGTCCCCCAGGGGCAGGCCAACGAGATCATCGAGATCGGGGTGTGCGTGGTCGACCTGGAGGCGGGCGAGCGCGTGGGGCGCGATCGCATCGTGGTCCGGCCGTGGCGGTCGCGGGTCGGCGCGTTCTGCACCGAACTGACCGGCCTGACCCAGGCGGAGGTCGACACCGGGCTGGACTTCCGCGCCGCCTGCGCGCTCCTGGACGAGCGCCACCTGGCCGGCGTCCGCGCCTGGGCCAGCTGGGGCGACTACGACCGCAAGCAGTTCGCGCGGCAGTGCTCCGCCGACGACGTCGACTACCCGTTCTCGCGCAAGCACACCAACGCCAAGCGACTCTTCGCCGACGCCCACGGGCTCCCCAGGGGCCGTGGGCATGGCGCGGGCGCTACAGCAGGCGGACCTGCCCCTGGAGGGCCGCCACCACAGCGGTGCCGACGACGCATGGAACATCGGCGCGCTGGTCCTGCTGCTGCGGGAGAAGGGCGACCGGCCGAAGGTCCGCACCTGGGGCGCCGCCCGCTAAGCGGTGTTCATTGAACGCGTGAGGTCGCATCGCCGGATACGGATGGAGGCGACGTGAGCGGTTCCGTCATGGATCGCGGCTCTTAGTCGCACCTGGTCCCGACCGCCCGCACGTCCCGCGGATGATACGGACGCCGTCCACCGGCGTCCGTGGACGCGTATCCGCCGAATGGGTGCAACGGACCGCCTTTCGGGAAAAGACGATCGGAACATTACGTCTGGCTGAACTCTTTTGGAACCGCTAGGGCCGGCGCCGCCATCAATCGAAGAAAGTTGAATCTGGTACTAAGTTTGGCGGGCACCCACAAAGGAGGTTTCATGGCGGATACCGCGTCTCCCTACGATTCAGTCGAACAGGCCGCACAGGACCTGGAAATGGGGGAAATTCGTTCGACATTCCGACCCGTCCGCCCCTCCCCGTGGACCCCGGTCGCCGTAGCGATCCCCGCCTTGCTCTGCGGCGGATTCATCCTTTATCTGCTCACCGCGTCGGGCATGATCGCGAGCCTCTTCGGCGCCTTCATCATCGTCACCGTCCTCACCAATACCGCCGACGAGGCGAATTACGGCGACCTGGTCAGGGCGCCCCTCTTCGACCGCATCGACGCCTGGGGCCCGATGCTCGAGGAGGGCGTGACCCGCGTCCATCTGCCCCGCGTCCGCGCGGAGATCTCCGCCCGCCGTCCGGTCGCATTCGGGCCGGTGACCGTAACATCCCACGCGGTGACCATCGACCGCACCGAGATCCCGTGGGGCGAGATCTCCGGGGTCACGGTCGAGAACGGCTACCTCTGCGTCAAGCGAACCGGGAAGCTGTTCACGACCTCACAGCAGGTGAGCTACATCCCCAACTTCCTTGTTCTGGCCGCGTTGATACGCGAGTACACCGGGGCGTCGCCGACCTAGGTTCCGTCCTTGAACGGTCCGCGGGGCGGGCCGGTGCTCTGGAATCGTCGGGCACACGTCTCGAGCGGAACCGGGCGGTCGTGACCGGGTACGACGAGAGGGCCGCGATCCACGACGGAACCGTTCAAGCCGCCTCCATCCGCATCCGGTTACGCGACCCCACCAGTTCGATGAACACTGCCCAGCGCGGCGACCGGATGAGCCGAGGGGGATGCCCTCGCGTCCATATTCTAGTACTAGAATATGGACATGGCTGCGGACCTGACACCCGCCGAGCTGACACTGCTCGGCCTGCTCGTGGAAAAGCCCAGGCACGGCTACGAACTGAACGACGTCATCGACGCGCGCGGCATGCGCGAGTGGACCGAGATCGGCTTCAGCTCGATCTACTACCTGCTGGGCCGGCTGCGCGACCGGAGGCTCATCGCCGAGACCGACGCGCCGCCGCCCGCCCGGGGTAAGGCCCGCCGGGTCTACGGGGCGACGGCCGAGGGGCGCCGGGCGTGCGCACAGGCGGCCGAGGCGGCGGTGGCCGAACTCCGGCCGGTGTTCCCGCCCGTCCTGGTCGGCCTGGCCAATCAGCCGGCCATCCCGCCCGAACGCCTGCACGCCGCGCTCGACCAGCGGGCCGCGGCACTCGCGCAGAAGACGGCCGCCATCGGCGCGGCCCGCGACGCCCAGCCCGACGCGCCCCCTTTCGTCCGCGCCGTCTTCGACTACGCGCTGGGCCAGCTGGCCGCCGAACAGCAGTGGCTGGCCGCCTACAGGGCGACCGAACCCGGTGGCCGACCCATCGACGAACCCTCCACCGGAAAGACGGACTCCCATGACCCGCTATGACGTCAAACGCGAGCTCAAGCGGTACTACGCGCCCAAGAACACCGGCTGGGAGCTGGTCGACGTGCCGCCTCAGCGGTTCATCGCCGTCGACGGCCACGGCGACCCCAACACCAGTCCCGGCTACGCCCGCGCCGTCGAGGCGCTCTACTCCGTCGCCTACACGATCAAGTTCACCAGCAAGGCGACCCTCGACAGGGACTTCGTGGTCGGCCCGCTCGAAGGGCTGTGGTGGTCGGACCGCCCGGAGGTGTTCGTCGCCCGCGCCAAGGACGAATGGCACTGGCGCCTGCTCATCAGCCAGCCCGACTGGATCACCGACGACCTCATCGAGGAGGCCAAAGCGGCCGCGCTGGTCAAGAAGGGCCTGCCCGCGATCGCCGGGGTCCGCCCTGAGGTCCTGGCGGAGGGCACCAGTGCCCAGGTCCTGCACATCGGGTCCTACGACGACGAAGGCCCCGTACTCGCCGAGCTCCACAACGAGTACCTCGCGGCCAACGGCCTGCGGCTGGTCGGGCACCACCACGAGATCTACATCGGCGACCCCCGCCGGACCGAGCCCGCCAGGCTCAAAACGGTCCTCCGGCAGCCCGTTCGGCCGGCGGCCTGACGCGCCACCGCCGAGGCGGACGTCGGCACCCCGCGCGCTTCGACCGCCACCCCCGGCGGACGGCGAACCCCGCGCGGTGCAACCGCTGCCCCCGGCGGACGGTCGCGGTCACCGCTCCTGGAACCGCGTCCCGGCGTGACCGGCGGCCGGGGTCGGGGAGAGGCGGGTCGGGCGGCCCGGCGGACGGACGGGCGGCCGGAGCGGGGCCGGGCCGCGGTTCTTCACGCGCGGGCGGCCGGAGCGGGGAGGCCGTCGAGGAAGGCGGCGACGGCATCGGCGAAGGCCGCGGGGTCGTCGCGGTCGAGCCAGTGGCCGCATCCGGGAAAGTCCACGGTGCGCAGGCCGGGGCGGGCGGCGGCCATGCGCGCGGCGGTGCCGGCCGACAGCATGAAGCTGTCCAGGCCGCGCATGAGCAGCGCGGGCTGCGGCCCGGCCGCCCACTCGTCCCAGTACGCGCCGTCGAACGCGCGCTGCGAGGCCATCATGTCGGCGGGATCGAACAGCAGCCGCCACCCGTCGCCGGATTCGACGGCGCTGTCCAGGAAATAGCCGGGCGCGGGGGAAACGGAGTCGCCGATCGCGGCGTCCAGGGCGTCGCGGGAGGCGGCCCGCGCCGGCCACGCGGAGACATCGAGCACCGGGCGGACCTCGGGCTCGTGGTTGGCCATGCCGATGTCGGCCACCAGCAGGGCGCGGACCAGGTCGGGGCGGCGCGCGGCCAGGAGGGTGGCGACGATCCCGCCCATGGAGTGGCCGAGGACGGCGGCCGGAGCGGCGTCGAGGGCCTCCAGGAACGCGGCGGCGTCGGCGACGTAGTGCGCGGGGGTGAAGGCCCCGCCGTTGTCGGAGAGGCCGTGGCCGCGCTGGTCCAGGGCGAGCACCCGGTAGCGGCCCGCGAGCGCGGCGGCCAGCGGAGCGAACTGCCGCGCCCGCCCGAAGTGCCCGTGCAGGGCGAGCAGCACGGGCCCTTCGCCCCCGAAGTCCAGATAGCCGAACCTGCGGTCGTGAAGCGTACGGAAACGGGTTTCGGTCATCCGAGCAGTCTAGGCACGCGACCGTTATACGGACCCTCCGGCGAGGGTACGCCCCGCCGGACGCCGGTGGCGCAGGGGCCGCGGGGCCGTCGCGCGGCCCCTGCACGGCGGCGATCAGGCGGGGGCGATCGGCTCCTGGAGTTCGGTCACCCACGACGCCTTGTCGGCGGGCAGTGCGTGGTAGACCTCCCGGGAGTAGCCGGTGCTCCGGTAGCCGTTGGCGCCGATCCAGTCGGCGAGCGCCTGGGCGGTCGCGCCCACCGCGTCCATGGAGCCCTCGTGGACCAGGGTGGCGGCGGTCTCGATGGCCGGCAGGTCGACGACCTCGACCCCGGGCACGCTCCCGGGTTCGGCCGCCACCTGCATGCCGGCGTGCACCATCACCCCGTCGCCGCCCGGCACCTGTTCGTAGTAGGCGATCGGCGGCCCGGCGGGGGTGACCCCGGCCGCGTCGAGCCGCCGGCACAGGTCGTCGTAGAGCGGCCCGATGACCGGGCCGATGTGCTGGGGGCCGAACCCGTCTGCGGTGGCCCGCAGTTCGGCGACGCGCACGGGCGCGACCTTCTTGACGATCACATCGTGGTGGCCGGGCATGTGGCCCTCGCTTTCCATCGTGCGGATCCTCGCCCCGACCCGTGCCAGCCGTTCGGTGTCCCGCGCGATCCGCTCCTCCAACTCCGCCCGGCGCAGCCGGAGCATGCCGTGCAACTCCTCCGGGGCGACCGTGGCGTCGCAGATGGCGCGCACCTGATCCAGGGTGAACCCCAGGTCCTTGAGCGCGACGATGCGGTTGAGCCGCGGCAGTTGGCCGGCGGTGTAGTAGCGGTAGCCCGAGTCCGGGTCGGTGCGGGCCGGGCGCAGCAGGCCGATGGCGTCGTAGTGGCGCAGCATCCGCACCGACACCAGCCCGAGCCTGGCGAAGTCTCCTATGGCGAACATGGTGCGTCCAGGTGTAGGGCCTCACACGGTGTCAGGGTCAACATGCGTGCTCACTCGCCGTGTCGCGGGTCGTGCCGCCCGCGCGGTCCGGCCGGCCGGACCGCGCGGGCGGCATCCGCGCCCGCCCCGGCCCCGCGCCCGCCCCGGCCCTGCGCCGGCCGCGCCGGCCGGCGCGGCTCGGGGGTCGGGGACGCGCGGCGCCCCGTGCGCGACCGCTGTGGCGGATGGGGCCGCACGCGGTTCGGCCGCGGACTGAGGGCTTCCGCTCGGCCACCGTGTGCGGTTACCGTGCAAGAGGTGGCGCGAATTCGCACTCCCGCGTGGGGCGCCCCCACGCGGCCGGTGAAGGGAAGCCCATGAGCACCGACGCCCCGCAGCCCGCCGACCACCTCCCCGGAGCCGAGGAACCCGACCTCATCGACGACGACCTGCTCGTGGAGGATGTGTCCATCGATGGCATGTGCGGCGTCTACTAGGCCCGCCCCGTGCCGCCCGACGACTCCCCCGCCCCCCACACGCCCCCCGCGATCGACCTCGACGGGTCCTGGGATCTCCACCCCCAGGTGGCCGTCCGGCCCGAGCCCTTCGGGGCGCTCCTCTACCACTTCGGTACCCGGCGCCTGTCCTTCCTGAAGGACCCCCGGCTGCTCGCCGTCGTACGCGCGCTGCCCGGCCACGCCACCGCCCGGGCGGCCTGCGACGACGCCGGGGTCGGCGCCGCCGAGCTCCCCCGCTACGCCCGGGCCCTGGCGACCCTGGCCGCCACCGGCATGGTGGTCCGGCGTGGCGCCGGGGACGTCGAATCGGGCCGCATCGGCCGTGATCAAGGGCCACCGTGATGGATTGGCCCGGCGACCTGCCCAGTGGACGCCGCGAAAAACGACGATTGGCCCAGCATCGCGCAGATGGCCGTCATCGTCGTACGAACCGGGATACCCCGCACCGGCACCGCCGAAACCCCCGCCGATGCCCGCGGAAGCGCTCATCGCCGCCCCTGCCGGACAGCCGCCGCGGCTCCCGCAACGCCGGCCCGACTGCCCGGGAGCGATCGCACCGCGCCGCTCAGCGCACTCCGTGGCGCAGATGGCCGTAGAGCCGTTCGAGGTCGGCGCGGGAGTCGCCGCCCGGGCCGGAGAACCCCGACGACCACGGGACCGGGCAGGGGCCCGCGTGCCCGGGATCGGGGCAGGCCAGGGCCGCGAGGCGGTCCTGGAGGCCGCGCCGCAGCGCGGGATCGGCGAGCACGCCGACGCGCAGTTCGCGGACGGCGCGCCCGCCCGGTTCACGGCCCGGGTTCTCCACGCTCCACTGCTCGGCCAGTTCCGCGTAGAGCTCGGCGACGGTCATGGGGTCGCCGGGGCCGACGGGGGTGTCGCCGTCGTCGACGCGCACCGACCACCCCGCGAGCGCTGGGGCGTGGCCGGCCACCAGGGCCCGGGCCTCCTCGGCCAGCCCCGCGGCGGCATCGGGAGTGGCGAAGACGCCGAGGGACAGTTCGAAGAGGTCGGGCTCGGCTGCGGTCACGTCTGCTCCTGGTCGGGTGCCGGTAGCGGGGCGC
Source organism: Nocardiopsis mangrovi (assembly GCF_042653925.1). NCBI lineage: Bacteria > Bacillati > Actinomycetota > Actinomycetes > Streptosporangiales > Nocardiopsidaceae > Nocardiopsis > Nocardiopsis mangrovi. The sequence goes on from NZ_JBHSFQ010000012.1 coordinate 39,396, forward strand.
ACGGGGCGGTGCGCGGCCGACCCTAACCGCGCGGGGCGCACCGCCGCCAGCCGATATCCGCCGGCACCGAGAACGAGCGAAAGCGACACCTTCAGCAGGTGCGGCTGCCGATGTCCGCCGGCGCCCCGCCGGACGTGCGGTCGGCCCCACTGACCGCGGGTCCGGCCTTCGCCGGAAACGCGCGATGCGCGCTCACCGGCCGGGGAGGGCGGGACAGCGGCGCGGCGCGCCGCCTGCCGGCTGCTGCGGCGGCCGACCATCCGGGCGAAGTTCCCCGAGCCGGCCGAAGCGGCCGCCCGCGGCCAGATGACCTACCGGGGGTTCCTGGCCGCTGCTGATGGCCGAGTGCGGCGACCGCGACCGGCGCCGCTGCGAACGCCGGATCAAGGCGGCCGCCTTCCCCGGGACGAGTCGCTGCGGGAGTTCGACTCCGACGCCAACCCCGACATCGACCGGGCACGATCCACTCCCTGGCGGCTTGTGAGTGGGTGCGCAAGGGCAGCCCGCTCCGCCTGATCGGCGACGCGGGGATTGGAAGGTCGCACCGGTGGATCGCGTCGGGCACCGAGGTCGGCGATGGCCGGGTTCCGGGTGAAAGTACACGCCGGCGACCGAACCCGTCGACGCGCTGATCGAGGCCGCCGGCGTCAAGCGGCTCTCCAAGGCCGTCGCCCGCTATGGGCGGGTGGACCTGCTCCGCATCGACGAACCCGGATACGTGAAGCCGGACCGGCGCCTCGGCCGAGCTGTTGTGCCAAGGCGCTCACCGAGCGGGAGGAGAGGAGAGGAACAGCCCGGCCATCGCCTCCGACGAGCCCCGTCAGGCGGACCACGACCTTCACCGGCCCGCGGCCGTGCGCGGCGCTCGTGGACCGGCTCACCCCTCGGCGGCACCATCACCGAGACCGGCACCGACTCCTCCCGGCCGGCGCCGGCCAAGGCCCGCAGCGAACAGGCCGCCGCCGTCTGACCGCGAGACGCCCCCCGGGGTTCCCTCGGCTGTCGCGCATCCCTGCCGGGCCGCGGTGGGCGTCCCCGCCGGATGTGGCATCGGCCCAGGGGCCGGGCTGTCAGCCACGGATGCCGGTGGCCCGCTTGATCACCGCGTCGAAGGCGCGGTCGGGCAGGATACCGCGCAGCGTGATCAGCGGCTTGGCGCCGAAGCCGACGGCGTAGCGGGTCCTGGGCCGGCGCGCGGTGGCGGCCTTGCCGATCGCGTCGGCGATCACCGTGGGCGGGGAACTGCGGCGGGCGGTGGCCTCGGAGCCCAGCGAGGAGGCCACCGCGTCGGCTTGGTCGGCGTAGGGGCCGCCGCCGGAGGTCGCCTTCAGGTGGTCGGCGGCGATGGCGCCCCACTCGGTCGCGATCCCGCCCGGTTCGATGACGACCACGTCGATGCCGAAGGGCGCGACCTCCAGGCGCAGGCAGTCGCTGAGGGCTTCCAGGGCGAACTTGGTGCCGTGGTACCAGCCGCCCAGCGGGGTGTGGAGCCTGCCGCCCATGGACGAGATGTTGATGATCCTGCCGCTGCGCTGGGCGCGCATCCGCGGCAGCGCGAGCTGGGCCAGGCGCAGGGCGCCGAACACGTTGACGTCGAACTGGCGGCGGGCCTCGTCCTGGGGCACGTCCTCGATGGCGCCGTAGGAGCCGTAGCCGGCGTTGTTGACCAGCACGTCGATCCGGCCGGTCTCGGCGACGACGCGGTCGATCCCGGCCTGTGTGGACTGCTCGTCGGTGACGTCCATGGCCAGCGGCCGGATGCCGCGTGCCGCCAGCCGCTCCAGGCGGTCGGTGCGGCGTGCGGCGCCGTAGACGGTGTAGCCGAGCGCGTGCAGTCTCAGTGCGGTGGCCTCGCCGATGCCGGAGGAGGCACCGGTGACGAGGGCGGTCTTGTCGGTCATGTCGCGTCGAGTCCTCACATAAGATGAACCACAGTTCATCATTTATAATGAACCCAAGTTCATATTTGTGCAAGTCGACCCACCGCAGGAGACGTGGCATGCCCGACACCCGCCCACCCCGCGCCGATGCGATCCGCAACCGGCAGAAGATCATCACCGCCGCCCGCGAGCAGATCACGCTGCACGGCCCCGATGCCGGGATGGACGAGATCGCCGCCGCGGCGGGCGTGGCCGTGGGCACCCTCTACCGGCACTTCCCCAACAAGACCGACCTGGTCGCCGCCATCGTCGCCGAATACGTCGCGCGGGTCGCCGAGGACGCCGAGGCCGCCTGCGAGCGCGTCGCATCGGGAGCGCGCGCGCTGGAGGAGATCACCGGGTTCCTCGCCCGCGCGGTCGAGTCCACCGTCAGCAACCACGCCGCCAAGGCCGCCGCCCGCGCCCTCGGCGCCGACCGCGGCGACACCGGCGCCGAAGACCGCAGCGGCGCAGCACTCGCCCGGCTGATCCAGGCCGGGCAGGCCGACGGCGACATCCACCCCGACATCACCGTCGGCGACTTCTACCTGCTCTTCTCCGCGATCCCGACCGACCGCTCACCCGCCGCCCGGGCCCGCTGGCTGACCCTGGTCCTGCCGGGACTGACCACCCACCCCCGTGCGTCCGACGGCTGAACAACGAGTCCCCCTACGCCTGTTGCTCGCGCACTCCCCTGCCTGGGGCGCCTGGCCTCTATCGACACGCAGACTCGTGGCTCGCGGCGCCCACCACCGGCGCGAACCCATGGCCGTGTGGCGTCACACGGCGTCGTCGAGGACTGCTCATGGATTACCTGACCGCTTACCGCGGCCTCGATCGTCCTGCGCCGTTACCGAATCCCATCGACACTTGCCCGTCGACGAAGCTCAGGACGTTGCTCGATGACGTGAACAAGCGTTCCCTCGTCCTGATCCACAGAGCCAGCAGGGTGGGGTGGAGCCGGACCTGGGCCGGCCGGTCCGCCCCTGGGCTGGGGCCGGACACCGGCGGCGCCGCGGCCCTGCCCGATCCGCGCCCGGAGGCGGTGCCTGGCCTAGGCTTCCGGGGATGACAGCGGAACTGAACGACGACGTCCACGCCGCCGCGCGGATGCTGTGGGACTTCCACACCGCTCCGGCGCTGCCCGCCGGCGATCCCGGCCGGCACGACCTCATCCTGGCGCTGGGCAGCCACGACCTCAGGGTCGCCGACCACGCGGCGCTGCTGTGGCGGCAGGGCGCCGCCCCTCTGCTGCTGTGCTCCGGCTGCCGGGGCCGGCGCACCGGGGGCTCTGACGGCCATCCCCGATGGGAGCGGACCGAGGCCGCGGTGTTCGCCGACATCGCCCGCGCCGCGGGCGTCCCCCGCTCCGCGCTGGTGCTGGAGGACCGCTCGACCAACACCGGGGAGAACCTCGACTTCAGCCGCGCGCTGTGCGACCGGGACGGCCTCGCCTCCGGCCGGATCCTGATCACCGCCAAGCCCTACATGGCACGCCGCGCCCTGGCCACCGCGAAGGTCCGCTGGACCGACCCGGAGTGGGCCTTCAGCGGCCACGCCTGCGGATACGACGGCTACCCTGCCGATGCCTCAGAGGCCGCCGAACTCGTCCACTTCCTGGTCGGAGACCTCCAGCGCCTGGACGTCTATGCCGAGCGCGGCTGGGCCGCCCCGGTCGCGGTCCCCTCCGGGGTGCGCGACGCCTTCGACGCGCTGGTGGGGTGGGGCTTCACCGCTCACCTGGTACCGGGGTCGGCCGCCGGGGCGTAATGGGGGCCGGCCCGCGCGGCTGGGCCCCGAGCCCCACGCACGGTGTCCGCCGTCCACCTCTCCCCGCACGGCGGCAGAGGCGCTGCGGGGCGGTCCGGGTGCGACGCCACGGCGCCCGCTCACGTCGGGCGCGCCGGCGGTCCGGCGTCCGGCCCGTTTCCGCCGGCCGGCCGCGGGGCAGGCACACGATGACCCCGGACCGAGAGGCGGCGACCGCCATGTCCCACTCCGCAGGCTCCTCCGACACCCGCGAAGCCCGCCTCGCGGCCATGTACGGCGAGGAGGACCTGGGGTCCTTCTCCCTGTTCTCCGGCGACTTCATCAACTTCGGGTTCTGGCGGGGCGCGCCGCCCGATCCGGAGCGGCCCATCACCGTCGAGGAGCGCACCGCCAGCCAGCAGGACATGTACCGCGAGGTGGTGGGGCGGCTCGGCGCCGGGCCCGGCGACCGGCTGGTGGAGGTGGGCTGCGGGATCGGGGTGGGGGCGGCGCTGGTCATGGCCGAGTTCGGGCCCGCCTCGGTGACCGGGGTGGACCTTTCGCCGGCCCAGTTGGAGCGCGCCCGGCGCGCCAACGCCGAGGCGCTCGCCGGCAGCGGCGGCCGGCTGGCCTACCGCCAGGGGTCGGCGTTCGCGCTGCCGGAGCCCGATGGCGGCGCCGACGGCCTCTACTCGGTGGAGGCCGCCCAGCACTTCGGGGAGCTGTCGGGGTTCGCGCGCGAGGCGCACCGGGTGCTGCGCCCGGGCGGGCGGCTGGCGGTGGCCACGTTCTTCACCCCGGGCGAGCACGGCGCCGACCGGCTGGCGGAGCTGCTGGAGACCGTGGGCAACGGCGTCGACGTGGTGTTGCCGGTGGCCGGGTTCGCCGCCGACCTGGAGGCGGCCGGGTTCGCCGGTGTGGGTGTGGAGCCGATCGGCGGGCACGTGTGGCGGTGGTTCGACGCCTGGATCGGCCAGACGGAGTTCGCCGTCTCCTGGGGCCGCAACTGGCTGCCGGCCTATGAGGACGGCCTGATCGACTACTACATCGTGACCGCTACGGCGTGAGCCCGGTGCCCGGCCGGGGCCGGGCACCTGATGCAGCGGGGGCGGATCAGTCGCCCGCGCCGGCGGCGCCGTCCGCGGCGCCGCCGGCGAACTCGGCCGCGTTGGCCTCGCGCCGGGCGAAGACGTCGTTGCGCATCTCGTTCATCTGCTTGAGGACCTTCTTGCGCGGGCGCGCGGCGAGCCGGTCGATGTAGAGGCGGCCCAGGGTGTGGTCGGTCTCGTGCTGGAGGCAGCGGGCGAAGTAGCCGCTGCCGGACAGGGTCAGCGGGCGGCCGTCCTTGTCGTAGCCGTGGACGACGGCGTGCTCGGCGCGCGGCAGGTCGGCGTGGGGGCCGGGGACCGACAGGCAGCCCTCGCTCTCGACCAGCAGCTGGTCGGTCTCGGGGTCGCGCTCCTTGAGCACGGGGTTGATGATGTGGCCGACGTGGCGGACGCCGTCGTCGTCGGGGCAGTCGTAGACGAACAGCCGCAGGTCCTCGCCGACCTGGTTGCCCGCGAGCCCCACGCCTTCGGCGACGTACATGGTGGCGAACATGTCGTCGATGAGGGCGGCGAGCTCCTCGGTGCCGAACGCGTCGGGGTCGACGTCGAGGTTGCGCCGGTGCAGGACGTCCTCGCCCACGACCGTGATGCGCCGCACCCGGCCCCGGGCGGCCTCGGGGGCGAGCTCGGGGTAGGAGTCGACCGGCTCCCCCTGGACGCGGACCCGCGTGTCGGCGGGGTGTTCGGACGTGGACTGCTCGGACATGCCAGGATCGCTCTTTCCGCGTCAGGGGATGATCGTGCGCCCGGGGCGCGACCCTCGCAAAATATCACTTAAGCGCTGGTCATTCGGGGCCGCGCGCCCGGCCGCACCGCACGGCTAGACCACCGAGATCGCTCCGGTGACGACGGCGAACCCCAGGTAGGCGAGGGACGCCAGGAGCACCCACGGAAGGGCGAAGCGCTGGAACTCCCCCAGATCGCGCCGGACGAGTCCGAGCAGGGCCCACAGGGGCGCGGAGGCGGGGCCGATCGAGTGCATCATCTGGCCGATGACCCCGGCCCGCGCGATCTCCACGGGCGGGATCCCGTACTGCTGCGCCGACTCCGCCAGCACGGGCAGGATGCCGAAGAAGTAGGCGTCGTTGGACATGAAGAAGCTGAGCGGCAGGCCGACGACGGCGGTCATGACCGGGATCAGCGATCCCATGGACTCGGGGACGGCCGCGAGCAGCGCGTAGGCCATCTCGTCGATCATGCCGGTGTCGGACAGGATGCCGGTGAAGACGCCGGCGCCGATGACGAGCATGACGACCGGGACCGCGTTGCCGGCGTGCTTGCCGATGACCTTGCTCTGCTCCTCCAGGCGGGGGTGGTTGACCACGAGCGCGATGACGAAGGCGCCCATGAACAGGGTGACCAGGGGGGCCACGCCCAGGATCAGCAGGACGAGCAGCAGCACGGTCAGGGCGGCGTTGAACCACAGGCGCCAATCGCGCAGGAGGGTGTCCTGCGGGGTGCGCTCGGCGATCTCGGCGGCCAGTTCCCCGATCGCGGCGGGGTCGACGTTCCGGCGCTGTGCGCGGCCCAGGACGTAGGCGATGAGGACGATGAACGCCGAGGTGAGGAGCATGGAGGGCAGCATGCGCACGAAGTACTCGGTGGCGTCGAGGTGCAGGACGCTGATCGCGCGGGTCGCGGCACCGCCCCAGGGGGTCGTCCCGGAGATGGTCCCCAGCGCCATCGTGGCGATGGCGGCGAGCACCAGCGGGTTGATGCCCAGCCGGCGGTAGATCGGCAGGAACGCCGAGCAGATGATCATGTAGCTGGTGGTGCCGTCGCCGTCCAGGGCGACCAGCAGGGCCAGGACGGCGGTTCCCACGCAGATGCGCACGGGGTCGCCTTTGGACAGGCGGATGATGGCGGTGGAGACGGGGTCGAACAGGCGCGCGTCCATCATGACGCCGAAGTAGAGGACGGCGAAGAGCAGGAGCACGGCCGTCGGGGCGACGGTCTCCAGGCCGCTGAGCATCATGTCGCCGATGTCGGCGCCGAATCCCGCGACGACCGCGAAGAGGATCGGCGTGACCATGATCGCGACGAAGGCGATCATGTATTTGCGCATGACGAGCAGCATGAAGGTGCCCAGGGTCGCGAAACCCAGAACTGCGAGCATAGGTGGTTCTCCAGTGTTCACGCGGTGGACCGCGGGGTCGGTGCCCGCGCTGTCGGCGGGGACGCCGCAGGCGTGGTCGGGCTCGGGGCACGCCTCGGCCGGGGCGTGCCGGAGACCGGACGGCGCCTGCGGGCGGCGAGGGGCGAAGGTGCGTGGAGGCGGGGCGGCGGCGCGGCCGCGCCCGGGGCCGTCGGAGTCGGCGGGGCCGTGCGGGGCGCCCGGTGCGCGGCGGAGGTGTCCACGCGAAGGCGGGGTGTCGGGGACGGCGGGAGCATCCGGCCGTCCTGGCGGGGTCGGTGCCGCCGGGAAGCGCGGAAGGGGGCGGCCCGCCTGGTGGGCGGGACGGCGCCGGGTGCGGGGTGTTGGCGTGTTCGGGGGTGTGGCGTGTGCGGGGCGGCGGGGCGGTCGGCCCGGTGCGAGCGGGGCCGTCAGTGCGCGTCGTCGGTGTACTCCTCCAGCGCGTGGGCGATCCAGCCGACGCAGCGGGCCAGGACGAAGACGGCCTCCCCCGCCCCCCGGACCATGTCGTGCAGGAAGCACAGCGCCCCGAGCGCGAACTCGATGCTGGGGTGCTCGTCGTTGCGTTCGCGGACGAGCGCGACGACCTCGCGGACCGCGGCCAGCCGGTCGGGGTCGGCGTCGCGGTCGCCGAGGAGCCGCCCGAGCAGGAAGCCGGCGCGCGGGTCGGGGCCCTCGTAGCGCGGCTGGCCGAATCCCGGGAGCGCGGCGCCGCGGCGCAGGTGGTCGGAGACGACGGCCTCGACGCGGTCGGGGCGCCCGATGTCGGTGAGCAGGCTGTGCACCCCGAGCGAGGAGCCCCCGTGGCGCAGGCCGCTGGCCACGCTCATGCCCGTCAGCGCGACCGAGTAGGGGTCGGCCGCGACCGACGCCGCCGTCCTGACCGCGCGGGTGGAGGGAGCGAGCCCGTGGTCGGCGCTGAGGATGAGCGCCTGGTCCAGCAGCCGCGCGCGGTCGTCCCCGGCCGCTGAGGCGGTCAGGCGCGGCCACAGCGCGGCGGCGAAGCCGGCGTCCGCGGCGGGGGGCGGGGCGCCGTCGGACTGCGCGGGCAGGGCGAGCACCAGCGCCGGCAGCAGGGACCTGGCCACGGCGAGCACCGCGTGCGGCGACAGGTCGTAGCGCAGCGGGTCGACGGCGCCGAGCCCCGCTGCGGCGATCTTCAGCCGGTCCAGCGGCAGGCACTGGTCGGGCAGGGGAAGGGCCGGCGCCTCCGAGCCCGGGCGCGCGCTGGGCCGCCACGCGGGTGCGGCGCCCTCGTGTGCGCGCCAGAGCCACTCGGCTGCCTGCTCGAAGGACAGGGCGCCGGCGATGTCCACGGCGTCGCGTTCGCGGTACAGCAGCCGCCCCCCGACGATCGAGGTGACCGCGGTGCGGTTGCTGGGCGAGGAGCGGCCCGGCTGGCGGGCCCGGTCGCCTTTGGCCATGGCGTCGAGGTCGCTCTGGCGGAACCGGCTCTGGCGCGTGCCCGGCTCGGAGTGGCGCTGGAGCTGGCCCCGGCTCACATAGGCGTAGATCGTCTGGCGGCGGACGCCGAGGAGTTCGGCGGCCTCGTCCGCGGTCAGCAGGGGATCGTCTTCCACGGATCTCCTCTCCAAGAAGTTGACGAGACCTTACGCACACTGCGAGATGTAGTCAACATTGACAATGTTGATTCGGTGAATCATCCTCAACTCCGGCGGGTCCACCCGCCCGCGCGGCCGGCGGCCCCGGCGCCCGCGCACACCGGGCGCAGGACGCCCCGCGGTACCCGCCGCGCCGCACATCCGCCCTCCCGGGCGCGCGGGAGCCCCGCCGCCGACCGCGGCGGCGCACACCCGCCCGGACGCAGCCCACCCTTGGGGAAAGGAAACCCATTGGACACACGCCCCCGACTCGACATCGCCGTCATCCCCGGCGACGGAATCGGCCCCGAACTCGTCGACAGCGCGCTCCAGGTCCTCGACGCCGCAGCGGGCCAGGACCTCGCCCTGCACGTCACCACCGAGGACGCCGGGGCCGACACCTACCGCAGGACCGGGACGGCCCTCAGCGCCGACACCCTCGAACGCGTCAAGACCCGCTACGACGGCGTCCTCAAGGGACCCGTCGGGCTGCCCGAGGTGCGGCGCCCCGACGGCACCGAGGCCGGCCTCCTGGGCGGAATCCTGCGCGGCACCCTCGACACCTACGCCAACGTGCGCCCCATCCTCCTGCTGCCCGGAGTCCAGGGGCCGCTGCGCTCCGACCGGGAGATCGACTATGTGATCGTCCGGGAGAACACCGAAGGGCTCTACCTCTCCCGGGGCCTGGGCGTCGGCAACGACAGGGCCTACGCCGACCAGCTCCTCATGACCCGCGCGGGCGTGGAGCGCGTCGTGCGCCGCGCCTTCGAACTGGCGTCGCGGCGCTCGGGCGCCCCCGCCGACGGCGTGCGCAGGGTCACCTGCGTCGACAAGAGCAACGTCCTGCGCAGCTTCGCCTTCTTCCGCTCGATCTTCGACGAGGTCGCCCAGGACTACCCCGGTATCGAGCGCGACTACCGCTACGCCGACGCCGCAGGGCACGACCTGGTGGCGAACCCTGGGCACTTCGACGTCCTGGTCATGGAGAACTTCCTCGGCGACATCCTCAGCGACGTCGGCGCCGCAACAGTGGGCGGGCTGGGCATGTGCCCCTCGGGCAACATCGGCGACGACAACGCCTACTTCGAGCCGATCCACGGGAGCGCCCCCCTGATCGCCGGCCGCGACCTGGCCAACCCCACCTCCCAGGTCCTCAGCGCCGCCCTCATGCTCGAACACCTGGGGCACACGGTTCCGGCGCAGCGCATCCGGGCGGCCGTGCGCGCGGCCTACGCCGGCGGGCGGATCCGGATCCTGCCCACCGGATCGCCGGAGGGGGGCACGCGGGCGGCCACGCAGGCGATCGTCGACGCCCTGGCGCAGTAGCCGCCCGGCAACGGGGCGGTGCCGGCCCGCGCGCTCCGGGAGCGGACCGCCGCTGGACGACGGGTGCGGGCGGTCGGGGGGCGCGGGCCGGCTGCGGCGGGGAGGGCGCGTCTCCGGGCACTCCAGGGGGGCGGGGTCCGTTCGGGGCGGGACGGACCCCGCGACCGCACCGCCGCGGCGGCGGTCAGTCGAGGAAGTTGACCGCGGACCCGTCGAGCTCGTAGCGGGCGGCGACGATGCGCAGGTCGCCGCTGTCGACGTGGCCGGACAGCTCCGGGTCGGCGCGCAGGGCCTCGGCGATGTCCAGGGCGTTGGCCGAGATGCAGTCGTCGACGAAGTCATCGCCGCTGTCGGGGGTGGCCTCCACGACGGGCAGCAGCTGCTCGACGAGGTAGCCGACGTGGCCCTCGGGCACCTGGCCGCTCTCGTGGGCCTCCACGGCGGCGGTGACGGCGCCGCAGGAGGCGTGGCCCATGACGACGATCAGGGGGATGTGCAGGTGCTCGACACCGTAGACGATGCTGCCCAGGACCGATTCGTCGAGCACCTGGCCGGCGGAGCGGGTGACGAAGAGGTCGCCCACGCCGCGGTCGAAGACGTGCTCGGTGGGGACCCGGGAGTCGGCACAGCCCAGGACGAGGGCGAAGGGGCTCTGGCCCTCGACGGCCGCCGCGCGGCGCCGCGCGTCCTCGTGGGGGTGCGCCTGGCGGAAGGTGCGCCAGCGGCGGTTGCCCTCCTTGAGCAGGGTCAGGGCGGCGTCGGGGTCGGCGGCCTGCGCGGGGGCGGGGGCCGGTGCCGCGGAGGCGGCCGTGGCCGCACCGCCCGCGAGCAGGAGCCCGGCGCTGCTGAGGAGGGAGGTGCGTAAGGCGGAACGGCGCGAGATCGCCATGGTCATCCCCGATTCAAGACAAAGGGCATTAATGCCCGAAATAGCTAAAAACGGGGAAATGATAGATCCAAGTGACACGAGGTGCACACATGAATTCATGCACACGTGCCTACTTATGAACACGATCAGTGATATTGAGGATGATTTCGGACATACCAGCAGGCCATGCGGGGCGAACGCGGTTCGGGTGTGGCCGGAAGCGGCATTGCGGTCACACCGGACCCGGGCGAGCTGTATGATCACCCGCCCCGCCGTGCGGCGGTGCCGGGCCCGGCACCGCCGCACGGCCGCTCACGCCCCCGGGGCACCCGATGCGACGCGCGTGCCGGCGGCACCGGCCTCAGGAGTCCGGCTCCCCCGTTCCAGGGCCGCCGACCACGCCACCGCGCCCAGCGCGGCCACCGCCAAGGCGGCCCCGACCCAGGAGACCGAGGGGTGGCCCGCACCCGCTCCGACCGCCGGCCCGCCCGGCCACGGCCCGGCGGTGATTACGGTGGTGATCCCGGTGGTGAAGACCGAGACGTCGACCGCGGCCGCCAGGGTCGGCGCCGCCGTAGCATCGGCCCGGAACGTTGGTACGCCTGCTGTGAGGGGGAGTCCGATGCGCGATGCCCTGCGCAGGGCCGGCCTGGTGCTCATGATGCTCCTGGTGACCTTCCTGCCCTGCTGCATCGCCTTCGGGCTCGGCGTGAGCGAAGGCCCGCCCGCCTTCGCGGCAGCGAGCGGCCAGGGGACGCCGGGCACGTTCTCCCCCGCCGGCGAGCGGTGCACCGGCACCCGGGGCGGCGAAGTCTGCGCATGGGAGGGCACCTTCACCTCGGACGACGGCGGGATCCGGCTGAGCGGCGTGACCGTCGACACCGACGGCCCCCCGCAGGCCGACACCGTGTTCCTCCTCAACCGGGGCCGCGTCCACCCCGAGGGCACCACCGAGTGGCGCCGATGGGCCTTCTGGGGCGTCCTGGGCGCCGCCGGACTGGCCGCCCACGCCGTGGCGGCCCTGCGCTGGGCTCAGCGGTGCCAGTCGTTGCCCTGGGTGAAGCAGCGGACGAGGTAGTCGCGCATCGACACCACGGTGAGGCGGCGCCGGTCGCTCTCGTGGTCCCACACCACGATCCCGGGCCCGTAGTCGGTGTGCACGTAGGCGAACTGCGGCCCCATGTCGCTGTCGCCGAAGAAGATCATCTCGTCGAAGGGGGCGTAGAGCTCCAGGTAGTCGGGCTCGGAACGCATGGCGAGGTTGTCCTCGACGAGCCGCTCGGCCGGCCACACGACCGCGTCGCCGTACTCGTTGGCGACCCCGTTGGCCTCGCGCAAGAGCGAGGCCAGCTCGAAGGGCAGCGGCAGCGCCAATGCCTTTTCGATCCCGGCGATCATCGCCTCGTCGGCCGGGCCGGGCAGCTCCGCGCCGGGGTACAGTTCACCGATCAGTTCACGCCACACATAGGGAATCATCACAGGTGGCGGCAAGGCGCGGGAAACCGGTGGCCGCGAGTTGCCGGATTGGGACACGGTTTTGCGGCCCGCGTGTCGCACAGCGCGGCGCGGTGTGCCCTGCACCGGGGCCCGCGGCACGGACGGCTACGGCCCTTGGCGGCGCGGGGTCGCCGTGGTCACGGGCGGTGACGCCGCCCGCGGCGTCAGGGGCGCGCGGGGGTGATCCGGTCATTCCGAAAACCCCGGTCCGCTGCGCGCTGGGCGTAGCCCGCCGGGGCGGACGGGGCCCGTGAGGCGCCCCCGACCCACTCGGAGAAAAGGCGGCCCGGCCTGGAATATCGCCCCCCTCCCCCCGGTTACACTGTGTGCGGGCCGGTGCGGAACGTGTCCCCGGGCTCCACACAACTGCCTTCGCGGAATACCGCGTCTGCGCCCCGCTCTCGCGGGTGCGCCGGCGGACTTCGGAGCCGCGTTGTGCCATCGCCGTGAGGCGACCGCCGCACCGGTCCGCTCTACTCGCCCGACGGGCCCCGCGCAGTCAACCGCGCCGGGGCCCGTCTGCGTGTGCGGGCCTCCCCTACCCCCCGTCTCCGAACAGGACATCATCCGCCGCCTCCAACGCCATGTGGCCGGCAAGGGGTCCTGACCGCTCCGCCTTGAAGGGGGGCAGACCGCCTACGCCGGAAACGCACAACGGGCTGATCAAAGCCTGCGGACTCGCCAACCTGATGTGACGAACAGCCCACGCGCCGGGCATCCTGAGCACCATGGACTTCCAGCCGGTTGAGCGCGCCCCGGGGGCGTTCCAGCAGTCACTGACCGCGGAGGAGATCGGGGAGGTCTGCCGTCGGGCGTTCGGGGACACCGCCACACCGGTTTCGGCCATCGAGCTGGGCACGGGGATGTACAACAGCGTCTACCGCGTGTCCCTGTCCGGGCGGGACCGGCCGGTGATCCTGCGGGTCGCGCCATCCCAGGCCCGCCAGTTCCGCAGCGAGCGCCACCTGATGCGCAACGAGTACGCGAGCCTGCCCTGGCTGGCGGTGATCGCGCCGCTGATGCCGCGGGTGCTCGCAGCGGACTGGTCGCACGAGGTGATCGCCCGGGACTGGATGGTCCAGACCCACCTGGACGGCGTCCCGGCTCCCGAGCACCTGGGGACCTATCCGCGTACGGCGTGGCCGTCGTTCTTCCGGCAGATGGGCGCCATCGCCCGCTGTGTGCACGGCGTGCGGGGCCCGCACTTCGGGCCCGTCGGCGGCCCGGGATATGGGACGTGGAGCGAGGCGGTGATCGCGTCACTGGAGGAGATCGCCGCCGACCTGGACGGCGCCGGCCTGGATGCCGCGGACGTGCGCAAGGTCGCCGCGGCGGCCGCGCACGAGAGGGCCGAGCTCGACGAGGTCGCCGAACCGAGGCTGCTGGCAGGGGACCTGTGGACCGTCAACGCCCTGATGGACCCGGCGGCCACCGAACCGACCATCACCGGCGTGCTGGACTTCGACCGCACCTGGTTCGGTGACCCCGCCGCCGACTGGACCATCCGTATGGCGACGGCCAAGCAGGACGAGCGGACCGCGTTCTGGCAGCCCTACGGTGCGCTGGACCGCTCGCCCGCAGCGGTATGGCGGGCGCGGGTCTACGAAGCCCGGCACGTGGGCGCGATCCGCCTTGAGCGCCACCGGCTGGCCGAGGCCGACGCGGTCCGTGAGAGCTACGGCGCGATGGCCGAGGTGCTCGCCGGCCTGACCTGACCGGTGTCCTCCGGGCGGATCCGGCCAATGGGGGCGGCGCTTAGGTGAGCGGCCCGTTTCCGCGGCAGGGAGCACGAGCACGGGATACCGAGCCCCGCCCGGTGCTCTCCACCACCCTGGGTATCCGAAGATCGAACGTTTTCGGACAGGCCGTCCAGAGTGCCGCCGGTGACACCGGATCCGGTGCGGCGCACCGGGACGTGCTGCTGCCGGCCTGCTCGGCCCGGTTCATGGTGGTGCTCGACCACCGCCACCGATGCCATCACCGGCGAACCGGCCGAACCGACCATCCACCGCCCATGGGCGCCTGCCCGTCACGCCCGGTGCTCGGACCGCCCATTCTCAGACCAGACCCGCCACCGCACCGCCACCGGCCCCCACCACGACGACCGCCCCGGGCGCCGCCACCAAGGACACCTCCTGAGCGTCACCGATCGCGACCTCCACCCTCGCCGCCTCCGTGCCATCCCACGGGGCACTCACCACCGCGGCGGCCTCCCCGCCGGCCCCGACCGGCGCGAAGCCCACCACCACCGCGTCCTCCAACGCCGCCCCCGACGCCTGCTCCACATCTGCTCCCTGCGGCGGTACCACGACGCGCGCCCGGCCCGAACCCGACGCCTCCCACCCCACCACCGTCCGGTCCTCCCCGTCCCAGCCTCCGAGCAGGCCCTCCGCGCCGGGGGACACCTCCACGAGGCCCCCGCCCGGGCCCTCCACCGCTTCCAACTCGGCCCGCGCCACCACGCGGCCCCGCGCATCGAACTCCAGCGACTCCACGGCCCTGCCACCGGTCACCCCGCGCAGGCCGACCGCGTCACCGTCCGCGCTCCGGTAGACCACGGCCGACGCCGGACCCATCGCCGGCACCTCGTACCGCCACAGCCGGGATCCGCGACGCGAGTTGATCCCCTCGACCGCCAGCACCTCCCGCTCCGCGCCGTCCCACTCGCCCTGCGTCCGGCAGCGCACCACCTGCACCACGACGCCGTCCTCCAGTGCCATCGCCCGCTCGACACCGTCGCACCCGCCGGCCGTCCACACCCGCTCCCCCGTCGTGAGGCCGAACCCGGCCAGCGCGCCCCCGCCCGCCGCAAGGAGCGACTCCACGACGAAGGCGTGTTCACTCACGAGCGCCGTCGGCTCCACCTCCGCGAACCCGGTACCGGTATCGGGGAACTGCGCGCGGACCGCGCCGGTGTGCGCGTCGAGCACGACCACCAGCGGCGGCAGCTCCACCGGACGCCGCCCCGTATCCGGGGAGAACACCACCACCACACGGGAGACCTCCGGTGCCGCGAACACCCCGACGGCGACCGACCCGGGCCTGCGGTAGTGCCACCGCTGCTCACCCGTCGCGGTGTCGAGCGCCACGGCCCCGTCGCCGATGTGCACGACCACCCCCGGGCCCGCTCTCTGCCCGCCCAGGACCTCCTGGCCCCCGGGCGGCTCCCAGGTCCAGCCCACCTCGGAGACGGAGCCGGGCACGGCGGCCGGCTCCCCCGGATCCGCCGCCTGCGCCGTCGCCGCGTCCACGGCCAGCACGCCCGTCAGGCCCAGGACGCAGGCGAGGGCCACACCGGATGCCGCCGCCCCGCAGACGGCACTCTCCCACCGGCGCCGGAACGCCCCCGGCGCCCACTCCCGCGGGGCCCACGTCAGCCAGGCGAGTGCGAGAACGGCCAGCGTCGCGCCCGCCGAGAACACGACCGGCCCCGTATGGACGGGGCCGTCGCCCGCGGACATCCGCCACACGTCGACCCACCCCACCGCGGCCGCGGAACCGAGGGTCAGGACGCCCAGCGCCGACCACCCGCGCATCGCCCACGCCGCCCCCGCTGCGCCCGTCCGACCGGCCGGTGAACCGGAGGGGGCCGCGGCCCGGCGCACCGCCAGGACCAGGCAGACGGCCACGCCGATCACGGGAAGGGCGGCGTAGGCCAGCGCCAGGAGCCGGTCGGCCGTGCCCGGAGCACCGCGCAGGACGATCTCGGAGAGCCGCATCCAGTCCAGGCCGCCCACGCCGGCGATGGCCAGCCCTGCCGCGAGCATTCCCGCTGAGCCCCACGTCGTCCGTTCCCCGCGCGTCGCCATGTTCCTGAGACGGCTGTGCTCCTTGTTCAGTTGCCCCGCACCCTCAGGAAAGGTCCGTCTCAGGTGGATGAAGATCGACATCATGAGAAACGCCCTCCGACGCTCCCCGGACAGATCCCGCCGGCAGCAAGGGTAGGTCGGCTCTGGCGGGTGCGTAGGGGGTTCTGTGTTTCCGTGATCCGTGTTGTCAGTAGGCACCTCGCCGGGCGTATTCCCGCTGAGCCGAACCTGTCAGCGGCACCTGAACGCCTCGTTCCCGGCCATCGCCGGATGCAACGCCGACCCGTCCCAATGGGTGAACACCGGTGCCGATGGCACCCACGCCTCCCCTCGGCCAAGCGCTCGGCGTTCCGCCGCTGTTTCCGGCGTCCGCCGGCCGCACCCACCACCACCGGCTCAACCGCGGCGCGTACTATTAGTATACGGATACGTTCACGTATTCAAAGGAGTCAGCGATGCAGTCGACCGAGGTGCTGATCATCGGGGCGGGGCCCACAGGGCTGACACTCGCCTGCTCCCTGGCCGCACACAACGTCCCGGTCCGCGTGATCGACGGCGCCTCAGGGCCCGCCGCCACCTCCCGGGCGAACATCCTGCACGCGCGCGGGGTCGAGGTCCTCGACAGGATGGGAGCGCTGAACGGCCTTCACGAGCAGGCTCTCGCTCCATTGGGAATGGCGATGCACGTACAGGGCCGCCCACTCGCCACGATGCGCTTCGCACCCGTCGACGGCGAGTCGGTGCAGGCGCTGTTCGTCTCCCAGGCGAGTGTGGAGAGCGGGCTCCGGCGCCGGCTGAGCGAGCTGGGGACCGAGGTCGAATGGGGTACGCGGCTGACGGACCTCGAACAGGACGGCGACGGCCTCACCGCCGGGTTCGCATCCGGGACGCGGCTGCGCGCGGCCTGGGCGGTGGGCTGCGACGGCGCGCACAGTACCGTGCGCGGTCGCACCGGCATCGAATTCCCCGGCGTACCGGTGGTCGAGCAGTTCCTGCTGGCGGACGTGCGTGCGCGCTGGGACCGGGACCGCTCGACGTCGGCCGGGTGGTTCCACCGAGACGGGATCCTCCTCGCGATCCCGATGCGGGGCATCGGTGAGAAGACACGCGAAGGCGGGGACCTGTGGCGTCTGATGGCCGATATCCCCGCGCCGGCCGCCGACGAACGCCTGGACGAGCGGCAGATCATCGACCGGTTCGAGCAGATCATCCCCGCCCGGGCCGGCGACGGCGGTGTGAAGATCCGCGGTGCGGAGTGGACCTCCGTCTTCCGCATCCACCGCCGGCTGGCGGCCGACTACCGGCGCGGGCGCGTCCTGCTGGCCGGCGACGCCGCCCACATCCACAGTCCGATCGGCGGACAGGGGATGAACACCGGCATCGGCGACGCGGAGAACCTCGGCTGGAAGCTGGCCCTCGTCACCGCGGGCCGCGCCGGCATCGGCCTGCTCGACACCTATACCGCCGAACGGCGGCCGCTGGCCACCGAAGTGCTCGCCGGCACCACAGCCAACACCAAGATCCTGGTGGGCGAGCGGGCGGTCACACGCGTGGTCCGCGACCGCCTCTTCGTCCCGCTGCTCAACCTGCCCGCCGTTCAGCGCAACGCGACCAGGACCGCCTCCCAGCTCTGGGTCACCTACCGCAAGGGCCCGTTGGGCGCGAGCAGCAGAGGCCGCGGGCCACACGCCGGCGATCGCGTCCCGGACCTCGACTGTCGGCGTGCCGACGGGACACGGACCCGGCTCCACGCCGAACTCGGCTGCGCTTGGGCGCTCCTCCTACCGCCGGCCGTGACCGATCCCGGTGCACTCCTCGCAGCGGCGCGCGAGTATCTTGGCGGCCATGTCACCGTGCTGCGCCCACATGAACCGGCGGCGGAGGGCGTCGTGATGCTCGTGCGACCCGATGGCCATCTCGGCTGGCAGGGCCCTCCCGCGGCTCCCCACCTGACACGTTGGCTGACCCGTGTCCTGGGCTGTGGGCAGGCGCAGGTATGACCGCCGATGGGACGCGACGCAAGCGCCCGGGCCGGCCGCGAGACCCGGAGGCCGACACGGCGATCCTGCGGGCCGCCGTCGAATCGCTCATCGAGCGCGGGGTCGACCAGACCAGTATCGAGCACGTCGCGAAGCGCGCCGGGGTCACCAAAGTGACCGTCTACCGCCGCTGGCGCACGAAGGAGGACCTGCTCGCCCACGCCATCGAGTCGGTCCGCGACGACCTGCCCAACGTCGCCCCACGACTCACGCCGGGGGTCCCGTTGACGGAGGTCATCGAGCAGCTCCTTCCCCAATGGGGCGAGGCCCTCGCCGATCCGCGTTTCCGTTCCCTGTCGGCCCGCCTCCTCGCCGCCGGCACGAGCCACCCGACCCTGCTCAATGCCTACCGGACCCACCATGTCCTGCCGCGCCGCGAGCGGGCCCGGGCGATCATGCTCCAGGCGCGACTCGACCGGCAGATCGACCCGGCGGCCGATGTCGACATGCTCATGGACATGATGGAAGGGGCGATCATCCATCGGCTCCTGCTCTCCATCGAGCCGATCACCCCGGAGGAGGCCACGCGCTACCTGCGCCGCCTCCTCGCTCAGGCGGGGTTCGCCATTCGGCTCCCCTGACCGCTGACACCCACCACCTGAGGCGGTCGCCGCCGGGGCGGGTCGAGCGTGACAGGCCGGGATCCCTCGAACACCCCGGCGGCGGGGGCGCCTCCCGCGCGGGAGTTCTCGCCCGCGTGCCCGCAAGCGATCAGCCTCCACTCGAAGCGGCGCAGGAGATGGGGTTCACTGGTCCGCGGCTGCTGGAGGCTCACCCGCCCGGCGGGGCAGGACGCCGGTCGCCCCCCGACGCCCGCGCAGAAACAGATCACGTCGGGAACCCGGTTCGCGGCCGGGGCCACGGCACCGCGGACCCGGACGACCATCCCAACCTATTGATTTTCGATCGGTATCTATTGATAATCGATGCATGGATCGATTCTTCATCTTCGCCCTACGCAGTGCAGCCGTCCTGGCGATCCTCGTCGGCTTCTTCGGCCAGTTCGTGGTCATCCCGGGCGCGGCGGCCGAGGCGGTAGCCTTCTTCCCCCCATACGCGCCGTTCGCCACGCCCTATATAACGCTGGCGATCCTGGGGGTCGCCTGTGTCCAGGTGGCCCTCGCCGGGGTCTGGATGCTGCTCGCCGTCTTCCGGCGCGATGCGGTCTTCACCCCCATGGCCTTCCTCTGGGTCGACGTCATCATCGGGGCCACCTTAGTGGCGACGCTGCTCACGGCCGGGGTCACCGTACACCTCGTCGTGGGCGAGATCCCCACGCCCGACGACGACATGGGGCTGATCGGGACGGCGGGCGCCGCGATCGTGCTGACCGGCTCGGGGGCGGCCGTGGCGATGCTGCTCGTCCTCATGCGCGGCCTCCTGCGCAAGGCCATGGACCTGCAGACCGAGATGGCCGAGGTGGTCTGATGGCGATCGTCGTCGATCTCGACGTCCACCTCGCCCGGCACAACATGTCGGTCGGCGAGTTCGCCGAGGCCGTGGGGATCACCCCCGCCAACATCGCCGTGCTGAAGAACGGCCGCGCCAAAGCGGTGCGGTTCACCACCCTCGACGCGATCTGCAGCACGCTGGACTGCCAGCCCGGGGACATCCTGCGCTGGGTGCCCGACGACGAGGACGGCACCGGCGCGGGGTGAGCGGCCCGGCCGACGACGGGGTCGACCGGATGACCACAGGGTTCAGCGGTAGCACTCGTCCGTGACGGAGCTGACCGAGCGTACATCCGCCGGATCCTGAGCCGGGGTTTTTCGCCCGCACGCACCTGTCCGAGAATCGATCGATCGATCGGTTCTCGCAAGCCCACTCGGAGCACCGCCCGAGGCGATTCAATCGGGCTGACGGGTGCCTAAAAAGATGGTGGAAACCCGTGGTGTCCACCAACTCCCGCTGGGGGATCCGTCCACCCTTTCCAAGGACGACGCGCTCGGCCGGGGCGCCCCCACCTCGTTGATCAGGGAATTTTGAGCTTCATCGCGGGACGACGGTAAATGGCGCGGTCGCGAGGCCGACTCCCCCCGCGACCGCCCACGCACAGCGCGATCTCGCGCAGGCGCATACGCGCCGGGTGGCGTCATCGGTGAGGCCGGAAGCGGACAAGCGCCTCCGCTCTGGCAGAGGGCGGGCACTCCCCCCGCAGGGCGCCGTCCGCCCAGGTCATCGGCCCCCGGATCGCACATGAGCACGCAATCGGCCACAAGCGGACATCCGTCCCTCCCGTCGCCGCCCGGCACCCCTCATCACCCCTTCCACCTGCACCGGGGCCCGCCCGCGCCGCCCTTGCCACGGCCGCGGCACCCGCCCGCGGGGGTCCGGTAGCGGCCTGAACCCGCCCACCGCCTCCGGCGTCTCACACGCAGTTGCCAATCCCTCACAGGCGGAGACTGCCATGAACGCCGTCATCGCATCCCTCCTCATCGGCGGCTTCGCCCTGCTCACCGCCGGCGTGGCGCTGCTGCCCCGGATCCGCACCCTGGAGGCGCTGCCGCGGCTGACGGTGGACGCCGCCCTGGCGCGCGGGAGCCAGGGCCCCGCCGTCATCACCGGCCTCGCCGCACCCGACACCGCCGGCCTGCTGAGCTCCCCCCTCACCGATCGCGCCTGCGTGTGGTGGGCCCTGGAGACACACCTGGTTCCCGGCCCGCGGTCGGCCGTGCTGGTCGCCCGGCGCGCCGCCGCCGCGGCCACCACCTTCCGGCTCACCGGCGACACCGGAAGCATCCGCGTCCACCCCGCCGGGCTGCACCCCCACCCCCGCCTCGGCCGCGCGCGCACCGCAGAGTCATTCGCCGACGCCGCCGCACCGCACCTGCTGCCCAGATCCGCCCACCGCGTCGCCGCACGCTTCCCGTGGATGCTGCCCCTGGCGTACCCGCCGTCGGGCCTGGAGGCCGTGGGGTTCGCCGAATGGCTGGTGGAGCAGGGCCAGCCCGTGACCGTCACCGGCCACCTGCACGCCGCGACCGGCCGCATGGTCGCCGCCCACCGCCTCGGCGGCCATGGCCGCAGCCGCATATTCGGCATCGCCCCCGCCGGACGCGCCGACGCCGCGAGCCGCGGCCTGCGGACGGGGCTGGGCACGCTGCTGGGCGCGGCCGTCCTGGCGTGGGCCGTGGCCGCGTTGCTCATCGCCGCCGCCGCGATATGACCGCACGGACCACAGCAGGAAAGGGGGGTGCGACGCCCGCGCCGGAGCGCCGGCGGCCGCTCGTCACGCGTCGGCCCGGGCCGGCCGTCCGTCGACCGACAGGCGGCGCCGGGTCGGCGACGAGCCGCCCCCTGCGGCCACCGCCGCCACCTGCGGGCGGTCGGCGCGCGGCGTGGCCCGACTCGCCGGCGCCCGGCGGCAGGCGGTCGGCGGCAGGCGGTCGGCGGCGGCCCCCTGCGCGCGGGCGGAACACCGCCCGTCACCTGCATATTCGTCCTAGAATGACACAGAATCACCCAACACTCACGGTGCGTGATCGAACCGTCTCCGATGCGGCTGAATGGGACAAGGTCCCCCGTCAACCGCATCCGCCGGAGGCAGCCATGAACACCAGCCACCGCACCGCGACCCAGCGCATCACCACCACCCTGGCCGTCCTCGCCCTTGGCGCCGCCACCGCCGCCACACCCGCCGAGGCGGCCACCTATCCCGGCCAGACGGTCAGCCGCTACACCCCGCTCGCCGGCGGCTCCGCCGAGCGCACCGCCGCCCGCGACGCCGGATGCGCCGAAGGGCGCACCGGACGCGACGGGGTGCGCGTCCTGTTCTTCGGCACCCAGGAGAAGGGCGACAAGCTCCGCCAGCCCGGAACCACCTCCGGCTCCACCAGCGCCCGCGTCGCCGCGAGCACGGCCGCCGACGTCGCAACGGCCTGGGCCGAAGGCTTCACCGAGTGCCGCACCGGGGGCGCCACCGCCGACCTCGCCATGGGCGTCAACAACAAGTCCGACGGCGGCATCGACGGTGCCGCCGCCGGCCGCGCCTGGGCCGCCATCGTCGACGGCACGGCCGATACCGAAGCCGTCACCATCACCGGTGCCGTCGACGCCGAACCCGCATGGTCGTCGCCCTCCTGGGCGCGCGGCTGGGTCGACGCCTTCACCCAGGCCAGCGACCACACCCTCTACGCGGCCAACTCCGCCGACGGCTGCCCCACCCACGGCTCCAGCTCGACCAGCTGCAACAACGGGTGGAAGCTCGCCGACCTGCACTATGTGGCGACCGGCGCCGCCCCCACCATCAAGGCGATCCCGCAGATCTACCGCACCGACGGCATCCAGGCCCGCCAGTGGTCGGCGATCAGCTCCTGGGGCGCCACCAAGGGCTCGGGACCGGTCCGCTTCGCCGGAGCCATGTCGCAAGAGGCCGCCTGCAAGCAGCGCGGCGGCTGCTCCACCACCGACAACTCCCCCAAGGACGCCTGGAACCAGCTGTACACCGAACTCAACGCCCACTCCGAGACCAAGGTCGACTCCCTGCCCGTCGCCACCGACATGCGCTGGGCCTGATCCGGCCGACCCGCGCCGCCGCCGCGCCTGGTCCGCGGACGGGCCGCCGCACCACCCCTTCTCAGGCGGGGTGGTGCGGCGGCCCGTCCGGCACCGCCTACCGGCCGTCGATGGCGGTCCCGCCCCGGGCGGGGTCGCGCACGGTCGCGGCGAAGGCGCCGGGAGCACGGTCCGAGCCGCCCCGCGGCGCCGGCCGGAAGCGGGACGGCGGGCGGCGCCGCGATCGGGGCGCGCCTCTGCGGCCGAGCCCCCGCCAGGCCCTGAAACGACGACCGCCCCCTACTCGGCCCGTCGACCCGCGGCAGGTACCCGCGCTCGTCTCTCCGGCGCGATGCGGACGCCCCGGACCCGCACCCGCCACGAAGCCGCGCGCCGCACACGCGGACACGACCCGCGGTAGGGCGCGCGGGTCAGCGGGCGCGCAGCGCCTCGATCACCGGACGCTCCACCGGCGTGGGCCGCTCCGCGTCGAGGTCGAACTCCCCCACGGGCAGCAGCGGCGGCTGGGCCATGAAGCGCGGCCCGGTGCCCCGATGCGGCTGGGCCGCGTGCACGAGGAACGGGTGGCACAGGAAGACGTCGCCGGCCGCGCCGGTGGCGAGCGCCTCGGGACGGCCCTCGCCGGCCGGGACGGCCGCGCCGCACAGGTCCATGAACTCACGGCCCTCGTCACCGGCCTCGGCCAGCAGCGGTGCGACGTCGCGGTGGGAGCCCACCCGGATGCGGGTGGGGGCGTCGTCGGGGCCGACGTCGGAGAACAGGAAGAGCATCAGCAGCGCACGGCCGCGCGAGCGCAGATTGACCCGGTACTCCCCCTGCGCGCCGGGGAACGACGCGTCGAGGTGCCAGCCGGCGTCGCCTGGGTCCTCATCGCTGGGGAAGCGCACCGGGAAGGTGCCGAGCCCGCCCAGGCGCTGCCAGCGGCCCCGGCCCACCAACCGGTCGAACGCCGCGTGCAGCGCCGGTGTGGTGGCGGCCTCCCGGAACGGCGGGGCGTGGTAGCCGCCGAGGCGGACGACCGGCCGGGTCCAGGTGGCGGGGTCGCCGGGGTCGCAGCCGAGGTCGGCCCACAGCAGCTCGCGGCCCTGGTCGGCCAGCTCGCGGGGGAACGCGCCGCGCAGGGCGACGAACCCGTCCTCGACGAACGCCTCGATGTCGCGCTCGGACAGCATGAACGGTACCTCCCACCGCGAACGCCGGGCGGTCGCGGCCTCTCAGTCGTGGACGGGTCGGCCTTACTCTCACCGAGCCGCCCGGGGCGCGCAACGGATTTTCACCGGCCCGTCCCCGATCGGCCGTACAGGCGGCGGGCACCGCCGGGGCGATCGGCACGCGGCCCGGCTCCCGGGATCCCGGCGGTCGTCACCCAGGGTCCGGCTCACGCCCGGCGCTCGGTCACACGGGCCACCGCTCGACCCGCCCGAGCGGTGGCCCCGGCCCGCCGGCCCCCGAGGAGACCCCGCGGCCGCCGCCGCTTCGACGACTCCCATCAGGCCCATGGCCGCGCCGGGGACGAACTGCGCGGCGCGCCTGCGGGGCCGACGCCCCCTCCCCGTCCACGGCGCGGGCCGACACCGCCGCCACCGGTCCCGATACCCGGTACGGCGTGCCGCAGCGGAGCGGAGCAGACCGAGGGGCTCCTCGGCGACCATGCAGGACGTGAGGAGGCCGGCCGGCACGGCACCGGCGCCCTCCCGGCTACCGGCCCCGCCGGCGCCCCGCCCCCACCGCTCACCCGGCACCGGCGCCCGCCCCCGCTGCGGTGCGCGACCAGGGCGGCCTGCGGCGCCACAGCTCATGCGGCATGCCCGGTAGGATCCAGCCGACC
Source organism: Nocardiopsis mangrovi (assembly GCF_042653925.1). Lineage (NCBI taxonomy): Bacteria > Bacillati > Actinomycetota > Actinomycetes > Streptosporangiales > Nocardiopsidaceae > Nocardiopsis > Nocardiopsis mangrovi. The sequence continues at coordinate 63,790 of NZ_JBHSFQ010000012.1, forward strand.
CCCGCTGCCCGGCCCACCCGATAGGGGACCTGGCACCCCTGCCACCGGCCCGCCACCCCAGCACAATGAACAAGGACACCCACCACCGCACCCCCGCCGGCGCGGCGGCCCCGCCCGGAAGGACCCCGCCCATGGCACGAACCGACGCCCTCCGGCCCGGCCTCCTGCACCTGCTGGCCTGGTCCCTCCTCCTCGTCGCCCACGCCGTCGCCGGAACCGCCCTCCTCGTCCTGTTCCTCATCGCCGGCGTCCTCTCCGCCATCTGGGTCGGCCTGCCCCTCCTGGTCACCATCACCCGCCTCATCCGCGCCCACGCCGACACCCACCGCCGGCTCCTCGGCCGCTTCCTCGACGACGGCCCCATCCCCACCCCCTACCGGCCCCTGCCCGACACGAGGCTGGGCGCCCAGATCCGCGCCACCATCACCGACCCCGCCACCTGGCGCGACCTCGCCTGGCTCGCCGTCAACACCCTCGCCGGCATCACCATCGCCGCCGTCCCCGCCGGCCTGCTCTTCCTCAGCGCCCTCAGCGCCCTCAGCGCCCTGTTCAACTGGACGTGGAGCTTCCACGACAGCTGGTACCCGCTCCTCATCTCCATCGCCCTGCTCACCGCCTTCCGCCTCCTGGCCCCCCTCGCCGTCACCCTCTACGCCCACCTCAACCGCTGGCTCCTGGCCCCCAACGAAAAGGCCCGCCTCACCGCCCGCGTCGCCCACCTCGCCACCTCCCGCGCCGAGACCATCGACGCCCAGGCCAGCGAAGTCCGCCGCATCGAACGCGACCTCCACGACGGCGCCCAAGCCCGCCTCGTCGCCCTCGGCATGAGCCTGGGCATGGCCGAGGAGATGCTCGACCACGACCCCGCCAACGCCCGCAAACTCCTCACCGAAGCCCGCGAGACCACCCGCCACGCCCTCACCGAACTCCGCGACCTCGTCCGCGGCATCCACCCGCCCGTCCTGGTCGAACGCGGCCTCGACGGCGCCGTGCGGGCCCTGGCCATCACCCAGCACCTGCCCATCACCGTCGACATCGAGCTGCCCGGCCGCCCCGCCGACCCCGTGGAATCCGCCACCTACTTCGCCGTCGTCGAACTGCTCACCAACGCCGCCAAGCACTCCGGAGCCGACCGCGCCTGGGTCCGCATCAACCACGGCCGCGGCCGCATGGTCATCATCGTCGGCGACAACGGCAGCGGCGGCGCCGACCTCCTCAACGGCACCGGCCTCCAAGGCATCCGGCGCCGCCTGGCCGCGTTCGATGGGACGATGAACCTCGTCAGCCCGGCAGGCGGGCCGACCATCGTCACCATGGAGCTACCGTGCGTGTTGTCATCGCCGAAGACCTCGCCCTCCTCCGCGACGGACTGATCCGGCTCTTACAGGCCCACGAATGCGACGTCGTCGCCGCCGTCGAGAGCGGCCCCGACCTCCTCAAAGCCCTCATCGAGCACCGCCCCGACGTCGCCGTCGTGGACGTCCGCCTGCCGCCCACCTTCACCGACGAAGGGCTCCAGGCCGCCATCGAGGCCCGCCGCCAGATCCCCGGCCTGCCCATCCTCGTGCTCTCCCAGCACGTCGAGCAGCTCTACGCCCGCGAGCTCCTCTCCGACGACGGCGGGGCAGTGGGCTACCTGCTCAAGGACCGCGTCTTCGACATCGGCCAGTTCATCGACGCCGTGCGCCGCGTCGCCGCCGGCGGCACCGCCATGGACCCCGCCGTCATCTCCCAGCTCCTGGCCAAGCACGACGACGGCCCCCTGGCCGCCCTCACCCCGCGCGAACGCGAAGTCCTCGGCGAAATGGCCGAAGGCCGCTCCAACTACGCCATCGCCGGGCGCCTCTTCATCACCGACAAAGCCGTCAGCAAGCACATCAACAACATCTTCACCAAGCTCGACCTGCCGCCCTCCACCGACGACAGCCGCCGCGTCCTGGCCGTCCTGGCCTACCTCAACCGCTGACCCGGCCCCGCCGAGACGCCGGCGGCGCGCCCGGGGCCGCCGCCCCGGGCACCCCGCCACCCCCTACTCCCGCGGCCCCGGTTCGGGCATGCGGTAGAGGCCGTCGATCTCCTCGGCGAACGCCCGCAGCACCGCGTCGCGCCGCAGCCGCCCGTCCTCCAGCACCAGTCCGCTGCGCGGCGTGAACTCCTCCGCCAGCACATGGAACGCCCGCACCGCCCACATCGAGGGCACCGCCCGGTTGGCCGCGCGCACCCCCGACTGGATCTCCCGCAGCAGGTCGGGATCGGCCGCCAGATCCTCGCGCGACAGCGACAGCGGCCGGTTGTTCACCAGCCGCCAGTACTCCAGCTGGTCGGCGATCAGCGTCACCAGCGCACTCGCATAGGGCCGGCCCGCCCCGATCACCATGGCCTGGCTGATCAGCGGGTGCGCCCGCAGGTGCTGCTCGAGCACCGCGACATGGTCGGCCTCCGGCGCCGCGCCGGCCGCGACCGCCCCCGCCGCAGCCTCCCCCCGCGCCCCGGCCGCGGGCACCGGCGGCACCGCCGGCGGCGGCCCCGCAACGGGCCTGCGGCGGGCGGGCTGCTCCGGCGGCGCCGCCAGCGACGCCTGCGCCCGCAGCCGCCGCCGCACGGTCAGGTACCCCCCGCTGTCCATCTCGCCGGCGAACCCCGTGGCCAGCCACCCGTCGCGAAACGCCGCCCGCCCCGCATCGGGCGCACCCCAATAGCCCGCGAACACCCCCGGGCCCCGCAGGTGCACCTCGCCGTCGCGCGCCAGCCGCATCTCCACCCCGGGCAGCGGCCGCCCGGCCGTACCCGCGCGCCGCTCCCCCGGGGCGTTCGCGGTGAACGCCCCGCCGCTCTCCACCGTCCCGAACGCCTGGAACACCGCGATGCCGATCCCCGAGTAGAACCGGTCCAGCCGCTCCTCCAGCCCGCCCCCGACGCACACCACCAGCCGGACCCGCCCGCCCAGCGCCTCACGGACCCGCCCGTACATCCACTCGTACATCGCCCGCGACATCCGCTTCCACGCGCTCTTGCGCTCGGCGCGGTCGAACTCCACCGCCAGGTCCGTCGCCGCCCGGAAAGCCGTCAGATCCTCATCCCCGGAACCGCCCGCACCGTCGGTCACCCGCGCGTACACCTGGCCCAGCAGCTCGGCGCCGCTCACCAGCACCGCGGGCTTGAACACGCGCAGATCCGCCTCCCAGCCCGCCCCGGGCCGGCCCACACCCACACGCACGCCCGCCAGCACGCACGCCACCAGGGCGGCGTGCCCGGCCACCCCCGCCAGCGGCAGCCGCAGCAGCGCGCTCTCCTGCCCGGGAGCGCGCCCGGGCAGGCCCGGAGCCAGCCGCTCCACCAGCCCCGCCGCCGACGACAGGTAGTTGCCGTGCGTCAGTACCGCGCCCCGCGCCCGCACCAGCCCCGTCACCGGGTACACGATCGACGCCGGGTCGTCGCGGCGCGCCTCGTCGCGCCGGTACCGCACCGCCGAGGAGTCCATGTAGGCGCCCGGCCGCGCGATCGCCTCCAGCCCTTCCCTGTCCAACCGGAACGTGCGCGCCAGATCGGTCAGCTCATAGGCGAGCCCCTCCACCACCGGGGCGTGCCGGCCGTCGTCCAGGACGATCGCGGCCGGACCGCAGTCGCGCAGGATGTGGCGCAGCCGCTCCGCCGAACACGTCGGCGCGACCGGCACCAGCACGGCGCGCACCACCCACACCGCGAAGGCGATCAGCGCCCACTCGTAGCGGTTCCCGCACACCAGGACCACGCGGTCGCCCGCGCCCACGCCCACGCCGATGAGGCCCTTGGCCACGGCGCCCATCTCGGTGAGGAACTCCCCGGCGGAGACCCGCTTCCAGTCACCCTCCGTATCCCGCCGCGAGAAGAAGTCGGCGCGCGCGTCCGCGCCGGCACTACGGTAAGCGAGCTCACCCAACCCCGTGATCTCCCGGGCCTGTGCCCCCGGGGCCGACCGAGACTGTCCCATTCCCGCGCTCGCCTCCACACCGATATTTCGCACGTCAAACGGACGTGCCCTACTGTGCACGTTCCCCTCACCCGGCGGCAACCCGCACAACACGCGAAAAGAGCGCAAAAACGCCCACCTGAACAGGAACCGCCTTTCTCCTCCTCCCCTCACCCACCGCACACGCCCCCGGCATCACCCACCGTCACCATCCGCCTGCACACCACACCCGTCCCACGACAACGGCCCGGGCGCACCACGCACCCGGGCCACATCACACGATCATCCGACCTCACACGGCAGGACGCACCGACCTCCGCGCCACCACCACGAACACCGCAGCGGCCACCACGCCCGTCGACACCATCACCACCGCCATACTCGCCAGGCTCGCCTCACCCGACGCCGTCAACCCCGCCAGCGCCGCCAACCCGCCGCCCAGCGCGAACTGCAACGACCCCATCAGCGCCGACGCCGTCCCGGCCACCGTCGGAGGCTGACTGGAGATCGCCAGCGTCGTCGCGTTGGGGAACACGAACCCCACGCTGAACATCATCACGAAGAACACCGCGGTCACCGCCACCAGCCCCGCAAAGCCCCCCACGCCCGCGAGCGCCAGCACGCCCAGCGACAGCACCGCCGTCAGCGCGCCCACCAGACCCGCCGCCAGCCGGCGCACGGTCTCCACCCGGCCGATCAGAAACCCGTTGACCTGGTTGCCCACCATGATCCCCAGCGTGTTCACCGCGAACACCATGCTGAACTGCTGCGCACTCGCCCCGAACTCGTTCTGCGACACGAACGAGAACGCGCTGATGTAGGTGAACATCATCCCGAAGCTCAACCCCAGCACCAGCACCGGACCCACGAACCGCACATCGCGCACCAGGCGCCCCACCGTCGACACCAGCCCCGCCAGGTTCATCGACCCGCGCCGCTCACGCGGCAGGCTCTCCGGCAGCCAGAAGAACACCACCGCCAGGCTCACCAGCGACACCACGCCCAGCACCGCGAACAGCAGCCGCCACGTCCCCAGCAGCAGCAACTGCCCGCCCAAGACCGGCCCCAGCAACGGAGCCAGCCCCATCACCAGCATCAGCCGGGAAAAGAACCGCGCCGCGTCATCGCCCTCGAACAGGTCGCGCACCACCGCCCGGGAGATCACGGCCCCCGCCGCACCGGCCACCCCCTGCACGAACCGCAGCGCGACGAACACCCCCGCCGACGGAACCAGCGCACACAGGAACGACGCCACCGTGAACAGCGCCGCACCCACCAGCAGCGGCACCCGACGCCCCCACGCGTCGCTCATCGGCCCGATCACCAGCTGCCCCAACGCCATGCCCAGCATGATCGCCGTCAGCGTCAACTGGATCCGCGCCTGCGACGACCCCAGATCCTCCGCGATCGCCGGGAACGCCGGCAGATACAGATCGGTCGCCAACGGCCCCATCGCCGTCAGCGTCCCCAACACCATCACCAACAACGCCACCGAGCGGCGCGACCGCGGCTCCGCCGGAGCGGTCACCGCCTCCGCAGAGGACGAACGGGCCAAAGACACGCGAAAGACTCCCATCCACGTCGGCGTCGGGGGATCGGCGGCACCGGGCCACCGATCAATGCCAACACCCGCCCACCACCGCTACATCCGCCGATGCCCACTACCCGGACGTGACCTGCGTTACCCACCCCTCCACCAGCGGCGACACCCCCGAATACCCGGACCGCCCACCCGGCCCCGCACCACCCACCCCGCCACACCCCGTCAACGCCCCCGCACCACGCGCAACCACCCCCCACCGGGCTCCCCGACCCCCGGCACCACAACGGCGGGGCACCCCCGGTACCCCGCCGCAGCACACCGCACCCGGCCACCAGGGCCGGCCGCGCTCACCCCACCAACGACTCCGCCAGCCGCTCCAGATCCCCCTCCGGGTCCACCGTCAGCCCCGTGTGGATCGGCCCCGGCTGCACGATCGTGCTCCGCGGCGCCGTCAACCAGCGGAACCGCCGACCCGCGTCCTCACGACCGGCCGCGCCCGCCCCCGGGCCGCCCCGGCACACCCGCTCCACCGCCTCCAACGCCAGCGCCACGCCCGCCACGTCCACCGATGCGTCCAGCGCCCGCAACCGGGCCTCATCCACCGCGCAGCGCGCCGCCAGGAACGACCGCGCCTTGCAGTACACGATCACCCCCGCGTTCACCTGCTCCCCGCGCTCCAACCGCGGCACGACGCGCACCAGCGCGTACTCGAACACGTCACGCTTCACCGCGGCACCTCCGGCAGCCACCCGCGGGTACCGGCACGCGTCAGCAGGTGCCCCACATAGGCCTCGCGCACCTCATCGACCGACCCGAACCCCGGCTCGTCCGCCAGCCACGCATCCGGCACGAGCCCTACGACCTCCCACAACAGCTCCGCCGTCACCAGCTCCGCGAACTCCGAATCCGCCCCCGCCACGTCCGGCCGCGCCCCGACCAGCACGTGCTCCGAGGCGTCGTAGCGCCGCGCCGCCGCCGGCCCCGCTCCGGACCAGTTGTGGTGGAAGATCAGCGTCGCCCCGTGGTCGATCAGGTACGGCCGCCCATGCCACACCAGCATGTTCGGGTTGCGCCACGTCCGGTCCACGTTGCCCACGAACGCGTCGAACCACATCACCCGCCCCGCCATCTCGGCGTCCACCTCGTACACCAGCGGGTCGAACGCCAGCGCCCCCGGCAGGTAGTCCATCCCCAGGTTCAGCCCGCCGCTGGCCTTCAGCAGCTCCTGGACCTCCGGATCAGGCTCGCCCCGCGCGATCACCGCGTCGAACCACACCAGCGTCAGCTCCGGCACCGGCAGGCCCAGCCGCCGCCCCAACTCCCCCGATATCACCTCGGCGATCAGGGTCTTGCGCCCCTGCCCCGCACCGATGAACTTCACCACGTACATGCCGAGGTCGTCCGCCTCGACCAGACCCGGAAGCGAACCGCCCTCACGCAGCGGCAGCACGTACCGGGTCGCCGTTATCTCTCGCAGCACGCCGCACAGCATACGGCCGAACCCCTCCGCTACCGTGCCATCATGCCGCTCAGCGACGAGGCGTTCAGCGCCCATGTGACCGACACCCTCGCCCACCTCAAAGGGGTCCACGCCGTGGCACTCGGCGGATCCCGCGCCACCGGCACCCACACCTCCGACAGCGACTGGGATCTAGCCGTCTACTACCGGCACCGGTTCGACCCCGGACAGCTCCGCCACCTGGGCTGGGAGGGAGAGGTCTCCGACATCGGCGGCTGGGGCGGCGGCGTGTTCAACGGCGGGGCCCGGCTCCAGGCCGACGGCCGCCGGGTCGACGTCCACTACCGCGACCTCGACGACGTCGAGTTCCGCCTCGCAGAAGCACAGCGGGGGCGCTTCGACGTCGAACGCCTCGCCTTCCACCTCGCGGGCGTCCCGACCTACATCGTGGTCGCCGAACTCGCGGTGAACGAGGTCCTGCACGGGGAGCTGCCGCGGCCCGGCTACCCCGAGGCGCTGCGCACCTCCGCCCCCGCCCGGTGGTGGGGCGATGCCCGCCTGACGCTCGACTACGCCCGCACCGCCCACGCCCAGCGGGGGCACCTGGCCGACACCGCCGGAGCGATCGCGGTCGCCGCGGCCCAGGCCGCCCACGCGGTGATGGCCGCGCGCGGCACCTGGGTCACCAACGAGAAGCGGCTCCTCGACACCGCCGGCGTGCGCGGGATCGACACCATCCTGGCGGGACTCGACACCGAAGCGGCGACCCTGATGGCGGCGACCGATGCCGCGGCGGTCCTCCTCGGCGGCGCGGTCGCCGCGGCCACGGAGGACAAGGCCGCCTTCTGACCCGTCGTGTACACGGGGCTGCGCCGCCCTCGCAAGGAGGGGTTTCCCGGGGAAGCCATGCCCGGGAAAGCCTCGCCTTGACGATGAGGGCGGCGCAGCCGCTCGATCCGGTTTTCTCGTGTGTTCGAAGTGCGGTGGAACCGCAACCGACGCCTGTACGTCGTAGATTTCTTAATGTGCGATCGGCGCGGTACCTCAGCGGGTCTGAGCGGCGTGCCGGGCGACGAGGATCAGGCAGCCCACCTCGGGCAGCTCTTCGGTGACGGCGACGATGCGGCCGGCGTCGGTGGCGGGATCCGCCACCAGCCCGCTCCGCCGGAACCGCTCGGCCATGCGGGGCACGGTCGGGCTGGTGTGCTGCGAGACGTCCACCAGCTCGACCACGTCGAGCCCGGCCTCGCGGGTCAGGCGCAGGTAGTCGTCGAGCGTGGCCCCTCCCCCGTTGAGGACCTCCTCGGACCTGCGCAGCAGGTCCGCGTCTCCCGCGCCCTCGGGCACCAGCACGTCGGTCAGGACGAGCCGCCCCCCGCGCCGGAGCACCCGCGCCATCTCCCGCAGGGCGACGCCGCGGTCCATGTGCAGGATCGACTCCAGCGCCAGGACCGCGTCGAACGAGGCGTCGTCGTAGGGCATGCGCATCGCGTCGGCGCACTCGAAGGAGACCAGGCGGTCCAGCCCCTCGGCCCGGGCACGCCGGTTGGCGTCGTCGACCTGCCCCTCGTTGACCGAGATCCCCAGCACACCGGCACCGGTGGCCCGGGCCACCCGCAGCGCCGGCTTGCCGATTCCGCACCCCACATCGAGCACCCGGTGCCCGACGTCGACACCGAGCCGCCCGATGAGGACGTCGGTGAACCGGTCGGTGGCGCTCTCGACCGACCGGGGGTCGTCGGGGGTGTCCCAGTAGCCGAAATGGAAATTGTCGTCCCACGCGCGGCTCAACAGCGGTCCGAGCGTGTCGTAGAAACGGGCGACCCCACCCGGAACCGGCCGGTCGTCGTGGAGTTCCATAAGGCACCTCGATTTCCTTCGCCGGGCGCGGTGCACGGCGGAGAGGGGGCGGAAGGAAGCTTGGAGGAGCCACCGGCCGCGCGAAACGCGGACCGTGATATCTCCACCCATTCGGACGGATCGGCGAATTCCGATCGCAGGGGAACGTTCGGAATTCAACAGAAATCGCATCCCAAGAACACTTTATCGAAATCCCTTGGGGCGTACCCGTTCATCGTGGAAAACCCGCGCATCCGCCGTCTCGGCGCCGGAGGGGGGCCCGGGGCGCGCGGGCGCCGCCCGCTGCGCACCCGCGGAAAAACCCGTGGCGCGCGCCTTCGGCCGTGGGGTAGCTTGCGCCTCATGTGTGGCATCTGTGCTCTGACCGACCGCCGGGGTTCGGCCCGGTGGGGGGCGGCTCTCGTGCGCCGTCCGCGCCTCCGGACCGACGTCCTGGACCGGTCGACCCGAGCCCGCATCTGACCCGCGTCGCGGCCTGATCGCCCGATCACCGGCCGCACCGCGGCGGCACCACCGTGCCGTCCGACCACCCGTGCGCCGTGCGGCGCCGGGGTTCCGACGCATACCCGGCGCTCGCTCGCTCGCTTCCGCCGCCGCCCCGCGCGGCGGCCCCACACCGGTCCAGGGCCCAGCCATGTCCACCGAACATCGGACGGGCGGCCCGGATCGCTTTCGCATGCCCATGGCCGCAGCTCGGCCGCTCCCGCGCCGCCCGTCCCCGTCCGCCGCCCCACAGCGGCAGGAACGGACGTGCCCATGGGATCCGCACGACGCGACCGCCCCCAGCCCACCCCGCCCCGCGGCGGCGCCTCCGCGCGCCGCACCGCGGCCGGCCCCCGCCGCAACGGCGGCGACCGCGGCCGGCGCCGCACCCTCTCGCAGAACTTCCTCACCGACACCGGGCTCGCCCGCGCACTGGTGCGCACCGCCGGGGTCGGCCCCGGCGATCTCGTGGTCGAGATCGGCGCCGGCGAGGGCATGCTCACCCGGTTCCTCGCCTCCGCCTGCCGCCGGCTCATCGCCTACGAGGTCGACCCCGCCCTCGCCGCGGGCCTCTCCCGGCGCTTCGCCGGACGCGGGGTCACCGTCGAACACGCCGACATCCGCACCGCCGCACCCCCCGGTGACTCCTTCGCCGCAGTCGGCAACATCCCCTACTCCATCACGGCCGACATCGTCGACTGGTGCCTCGCCGCCCGCGGCCTGACCTCGGCCACCCTGGTCACCCAGCTCGAATACGCGCGCAAACGGACCGGTGGCTACGGCCGCTGGAGCCGGCTCACCGTCCGCACCTGGCCCGACTTCTCCTGGGAAATGGGACGGCGGATCCCGCGCGACCGCTTCCACCCCGTGCCCCGTGTGGACTCCGCCGTCCTGCTCCTGCGCCGGCGGGCGCGTCCGCTGCTGCCGGCGCACCTGCGCGGCGCCTACCGGCGCCTGGTCGACCTCGGCTTCACCGGCACGGGCGGCTCCCTGCGGGCCTCCCTGCGAACGGCGCACGCCGCCCACCGCGTCGACGCCGCCCTGGCCGCCGCCGGGATCGGCCGCACCACGGTGGTCGCCTTCGTCGCGCCGGACCAGTGGATCACCCTGGCCGCCCACCTCCTGGACACCGCCCGGCGCCCCGGCACCCGCCACGGCGGATGACCCCGCGGCACGCGCTCCGGCGCCGGTCGTCACGACGGCCGGCGCCGGCCCTGTGGGCGATCGGCCACCGGTGGGCGGTGCTCCGGGCCCGGCCCGCACCCCCGGAGCACCGCCACGGGCCGTTAGCCCCCGCGGGCCGCCCACCGGGCACGAGCCCCCGCCCCGGCCGCCCGGGGCGGCCGGGGCGCGGTGTCCACCACGTGTCGGCACGTGCGATCACTTGCGCGCCCATGGGCTAGCCTCGCCTTCGGGCGGGGCTCGGCCCGGCGCGCGGGCCGCCGGGCGCGGGCCGGGGCACCGGCCCGCGGCACGCCGGCCGGACGGCCGCGGACACGGCCGGAGCCGTCCACCTCCCGGTGCGCCACGCACCGGGGACACCATGACACCGAAAGGGGCGCGGGTGCTCGTCGTCCACGGAGCCTGGCGGACGTCGCCCGCCGGCGGCGAACTCCTGCTGTGGGCGGAGGACTCCACCGCGCCCGCCCGCACGGCCGCCCGCGCCCGGCCCCGCCCCCACCCCTACGCCGCACCCGAAGCCCTCCTGCGCGACACCCTCGCCGCGGCCCCCGGCGGCACCGGCGCCGACCACGGCGCCCGCCTCGCCAAAACCCGCGCGACCGCCCTCGACCTCCTGCTGCCCGGATCCCCCACCCACCCCCTCCCCTCCCCCGCTCTGGGACCCGTGCCCGACGCCCCCGATGTCCCCGCCCCGGCCCTGCTCCCGTGGCGCGTGCCCGCCCTCGCGGTCCCCGCCGAACACGCCCCCGCGCTCCTGGCCGCCCTGCGCGCCGCTCCCGCCGGCGACACCGCCACCGGCCCGGGCCTGCGCCACCTCGCCGCCGTCCTCGACTTCGCCGAGCACCTCGCCTCGACCGGGCGGCTGCTCCCCCGCCTCGTCGGCCACCCGCCCCGCGCCCTCTGGCGCCCCGTCCTCACCGGCGCCGACGCCGCCCAGGCCGCCGAACTCGCCGCCGCCCTGCCGCCCGTCGCCCGCGCCCACACCGACCCCGACCGCGATCCGCCGCAGGCGCTGGCCGCCCACGCCCTCAACGACCTCCTCGACGCCGTCGCCCGGGCCCGGCCGGCGCCGACCCGCGGCCTGGCCCCGCTCGCCGCGGCCCTCACCGCCTCCGATCCCCTCCTCGCGCCCGACGCCGCCGACACGGCCGCCCCCCTGGCCGCCCGGCTGCGCGCCTGGCACCACGACGCCGAACGCGCGCCCTCCCGGGCCCGGCTCCTGTTCCGCCTCATCGAACCGCAGCGCTCCCCCGGCCCCGACCCGCAGGCCCCGCCGGGCACCGGCTCCGGCGCCGCCGCGGAGACCTGGCGGGTGGAGTTCTGGGTGCAGTCCAGCACCGACCCCAGCCTCCAACTCCCCCTGGCCGACCTCTGGCTGGGCCACGGCGGCGCGTGGCTGCCCGACGACGTCGAATCCGCCATGCTCGCCGATCTCAACCGTGCCGCCCGCCACTACCCGGCCGTGCGCGGCGCGCTGCGGGAACTGGCCCCCTCCGGCATCACCATGGGCACCGGCGGCGCCCATGTGTTCATCCGCGACACCGCCCCCCGGCTCGACGCCGCCGGGTTCGCCGTCGTGCTGCCCGAGTGGTCCGGGCGCCCGTCCTTGGGGCTCCGGCTCACCGCCCGCGAGCGGCCCGCCGCGGCCGGTGGCGGCATCTCCCCCGGGGACCTCGTCGACTTCTCCCTCGACGCGGTCCTCGGCGACACCCCGGTCGACCTCGGCGAGCTCACCGAGCTCGCCCGCCTCAAACAGCCACTGGTCCGGCTGCGCGGGCACTGGGTGGAGGTCGACCCGGCCCATCTGCGCAGCGCCCTGGAGTTCCTGCGCCGCCGCGGCCGGGGCGCGATGCGCCGCGACGAGGCCCTGCGCATGATCGTGGACCCCGGCCCCGGCGCGCTGCCCGTCACCGCGATCGACGCCGACGGCCCCCTCGGCGCCCTGCTCAACGGCGATACCGAGCGCCGGGTCGCTCCCATGGCCACCCCGCGGGACTTCACCGGGGCGCTGCGGCCCTACCAGGAGCGGGGGGCGGCCTGGCTGCGCTTCCTGGGCGGCCTCGGGCTGGGCGCGATCCTCGCCGACGACATGGGGCTGGGCAAGACCGTCCAGCTGCTCGCCCTGCTCACCGACGAACGCGGTGCCGGGCCCTCCCCCGGCCCCACGCTGATGGTCTGCCCGGTCTCCCTCGTCGGCAACTGGCAGCGCGAGACCGCCCGCTTCGCCCCGGACCTGCGCGTGCACGTCCACCACGGCCCCCAGCGCCCGCGCGGCAACGACCTCGCCCGCATCGCCGGCGCCAGCGACCTGCTCATCACCACCTACGGCGTGGTGCTGCGCGACTCCGCGGAACTGGCGGCGCTGCCCTGGCACCGGGTCGTCTGCGACGAGGCCCAGGCCGTCAAGAACAGCGGGACCCGCCAGGCGCGGGCCGTCCGCGAACTGCCCGCCGCCTCGCGCATCGCCCTCACCGGCACCCCGGTGGAGAACAACCTCGGCGAGCTCTGGTCGATCATGGAGTTCGCCAATCCGGGGCTGCTCGGGTCCCAGGCCGCCTTCCGCGCGGCGATCGCCGACCGCGTCGAGCGTTCGGTCCACGGCCGCACCGGGGGCGCGGAGCCCCCGCCCGGCGCCGCGGGCGCGTCCGGCGCCGCCGGCGACGGGGACGGGGACGGGGACGGCACGGCCCTGCTCAAGCGGCTCACGGGCCCCTTCATCCTGCGCCGCCTCAAGACCGACCGCTCGATCATCACCGACCTGCCCGAGAAGCACGAGATCCGCACCTGGTGCACGCTCACCCCCGAACAGGCCACCCTCTACAAGGCCGCCGTCGACGACATGACCGAGCGCATCGACGACGCCGACGGGATCCAGCGCAAGGGGCTGGTGCTGGCCACCATGGCCCGGCTCAAGCAGATCTGCAACCACCCCGCCCAGTTCCTCGCCGACGGATCCCCCCTGGCCGGGCGCTCGGGCAAGCTCGACCGGGTCGAGGGCCTGCTGGAGGAGGCCATGGCGGAAGGCGACAAGGCGCTGTGCTTCACCCAGTACACCGCCCTGGGCGACCGGCTCGCGCCCTACCTGGCCGCGCGGCTGGACCGCGAGGTGCTGTGGCTGCACGGCGGCACACCGCGCGCGCGGCGCGAGGAGATGGTGCGGCGCTTCCAGGAGTCCGCCGAGCCCGCCGTGTTCCTGCTCTCGCTCAAGGCCGCCGGCACCGGGCTCAACCTCACCGCCGCCAACCACGTCGTCCACTTCGACCGGTGGTGGAACCCGGCCGTCGAGGACCAGGCCACCGACCGCGCCTTCCGCATCGGGCAGCGGCGCGACGTCCAGGTCCGCAAACTCATCTGCGTGGGCACCCTGGAGGAACGCGTGGACGACATGATCCAGCGCAAGAAGGCGCTCGCCGAGAGCGTCGTCGGCACCGGGGAGGACTGGCTGACCGAGCTGTCGACCGAGGACCTGCGCGACGTCATCCGCCTGGCCCCCGAGGCGGTCACCCGGTGAGCCCCGCTGCGGGCGGCCCCCGTGAGGGCCGCACCTGGTGGTCGCGCCGGTTCATCGAGGCCCTGGAGTCCGGCACCGAGTCCGGGCGCCTCGAACGCGGCCGCGGCTACGCCCGGCAGGGTGCCGTGCGCGCCCTCACCGTGCGCGCCGGCGAGGTCACCGCCCAGGTCCAGGGGTCGCGTGCCCGCCCCTACCGGGTCAGCCTCATCGTGCCCGTCCTCGACGACGACCAGTGGGCCACCGTCACCGCCGCGCTGGCCGGCCAGCCGCTCTTCCGCGCGCACCTGCTCGCCGGCGAACTGCCGCCCGAGGTCGAGCGCGTCTTCGACGTCCTGGGCCTGCGGCTGTTCCCGGCCGGTCTCGGCGACACCGTGCTCACCTGCTCGTGCCCCGACTGGGGGCACCCCTGCAAACACGTGGCCGCGGCGCTCTACGTGCTCGCCGGCTCCCTCGACGACGACCCGTTCCTGCTCCTGGCCTGGCTGGGCCGCGAACGGGGCGCGTTCCTGTCCGAGCTGCGCCGCCGCTCCCGGAGCGCGCCGCAGGACCCCGCCGCGGGCGGCGGCGACGCCTTCCCCGACCTCCCGCCGCCCGCGGACGCCGCACCCGCGCCTCTGCCGGACTCCCCCGAGGGGTTCTGGTCGTCCCCCACGCCGCCCCGGGCCGTCCCGGTGACGCGTGCGGAACCGGTCGTGCCGGCGGTGGACCCGCCGGAGGGCTCCGCAGGTCTCGTCGGCGACCTCGCGCCGCTGTACGAGAGGCGGGCGCGCGGCGGCCCCGCGGATGGCGCGCGCAGGGGCTATTCGGACCGCCTTTATTGAGGAATCACCCATCGAACCGGACTCGGATGGCTAGGATGCGCAGCATCCGCACGATCATCGATGCCGCGCGAGGTGGGCGTTTCCATGGCAGACCGCAAGCCCCCCGGCCGCTTCCCCCCCGACATCGACCTGAGCGTCCCCAGCGTCGCCCGGATGTCCGACTACATCCTCAAGGGCAAGGACAACTTCGAGGTCGACCGGGCCGCGGTCGATTCCCTGCTGGAACGCGTCCCGGAGATGTTCCGGTCCAGCTATGACAGCCGCGCGTTCCTCACCCGCGCGGTCGAGGCCGTCGCGGCGCGGGGCCTCGACCAGTTCCTCGACATCGGCGCGGGGCTGCCGACCACCGAGAACACCCACCAGGTCGCGCGCAGGGTCCGCCCCGACGCCCGCACCGTCTACGTCGACAACGACCCGATCGTCCTGGCCCACGGCCGGGCGATCCTCGCCGACAACCCCGGCACCGCGGTCGTGCTCGCCGACATCCGCGACACCGACGACCTCATGTCCCGCGTCGCCGCCACCCGGATCGTCGACCCCGACCGACCCGTGTGCCTGATGCTGGTGTCCCTGCTGCAGTGCGTCCCCGACGCGCACGACCCCTTTGATCTGCTACGGGACCTCCTGGGCCGGGTGGCTCCCGGGTCGGCGCTGATCTACTCGCACATGGTCTCCGACGACCCCGCCACGCGGGAGTGGCTGACCGGGAAGGTCCACTCGCTGGGAACCGCGTGGGGCCGGGTCCGCACGCCCGAGGAGGCCGGTGCGGCGTTCTCCGGCCTGGACCTGCTGGACCCGGCATCCGACGCGGGGGGCGGACGGGCCCGGCCCGTCGACTGCGCCACCTGGCGCGTGCCCGGCCGGCAGCCCGCCGACCGCCCCCTGGACCCGGCGCAGCGGGTGTGGGAGACCGCGGGCGTGGCCTTCGTGTACTGAGCCGGCGCCGGCCCCGCCGGTGCTAGCGCCCCGCTTCCCCGGGAGCCGCGGCCGCCGCGCGGTCCGCCAGGGCGCGCAGCAGCCCGACCGCACGTGGGCCTTCGGCCGCAGGAACGAACAGGTGGTCGTGGTGGTAGCCGGCCACCACGTTGCACGGCAGGCCGGCCTCGGCGAGCGCCCCCGACACCGCGTGGGTGAGCCCCACGGCGTCCAGGGCGGAGTGGACGCGCAGGGTGATCCAGGCGGCCACGTAGTCGTAGGGGAGGCCGGCGGCGTCGGCCTCGTCCTGGGCGCAGACCACTGTCAGCGCCTCGTCCTCGGCCACCGTGACCACCGGGCGCACCCCGGCGGGCGGCGCCGCCACGCGGGTGAAGACGTAGCCGCCGGGGCGCAGCCGCGGCTCCAGTGCGGCCAGCAGGCGGTCGAGGTCGCGTTCGGCGGGGCTCATGGGGCGGACTCTACCCGCCGGGTGACCGGCTTCCGGCCGCGGGAGCCCGGGAGGGCGGACGGGCCGCGAAGCGGCGAGCGCGCCCGGTCGGCGCCGGCGCGGCCGCCCCCGGCGGTCAGGGCGCGCCGCGGCCGAGGTCGGCGGGGCGGATGCGGAAGACCTGGAGCCGGCTGTCGTAGTACTTCTCGGTCTCGCCGACCCACTCCATCCCTATGCGACGGGCCGTGGCGATGGCGCGGGTGTTCTTCGGCCGCGCCACCGCGAAGAGTTCCTCGATGCCCTGGTCGAACGCCCACGCGCTGATCCGGCGGCCCGCCTCGGTGGCGTAGCCGTACCCCCAGGCGTCGGGGCGCAGGTGCCAGCTCAGCTCGAAGTCCTCCTCATAGGGCGGCAGCTGGCGCAGCGACAGGCCGCCCACCAGGAGGCCGTCCTCGCGGCGGACCACGGCCCAGCGGCCGGCGGGCGGGACCAGGTTGGGCTGGGCCTCGACCCAGGCGTGCAGGACCGACCGCATCGCCTCGACGTCGTGCACCGCCCGGATCTCGGGGGTCAGCCAGCGGGCGACCTGTTCGGCGCCGTACACCGGGAGGGCGGCCGGAGCGTCGGAGATGTCCCAGTCTCGGATGATGAGCCGGTCGGTGCGCAACTCCGGGGTCGAGGTCATATCCGGCATGCTAACCAACATCTGCGGATCCGATCCTCAAGACTCGGCAACGACGCACGAAACGACAGCGGGGGCCGCCCGGTCGCCCGGGCGGCCCCCGCCGCGCTAGGTCAGAATGTCAGGGTTAGAGGCCCTGGACGTTCTCGGCCTGCGGGCCCTTCGGGCCCTGCGTGATGTCGAACTCAACGCGCTGGTTCTCTTCCAGGTTGCGGAAGCCAGAGCCGCTGATGTTGCTGTAGTGCACGAAAACGTCGGGGCCCCCGGCGTCCTGCTGGATGAAGCCGAAGCCCTTTTCGCCGTTGAACCACTTGACGGTTCCCTGCGCCATGCGCGATCTCCCCATTCCGAAGATCAGTTCCGGACCCACACCCTGCGGTGTCCGGGGGTGCTGCGAACCTTCTTGGAACAGAAATGCCCGCTGGTCAAAAACTCCGCGGGCGATCACATGGGATCAGGCGAAATCAAGACTGTGCAACCCACCTGTGACGTTAGCACAGGCAACGGGACTTGGTCGTGTGCCGCACGTCACATTCGTCACTGTCGGTGCGGGTGGCGTGTACGCACGCACCTCCATGGACCCCACACCCGCGTTCACGACGTAGATCCGCGTTGTCCCCGACCGGCGACCGGGTGCGCGGCCCCGGCCGCCGCCCGGAAGGGAAACCTGTCTTGCCGGTGGGCGGACGGCGGCCTACGATCGGGGCACGAGGCCGCGAGATCGAGACCCCCCATTCTCCTCTGATCTCGACGAGGTGCCGATGTCCTCTGCCCGAAGCCTCTCCTCCCCGTTCCGCCGCGTCTCCGTGGTGGGTTCGGCCGTCCTGATCCTGCTGTCGGTGTTCCTCGTGGGCAACGCCGCCGCCCACGGCTCCACCATCGACCCGCCCTCCCGCAACTACGGCTGCTGGCAGCGCTGGGGCGGCGATTTCCAGAACCCCGACATGGCCACCGAGGACCCCATGTGCTGGCAGGCCTGGCAAGCCGACGTCCAGGCCATGTGGAACTGGAACGGCCTGTACCGCGAGCAGGTCGGCGGCGACCACGAAGGCGCGCTGCCCGACGGACAGCTCTGCAGCGGCGGCCGGACCGCGTCCGGGCGCTACGACGCCATGGACACCCCCGGCGCCTGGCAGACCACCGACGTGGCGAACGACTTCACCGTGACAGTGCACGACCAGGCGCTGCACGGCGCCGACTACTACCGCGTCTACGTCACCGAGCAGGGGTTCGACCCGCTCACCGAGCGGCTGGGCTGGGACGACCTCGAACTCGCCGGCCAGACCGGCGTGGTCGCCCCCGGCGCGGGCTCGCCGAGCACCGAGCCCGGCCTCAACGGCGTCTCGGTGGAGATCGACGTCTCCGCGCCGGGACGCAGCGGCCGGCACATCGTGTTCATGGTCTGGCAGGCCAGCCATTTCGACCAGACCTTCTACGGATGCAGCGACGTCAACTTCTCCTGACCCCTCCCCCTCCCCTGTGAACGCCCGGAGCGCCCCCCGCACGCGGGGGGCGCTCCTCTCGTGGACGCGGCCCGGGGAACGGCCCCGGTGTGCGGACCGCCGGGCTCCCGCCGGAGGCGGGACGGGGGGACCCGAGCGGGGGAGCCGGCCGTGGCGACGGGCCGGGAGGTTCATCGCCACGGCCGGGGATCAGGGACCGGTCAGGCCGCGGGGACCTCGGTGACCTCCACGACTTCAGCGGGGTCGCAGGCCGCGGCGACGGCCGTGAGGGCGTCCTGCTCGGCGGGGTCGGCCGCCAGGCCCCAGCGCAGCTTGACCGCCACCCACTCGCCGATGTAGCGGCAGTGGACCTCGGACGACGGCGGCAGCCAGTCGGCGGGGTCCTGGTCGGCCTTCGACCGGTTCACCGACGCCGTCACCGCGACCAGGGAGCGCTGGTCGCCCAGGTCGTTGGCGTAGTCGCGGCGCCGGTCGTCGTCCCACGCCGATGCTCCGCTGTCCCACGCCTCGGCCAGGGGGACGACGTGGTCGATGTCGAGGCCGCGCGCGACCGTGTGGGTGACGCCGTCGTAGTAGGAGTACCACTCCCCTCCCTGCAACTGGCAGCGGGCGTCCACGACCGGGGCTACCACGGCCTCCTCGATGAGCACCTCGTTGCGGGTGTTGCACCCGTCGCGGTCGGCGTCCACCCAGTGCCGGAAGGCGTCGCGCTGATAGCCGGTGCGGTCCTCCGTCACGGCCGGCAGCGCCGCCACCGCCTCGGTCAGGGGGAGGGTCAGGGTGTCGGCCTGCGCTGCGGCGGGGGTCAGCAGCACGGCTGCGGCGAGGGCACCGGCGGCGGCGACGGTCGAGAGACGCTTCACGCGTGCTCCATTCGGCTCGGCTGATTCGGCGTGCCGGATCGTGTCCGTGCGCGCACTCAGCGAAACCGCTCCCCGTTGTCCTCACGGCTGTGACCAGGCATGGAGGCGGGGCAGAGCCGTCGATAGCGGGGCATGGCGCCCCCGCCGCCGACAGCGGAGACCCGGGATTCGGCCGCGCACCCGCCGCCGTTCCCGTCGGGATGGAATACCCGCTCCGGGCGCCGTTCCGGGCCGCCGGAGCGGGTACCGCGATCCCGCCCCGGCCCGGCGCAGACTCCGGGGCCGGACGACCACGGGACATGGCGGCGGCCCCGCCGCGGCCTGTGCCGCGGTCAGCCGCCGCCCCCGTCCGCTCGGGCGAGTTCGCGCTCGTAGGCCTCCATCGTCGTGACGAAGGTGCGGCGTTCGGCCGGCGTGAGCGGCTCCAGCGCCACGCGCCAGGCGCGCGCGCCGTTGGACAGCCAGCCGTCGACCGCGGCGCGGCGGCGCTCGTCGATGGCGACGATGGTGCGCCGGCGGTCGGCGTCGTCCTCGGTGCGGGTGACGACCCCCTGGCGGCTGAGCTCGGCCACCATCAGGCTGACGGTGGCCGGGGCCACCTCCAGGCGCGCGGCGATCTCGCTCACGCCCAGCGGGCCGTCGAAGAGCAGGTAGGCGAGGAGGGAGAGGTGCCGGGGCGCGAGGTTCAGTGAGCGCAGCTCCTCTGGGGGCGGGGTGCGCTTGGCGCGCCCGACCATGCGCGGGGTGAGGAGCAGCAGCGTACGGATGCTCTCGTCGACGCCCATGCCTGCGTCGGGGGCGTCACGCGTTGACATACCTTTGTCTCCAAAGTAGTTTTCTCAACAACACAAAATATCTTTACTTGCAAAGCAAAGACACGAGGTGTGTCGATGCTATCCGCGTGCCGCCGCACGGTCACGGCCGTCGGCCCGCGCCGCGAGCGGCTCCGTCCGCCCGGGCCGCCGCACCCGGCACCGAACGACTCCGAGGACACCCATGGACGCGAACCGACGCGCGACCCGCCGCGCACCCGTCTCCCCAGGCGACGCGACCGCCGCCGCCTCCCCCGGCCCCGACGCCCCGACGCCCGCCTCCCCCGCGCCGGACGGCCCTGTATCCGCCCCCGGTCGGCACTCCCCCGACCCCGCGCGCGGCCGCGCCCTGGGCGCGGAGCTGGCGCGCATCCACGACGGCCTCCGCGGCGAGCTCGCGGCGGTTCGCACCGAAGTCGACGCGCTGCTGTCCGGCCAGGCCCCGGGCACGGCCGCGGGCCGCGCCCCCGACCTGCTGCTCCGGTTGCGCACCCACTGCCTGACGTTCTGCGCGTCCATGCACCACCACCATTCCCGGGAGAGCGACACGTTCCCGATCCTGGAGGCGCGGTTCCCCGACCTCGCGCCCGCGCTGGAGCGGCTGCGCGACGAGCACGTCGCCGTCGCCGCCATCGTCGCCGGCCTGGAGGAGACCGTGACGGGGCTGCGGGCCGGCGACGACCCCGGCCCGGTCCGCGCCGAGCTGGAGCGGCTCTCCGCCGAACTGGAGGCCCACTTCGCCTACGAGGAGGAGCAGATCTCCCCGGCGCTGGACTCACCGCTGCTCACCCTGCCCGGCCCCGGCCCCGGCGCCCTCCGGCCGTGAACCACCCCCGGCATCCCCGCGCCGCACGTCCCGACCGCGCCTACCCCCGAAGAGGATCCGGCACCATGAGCAACGACACGACCGGCGACGCACCGGAGGCCGCCGGGCCCACCGCGTCCCCCTTCAACGTCCCCGTCATCGAGGAGTTCCGGGCCAACGGCGGCCGCGTCGGCGGGATGTTCGACGGCGCCCCCCTCCTGCTCCTGACCCACACCGGCGCCAAGAGCGGGCGGCTTCGCGTCAACCCCCTGCGCTACATGTCCGACGGCGACCGCGTCGTGGTCTTCGCGACCAACGCGGGTGCCGCCGACGATCCCCTCTGGTACCGCAATGTCCTCGCGAACCCGAAGGTCACCGTCGAGGTCGGGGCCGACGCCTTCCCCGCGACCGCGATCCCCGCCCGGGGCGCGGAACGCGACCGCCTCTGGGCGCGGATCGAGGCCGAGGACCCCGCATTCGCCGAATACCGGCGCTCCACCGAGCGCACGATCCCGGTCGTCCTCCTCGAACGCGCCGGCTGACGACGCCCGGGCGGACGGTCGGACGCGGTGGCCTCAGCCCGTTGCGGGCAGGAGTTCCGCCGCCAGTCCGGTGATCCGGCGGCGGATCTCATCGCGGATCGGGCGCACGGCCGCCACCCCCTTGCCCGCCGGGTCGGGCAGGTCCCAATCGAGGTAGCGCTTGCCGGGGAAGATCGGGCAGGCGTCCCCGCACCCCATCGTGATGACCACATCGGAGTCCCGGACGGCGTCCGCGGTGAGGACCTTCGGCGTGGCGCCGGTGAGATCGATGCCGATCTCGGCCATCGCCTCCACCACCGCGGGGTTGACGTCGGAGGCGGGCGCGGATCCGGCCGAGCGCACCTCGATCCGGTCCGCGGCGAGGTGGCGCAGGAACGCGGCGGCCATCTGCGAGCGGCCCGCGTTGTGCACGCACACGAACAGGACGGACGGCGTATCAGACATCATCGGTTTCTCTCTGTGGGAAGAAGCGGCGGGCGGCCAGGGCGACGTGCACCAGGCCGATGAGGACCGGCACCTCGATCAGCGGGCCGACGACGCCGGCCAGGGCTTGGCCAGAGGCGGCGCCGAAGGAGGCGATGGCGACGGCGATGGCCAGCTCGAAGTTGTTGCCGGCCGCGGTGAAGGCCAGGGTCACCGCGCGCGGGTAGCCCATCCCCAGCGCGCGGCCCAGGACGAGGGAGCCGGCCCACATCAGGACGAAGTAGGCCAGGAGCGGCAGTGCGATGCGGGCCACGTCCAGCGGCCGGGAGGTGATCGCCTCGCCCTGGAGGGCGAAGAGCACCACGATGGTGAACAGCAGCCCGTAAAGGGCCAGCGGCCCCAGCCGCGCGAGCAGGCGTGTCTCGTACCAGTCGCGGCCGCGGGCCCTCTCCCCCAGGCGCCGCGTGAGGTATCCGGCCAGCAGCGGGATGCCGAGGAAGACGAGCACGGAGCCGGTGATCTCGACGGCCGACACGTCCAGCGCGGCCTGTTCCAGCCCCAGCCACCCGGGCAGCACCGAGAGGTAGAACCAGCCCAGCAGGCCGAAGGCCACTACTTGGAACAGGGAGTTGAGCGCCACCAGGACGGCGGCGGCCTCCCGGTCGCCGCACGCCAGGTCGTTCCAGATGACGACCATCGCGATACACCGGGCCAAGCCGACGATGATCAGCCCCGTCCGGTACTCCGGCAGGTCGGGCAGGAACAGCCAGGCCAGGGCGAACATCACCGCCGGGCCCGCCAGCCAGTTCACCGCGAGCGACGCCCATAGCAGCCGGCGGTCCCCGGTGACCGCGCCGAGCCGGTCATAGCGGACCTTCGCCAGCGCCGGGTACATCATCACCAGCAGCCCCAGCGCGATCGGCAGCGAGACGCCGGCGACACCGGCCTGCCCCAGGGCCGCGCCCAGGCCCGGCACGAGCCGGCCCAGGGCAAGGCCGAGGCCCATCGCCGCGAGGATCCACACCGTCAGGTAGCGGTCCAGGACCGGCAGCCGGCCCCCGGCTCCTGCCGGGGCCGCCGCGGCCGTGGCGGGGGCGGTCACCGCGCCGTCTCAGGGGCCCGGGGCACGGGTGCGCCGGCGGGGCGGGTCAGGATCGCGGCCAGCCGGTCGGTCATGGCGGGCAGCAGCCGGTAGTACACCCAGGTCCCCCGCCGTTGGGAGGCGATGAGCCCGGCATCGCGCAGCAGCTTGAGGTGGTGGGAGATCGTCGGCTGCGACAGGTCGAAGGCGGGCGTCAGGTCGCACACGCACACCTCGCCCCCGGCCCGCGAGGCGATCATCGACAGCAGCCGCAGCCGCACCGGGTCGCCCAGGGCTTTGAACACCCGCGCCAGGTCATGGGCCTGGTCCTCGTCCAGTGGAGCCGTCAGCAGACCCGGGCAGCAGTCCTGCACCGTGCCGGCGGGGGCGGGCATCCCGATCTCTTGTTTCGACATGCGTCTATGTTGACAAACTTCGATCCAGGACGCAACGCTGTATCGACGCCCGTCGATACATGACCCTGGAGGAACCCCATGTCCCGTGTCCAGCTCGCCCTCAACGTCGCCGATCTGGAAGGCTCTGTGACCTTCTACGCCAAGCTGTTCGGGGTCGAGCCCGCCAAGCGCCGCCCGGGCTACGCCAACTTCGCCATCGCCGAGCCACCGTTGAAGCTCGTCCTGATCGAGGGCGAGCCCGGACAGGACACCCGGCTCGACCACCTGGGCGTGGAGGTCGAGGCCCCCGCCCAGGTCGACGCGGCGACCGACCGCCTCAAGGGCGCCGGGTTGGCGACCTTCGAGGAGAACGACACGTCCTGCTGCTACGCCGTGCAGGACAAGGTGTGGGTCCACGGCCCCGGCCGGGAGCCGTGGGAGGTCTACGTGGTCAAGGGCGACAGCGACCAGAAGGGCGCGGCCCCCGCGACCGCCGTCGCGGACTCCGACCCCGAGGTCTCCGGCGCGGGCTGCTGCGCGGCGGACTAGGCACCCCCGCAGAAGCGGGCGCGGTGCGGGAGCCGGTTCCCGCACCGCGCCCGGACCCGCGGGCGCGGCGGAGCTCGGCCTGCTCACTGCGGATCGTGGCCGGTCCGGTCGGGCGGGATGCCGCTCCCGATGGCGGGCCGCCGGAGGCGAGCGGGTCCGCGGTCGCCGCGCACGGCCGGGGGGCGGGGAAGGCCATGGTCGCCCGCGGAGGAACACGCGTCGGAGGCGTCGGCCGGGCCGGTCCTTCTCCCCGTTCAGTCGGCCCCTGGAACAGCGCCTCGGCCCGCGCGGCGGGTACCGTGGCCCCATGTCGGGCGAGCAGTGGGTCACGTTCCTGGCCGCCGCGGTGGTGGTGGCCGCCTCGCCCGGCGCCAATCAGCTGCTCGCCCTGCACAACGCTCTCCGGCACGGTACCGCCCACGCCGTGGTCGCCCTCGCCGGCCGGTTCGCGGCCTTCCTGGCGCTGCTCGCCGCGACCGTCGCGGGGCTCGGTGCCCTCCTCCTGGCTTCGGAGACCGCCTTCACCGCGGTGAAGTGGTGCGGGGTCGCCTACCTCCTGTACCTGGGCGGGCGGATGCTCTGGCACAGCCGGGCCCCCTCGGCCGGCGGTACCGGCGCCGGCTCCGCCGCGCCGCCGTCCCCCGCTCCGAGCCGGTGGGACCTCACGCGGGGGGAGTTCATGGTCGCCCTGTCCAACCCCAAGGCGATGCTGCTGTTCGCGGCCTTCCTCCCGCAGTTCGCCGACCCCGCGGCCGGCGCGGTCGCGGGTCAGCTCGCGGTGCTGGGGGCCGCGTACATCGGGGTGGAGGCGGTCGCGGCGCTCGCCTACGCCGGAGTCGGGGGGCGGCTGTCGCGGTTCGACCTCACCGCCCGGGCCCGGCGGCTCATCGACCGCGCCACGGGAGCCGCCTTCCTCGCGCTGGCCGCCTCCCTGGCCACCGCACGCCGCTGATCGGGGACCGCCGGCGTCGGGCCGGCCGTTGACCCGCCGACCCTTCGCCGCTGCGAGCGCCGCCCCACCCGGGCAGGGTGCTCAGCGCCGGTACTCTCCCGCCATGTAGCGTTCGCGGCACAGCGAGCGCTGGAGCTTGCCGCTGGAGGTCTTGGGCAGGGTCGCCTTCGGGACCAGGACGAAGTCGTGCACCGCTATGCCGTGGTGCTCGGCCACCGCCGCGCGGGCGGCGGCGCGCACGCGCTCCGCCTCGGCTCCCTCCAGCGCGATGCCCGGGGCGCGCTCCGCGACGACGACGAGCCGCTCCCGCCCCCCGGCGTCCACCGGCACGGCGGCGATGTGCCCGCGCCGCAGACCGTCCGTCGCGTTCTCCACGCACACCTCGACATCGGCCGGGTGGTGGTTGCGGCCGTCGATGATGATGACGTCCTTGAGCCGGCCGACGACGAAGAGGTGGCCGTCGTCGGTGAACCCGAGGTCACCGGTCCGCAGCCAGTCCTGTTCGGGGGCGCCCACGAGGCCGCCCCCGAACGCCTCGACCTCGGTCTCCCGGTCCCCGTGGTAGCCGGCCGCGACGACCGGCCCGCGCACCCAGATCTCCCCCACATGGCGGTCGGCCAGCGCTATGCGGGTGTCAGGGTCGACGATCGCGACGTCCTCTCCCCAGGTGACCCCGCAGGAGACGACCCCCCGCGCTTCGCCGGGCGCGTCGGCCGGCGCCGGCACCGCCTGTCCCTTGGCCAGTTCGCGGCGGTCGCAGGAGAAGATCCGCGGCTGCCGTTCCGGCGGGGTGGCGGTGACCATGATGGTCGCCTCGGCGAGCCCGTAGGAGGGGGCGTGGGCGCCCGGCCGGAACCCCAGGGGCGCGAACGCGTCGGTGAACCGGCGCAGGCTCCGCTCCCTGACGGGTTCGCTCCCGTTGACCAGCGCGATCACCGAGCCCAGGTCGAGATCGGCGAGGTCCTCCCGCGACGCCCGCTCCACGGCGTCGGCGCACATCCCCAGGGCGAAGTCGGGCCCCGGGACGAACGTCGCGCGGTACCGCGACATGAGCCGCGGCCAGCGCAAGGGGTGCTGGACGAAGGCCATGGGGTCGAGGGCGACGACGTGCGCCCCGACGGCCAGCGGGATGGTGACCGCGCTGGCCAGGCCGAAGTCGTGGAAGAACGGCAGCCATGTCGCCGACACCGACGTGTGGTCGACCCGGAAGGCGGCGGAGCACTGGTCGGCGGTGTGAGCGAGGTTGGTGTGGGTCACCCGGACGCCGCGCGGCCGGGCGGTCGAGCCGGAGGTGTACTGGAGGTAGGCGAGGGTGTCGCCGGGCGGGTCCCCGGGTTCCCACGAGCCGGCGCCCCCTCGGCCGATCGAGGTCGCGTCCAGCACGGCCGGGACCTCCGACAGGCCGGCCTCGCCCAGGTAGCCCCCGATCGCCTCGGCCAGCACCCCGTCGGCGAGCACGGCGACCGGCCGGGCGTCGGCGAGCAGCGCGTTCAGGCGGTCGTTGGGCCGGAAGGGGTGCGGTGGGTGCAGCGGGACCGCGCACACGCCCGCGAAGAGGCACCCGAGGAACGCGGCGACGTAGCCGTGGCCCTGCGCGCACATGATGGCGACCGGGTCGCCGGGCGCGCAGGCGGCGCGCAGAGCGACGGCCACCTCGCGGGCGCGCCGGTCGATCTCGGCGTAGGTCCAGGTGGTCTCGTGTCCGGCGGGGTCCGCTGAATAGTCCGCGAACGTCATGGCCGGGGCGTCTCCGCACCTGCGAACGTGCCCTCGGAACCGCGTGATGAGCTGCGGTGGGGTCGGGTGGGCCGGCATGCCGGTGGTCGTCCTTTCGTGACTGCCCGGCACCTGCGGCGTGTCGGTGCACGCGCGGGACCGGGGTGGTCGCTGTCGATACGGGGGCGGCCGGGCAGGGAAGGGCCCGGTGCCATGGGCCCGGCGCGGGAGGGGGTCCGGCTCGGGCGGTGAAGGTGGGCGGCGCCGGAGAGGGGCGGGGTGCGGGGATGCGTCCCGGGGCGGGGACGGATCGGCACCGGGCCACGGCGGCTCGATGGTGGGACGGCGGCGCCTGAGGGGACGCCGGCAGAAGCGGGTACGGGGACGCGCCCCGCGGAGGCGGTGGCAGGGAGCGCGCGCACATGGCCCGGCGCGGATGTCGGCGGTCGTGCCCCGCCCCGTCGCGACCCGCCGCCGGGAGGCGGCGCCGTGTCCTCCGGAGTCCGGCCCCCGCTTTCGCCGGAGCATCCCGCGGGCGCGCGCGGCCGACCCGCACGGCTCCCGGGATCGGGCGGGGGCGGGGCTCATCGCGGCCCCCGCTTCGTCAGGACGGCGGCCACGTGATCGGCGAGGCCGCCCAGGGTGCCATCGGCCCATACGAGCTTGGCCGGGACCCGCACTCCGAGGCGCTGTTCGACGCGCGTCCGCAGCTCCAAGGCACGCAGTGAGTCGACGCCGAGGTCGGTGAGGCGGGCGTCGCCGCCGATGTCGCGTGCGGTGACACCGAGGATGTCGCGCAGCTGGGCGGCCAGGTGCTCGGTGACCAGTTCGCCGGCCCGCGCGACCCCGGCCGCGCGCACGCGTTCCAGGAACCCGGTGTCGGTGCCGGCCTCGGCGTGTGCCGGGCCGGAGCCGTCGCCCACCAGGTCGGCGAAGTACGGGGAAGCCACGGCGTGCGGCATGGTCGTACGCCACAGGTCCACGTCGGCCGGGAGGTAGCCGGTGCAGGTGCGGTCGTGGCGGAGCAGCCGGTCGACCGCCGCGATCCCCTCGTCGGGGGTGATCATGGTGTGGCCCTGACGCGCCATGTGCGCTCCGGCGCCGAGGCCGGCCCAGGCGCCCCAGGCGATGCTGGTGGCGGGCAGCCCGTTGGCGCGCCGCCAGGTGGCCAGCCCGTCGAGCCAGGCGTTGGCCGCCGCGTAGCCGGCCTGCCCGGGCGGTGCGACCAGCGCCGCGGCCGACGAGAAGGCCAGCCACCAGTCGAGGTCGCGGTCCGCGGTCGCCTGGTGCAGCCGCCAGGCGCCCTCGGCCTTGGCCCGCCAGGCGCGGTCGAGGGTGGCGTCGTCGAGCAGGGCGACGGTTCCGTCGGCGATGACGGCCGCCGCGTGCGCGGCACCGCGCAGGGGCACGCCATCGGCCTCGGCCTCGGCCACCAGCCGCTCGGCGGTGCCGGGTGCCGCGATGTCGCCGGGCACGACGCGCACGTCGGTGCCCGCGGCGCGCAGTCGCGCGACGGCCGCCGCCGCGGGCCCGGGCGCGGAGCGTCCGTTGAGGACGACCCGGGTGGCGCCGTTGCCGCCGAGGTGGGCGGCCAGGCGCAGCCCGATCCCGCCCAGCCCCCCGGTGATGACGTAGGCGCCGTCGCGCACGACGGGCACGTCGGCGGGGTCGGCGACCGCATCGGGCGGGCCGTCGGGATCGGGCAGGGTCAGGACCAGCTTGCCGGTGTGGGCCGCGGCCGCCATCGTGCGGAACGCGTCGGCCGCCTCGGCCAGCGGACGGGCGGTGACCGGCAGCGCGGGGAGGCGTCCCGCGGCCAGCTCCGCGGCCACTTCGGCGATCAGTTCGGCGAGCAGGTCGGGCCGGTCGGCGGCGATGCGCGCAAGGTCCACGCCGGTGAAGGAGATGTTGTTCCGGAAGGGGGCGGGGTCGATGCCCGCCCCGGAGTGGAGGTCGCGCTTGCCGATCTCGACGAAGCGGCCGCCCACCCGCAGGGCCGCCATGCCGGCCCGCTGCGCGCGGCCGGTGAGG
Source organism: Nocardiopsis mangrovi (assembly GCF_042653925.1). Lineage (NCBI taxonomy): Bacteria > Bacillati > Actinomycetota > Actinomycetes > Streptosporangiales > Nocardiopsidaceae > Nocardiopsis > Nocardiopsis mangrovi. Next base: position 92,275 of record NZ_JBHSFQ010000012.1, read on the forward strand.
CAGTTGAGGACCACGTCGACCCCGGCGCCGCCGGTGATCTCCCGGGCCTGTTCCGCGAAGCCGAGGGTCCGGGAGTCCATGACGTGTTCGACGCCCATGGCCCGGAGCAGGTCCCGTTTGGCCTCGCTGCCCGCGGTCGCCAGTACCCGGGCGCCTGCGGCGCGCGCCAGGTGCAGTGCCGCGAGGCCGACGCCGCCGGTCGCGCAGTGGATGAGGACGGCTTCGCCGGGGCGGGGCCGCGCCAGGTGCCGGAGCGCGTACCAGGCGGTGACGTAGGCGCAGGGCAGCGCGGCGGCGTCGGTGAGGTCCAGGTCGGCAGGGAGTGGGATGACGGCGTCCACCGGGACGGTGACGTGCCCGCGCAGCGCGCCGTCGGCCATCAGGGCGACCCGGTCGCCGGGCGCGAGTCCGTGCACGCCGGCCCCCACGCGTTCGACGGTGCCGGCGGCATCGGCGCCGAGGGGGCGCGTCCCCGGATACACCCCCATGGCCTGGAGGACGTCGGCGTAGTTGAGCCCGGCGGCATGGACGCGAACCTCCGCCTCCCCGGGCGCGGGCGCGCGGCGCGCGGAGACGGCCGGCTCCAGGCTGGCGAGGTCGCCGGGGGTGCGGACGCGCAGGGCCACGGTGGAGCGGCCGGGGGCGCAGCGGGTGCGGCGACGCTCGTCGGGGCCGAGCGGGGCGCGGCGCAGCCGGGCGGTGTAGCGGCGCCCGGCCCGCAGGGCGACGTCCGGGTCGGCGTGCGCGGACAGGATCTCCTCGGCGACGCGGGCGGGCGGGGTCGCGGAGTCGGTGTCGATGTGGACGATGTCGAGTTCGGGGTGTTCGTGGCCGGCGGCGCGGGTGAGGGCGCGCAGCGGGGCCTGGTCGGCGGCGCTGCCATCGCCCGGCAGGACGGGGCAGGCGTCGGTGGTGACGACGACCAGCCGGGGCAGGGGCCCGTTGTCGCCTGCGAGGAGGTGGCGCAGCAGCCGCAGCACCGTGGTGACCCGCTCACGTGCGCGCCGGGGGTCGGGCACCGGGCGGGGCGGGGCGGCTACGACGACGATGCCCCGCAGGTGGCCCGGGTGGTCGCGCAGGATGTCGGGGAGGGTGTCAGGGAGGACGCCGTCGGCGGCGAGGGCGACGGTGGTGGCCGCTCCGCCGCTGCCGGTGATCCGCGCCGCGATAACGGACGCCGACAGCGCCCCCGCCTCGGCGAGCACCACCCACGCGCCGGGCGGAGACGCGACGGCACCGGCGAGGGCGTTCCCCGCCGCCCGGGAAGCCCGGCCCGCCCCCGGTCCCGCGGACACCGCGTCGCCGCCCCCGGAGGCCGGGCGCCCGGCGGACGCGGGGCCGTCGTGCACGGGAAGAGTCGCGGACGCCGTGCCCGGATCACCGGGCACCGGCAGCGCACCGGCCCAGGAGGCGGCGGTCATCTCCGGCAGCGGCCCCGAAGCCCGCTCCCCGCAGCCGACGCGACCGATCACGCCGACGGCCTCCATGGCCCCCGCGGCCGCGAGATCGGCGACGCGCGGACCGGCACCGTCCACCGACAGCGCGGCGGACACGACGCGCGCGTCGGCCGAAGGCGCGGAAGACCGTCCGGGACGGACGCCCGCGGCTCCATCAGGGGTACCGGCCACCTCCTCGACAGGGGCGGTCCCCGTACCGTCGGCGACGTGGGCGACAACGCCGACGACACGACCGTCCACGCCATCGGCCGCCACCGGCACCCGCGGAGCCGAGCACTCCACAGAAACGGAACCGACACCCTCCCCCGACCGGCCCGCGGAGACCACCCGCGCGTCCACCGAAGGAACGGAGTGCGCCCCGCGACGGACGCCCGCAGCCCTACCGGGAACACCACCCGCGGCCGCCCCCTCGACAGGGAAGGCGTCCGTACCGTCCGCGACGTGGCCCGCCACGCCAACGGCACGGCCGGCCTCGATGTCGGCCGCCGTCATCATCCGAGGAGCCGCGGTATCACCGGCACCGTCCGCCGAGAGTACGGCGGGCACCGTCCGTGCGACGGGCGGGGGCGCGGAGGGCTCTCCAGAGCAGGACCCCGCTGCGCCGGCAGCGGCGCCGACTGCGGGTGCGGTCTCGGTGTCGGTGGTGGTGCCGTCCGTGAGGTGGGCGGCGCAGACACCGGTCTCCGCCGCCGCCGGGCCGGTGGTGGGGTCCGCGTGACTCGGGGACGGGGTTTCCGACCAGACGACGCGGTGCAGGCGCTCGGCGAGCCGGGGGTGGTCGTCGGTGTCGACGACGATGCGGACGTCGTCGGCGTCGAGGAGCGGCGTGCCGTCGGCCGATCGAAGGCGGAACCGGCCGGTCACGCCGCCGGATGGGTCGCGGCGGCCCTGGACTTCGCAGTGAGCACCGGTGCCGATCGGGCCGTGCGGCCGGATCCTGCCGACGGCGTTGGGCAGGCCGACACGGCAGTCGGGCGTCCGGTCCAGCAGCGGAGCGGCGAAGAGCTGGAGGCAGGCGTCCAGGAGCAGGGGGTGCACGGTGCAGGTGTCGCCGGCGGCGCGAGCCGCGTGGGCCACCGCCAGCCTGCCCTCGGCGGCGGCGGTGTCCGAGGAGGCTCCGGCGGGCATCCGCACCCCGCGGACGCCGCGGAAGAGGGGGCCCAGGCCGATGGGGGTGCGGTCCAGGAGACGGTAGAACTCCTCGGCCGTGAGTTCGCGGCCACCGTCCCCGTCAGCGCCGCCACCATCGCCATGAGCGTGGACGCCGTTTCCGTCGGAGAGGGCGGCGTCCCGGCCGGCGCGGCCGCTGTCCCGGTCCGGACGGGTACCGTCCACGTCGGCGTGAGCGCCGTTCCCGCCAGGGCGGGCATCGTTCCCATCAGCGCCGGCGCCGTTCCCGTCGGGGCGGGCGGTGTCGGAGGGCTCGGGGTAGAGGGCGGAGCGCCGGGTGGTGTGGTGGAGGCGGGCCGAGGCTGTGCGGACCCACTCGGTGCCCTCCTTGGCGAAGACGGAGAACGCCGCGGTGTCGCCGACCGGGTCGAGGTCGGCGCGGGTCGACAGCAGGGTGTGTTCGTCGACCGCGAGGAACGCCTCCAGTTTCAGGCCGGTGACCTCGATGTCGGCGGGGCCGGCCGCGAAGACGGTGCGGGCGGCGGTGACCGCCATCTCGACGTAGGCGGCCAGGGGCAGGAACACCACGCCGTTGAAGCGGTGGTCGGCGAGCCACGGGAGTTCAGCGGTGCCGATGTCGGCGTTCCACACGTGGCGGCCGTGGTCGTCCGGCAGGACGGTGTGTGCGCCGAGGAGCGGGTGGCCGGGGGCGCCCCCGTACCCGGCTTCGGCCGGAGGCAGCAGGAACGTGCGGTGGTCCCAGGCGCTGGGCGGCAGGTCGGCGTGGGCGCCGCCGGGGTGAGCGCGCTCCCAGTCGACCGGGCTTCCGGCGCAATGGAGGGCGCCGGCCCGGGCGCGCAGCGCGGTGGGGCCGTCCTCGTCGCGGCGCAGGGAGGGCAGCGCGGTGACGGTCCGCCCGGCCTCGCGGGCGGTGGCCTCGACCGCCCGGGTCAGCAGCGGGTGGGGGGCGAGTTCGACGAACACGCGGTGGCCGTCGTCGGCGAGCGCCCGCACGGCGGAGTCGAAGCGCACGGGGCGGCGCAGGTTGTCGGCCCAGTACGCGGCGTCGAAGGCGGGTACGGCGCGGGGGTCGGGACCGACCGTGCCGTAGCACCGCACGGCGGGGGTGCGGGGCCGGACCTCCGACAGCGCCGCGGTGATGGAGTCGAGGAGGGGGGCGACCGCGGGCGAGTGGGAGGCGACGTCGACGGCCACCCGGCGGGCGGGGGTCCCGCTGTCCTGCCAGATACCGATCAGCCGGTCGACCTCGGCGGGCGGCCCGGCCACCACCGTGGATTCCGGGGAGTTGCGGACGGCGACCACGACACCGGTTGCGCCGCCGGCGACCGTGCCCTCCCCCTCCTCGACCGGAGACGCGTCGGCGACCACGGCCCCGGTCCCGCCGCCGGCGATCCCGGGCTCCACCTCGCCGCCCGGAAACCCGTCGGCGACCGCGGGTCCGGCGCCGGCGCGGGCGAGCGTGCGCTCGACCTCGTCGCCCGAAAGCTCGACGGCGGCCATGGCGCCGTCGCCCGGGAGGGCCGCCAGCAGGGCCGACCGGCGGCAGATGACCCGGACGCCGTCGGCGAGGGTCAGGGCCCCGGAGACGACGGCGGCCGCGGCCTCGCCCATGGAGTGGCCGACGACGGCGCCGGGCTCGACCCCGTGGGACCGCCACGCGGCGGCGAGCGCGACCTGGAACGCGAACAGGGTCGGCTGGACGCGGTCGATGCCGACGGCGGCCTCGCCGCCCGCGAGCGCCTCGCGCACCGAGAACCCGGATTCGGCGCGCACGAGCGGGTCGATGGCGTCGACGGCCGCCGCGAACGCGGGCTCGCCGCGCAGGAGCCCGGCGCCCATCCCGGCCCACTGCGACCCCTGCCCCGAGAACACCCACACCGGCGGGCGTTGCGCTCCGACGGGGGCCGTGCCGCCGGCGGTGCCCGCCGCCGGATCGCGGTCGCCCCCGGCCGCGGCGCGCAGCCGCCGCGCGAGCCCGGCGTGGTCCCCGGCGACGACGGCGATGCGGGCGGGGCGGTGGGTCCTGCGGCGGGCCAGCGCGTGCCCGATGTCGGCCAGGGGGACGTCGGCGCCGTCGGTCTCGGCCCACGCGGCCAGGCGCAGGGCGGTGGCGCGGGCGGCCGCGGGGGTGCCGCCCGAGAGCGGGAACACGAGGGGCGCGCCCCCGGCCGCCGCGGCCGGCGGGGTGCGGCGCCGCGCCGGGGGGCTCTCGACGACGGCGTGGGCGTTGGTGCCGCTGATACCGAAGGAGGAGACGGCCGCCAGCCGCGCGGCCCCCGGGGCCGGCCACGGGACCGGCTCTCCGGGGACGAACAGCCCGGTGCCCTCGGCGGCGATCTCGGGGTTCCAGCGGCGGAAGTGCGGGGTGGGCGGGACGACGCCGTGGCGCACGGAGAGCACCGCCTTGATGAGCCCGACGATGCCGGCGGCGCTTTCGGTGTGGCCGAGGTTGGCCTTGACCGAGCCCAGGGCGGTGCGGCGGTCGCCGCCCCCGGCCCCGTAGACCGATGCGAGCGCGCCGAACTCGATGGGGTCGCCGAGCGGGGTGCCCGTGCCGTGTGCCTCGATCATGCCGATGTCGTCGGGGGCGCTGCCCGCCGCGGCCAGCCCCAGGCGCAGGACGTCGGCCTGGGCGAGCGGCGACGGGGCGGTGAGTCCGTTGGACCGCCCGTCCTGGTTGAGCGCCGATCCGCGCAGCAGCGCGTGGACGGCGTCGCCGTCGCGCAGGGCGTCGCCCAGCCGCTTGAGCACCACCGCCCCGCAGCCCTCGCTGCGCACCAGGCCGTCGGCGTCGGCGTCGAACGGGCGGCATCTGCCGGTGGGCGAGAGCATGCCCCAGCGGGAGAAGGAGATGCTGACGCCGGGGTCGAGGATCAGGCTGACCGCGCCGGCCACGGCGGTGTCGCATTCGCCCGAGCGCAGGCTCTGCGCCGCCAGGTGGACCGCTGTCAGCCCCGAGGAGCAGGCGGTGTCGACGGCGAGGCTCGGGCCGTTCAGGCCCAGCAGGTAGGAGATGCGGCCCGCGGCGACGGCGTGGGAGTTGCCGGTGGGAGCGTAGGTCTGGACGGCGTCGTCCCCGGCGCGCACCGCCGCGCAGCGCAGGGCGTAGTCGATGTGGGACAGACCCGCGAAGACGCCGGTGCGAGTGGCCTCCAGCGCGCCGGCCGGGAGACCCGCGTGTTCCAGGGCCTCCCAGGCGACCTCCAGGAGCACGCGCTGCTGCGGGTCCATCGCCGTGGCCTCGGCGGCGGTGATTCCGAAGGACGCGGCGTCGAACCCCCCGACGTCGTCGATGTAGCCGCCGGCGCGGGAGGCGACCCGCCCGGGCACCCCGGGTTCGGTGTCGTGGTGGCGGGCGGCGTCCCAGCGGTCGCGGGGGACCTCGCCGATGGCGTCGCGGCCGTCGGTCAGCAGCCGCCACAGCGACGCGGGGGAGCCCGTTGCGCCGGGCAGGCGGCAGGCCATGCCGATCACCGCGAGGGGTTCGCCCCAGGAGGGCGCGAAGCTGGAATTCCCGGTTCGCGCGGCACGGGCTCCACGACGGGCGGGTCCGGCGCGCTCGGGGTCGCCGGCGCGGGTCGGGCTGCTGCCGGTCATGTCGGTGGTGCTCCGTTCGCGATGGGCGGGGGCGACGGCGGTGTGGCGGCCCCGGATCGACTCAGCGCGGGAAGGACCGCCCCGCGGGGGCGGCGGCGACCGGCGCGCGGCCGGCGGCGGCCGCCGGGTGGGCCCCGGTGACCAGGTGCCGGGCCAGGGTGTCGATGGTCGGGTATTGCCAGGCGAGCAGGGTGGGGACGGGGCGCCCCATGTGAATCTCCAGCGCTCCGGTCAACTCCGTCGCACCGCGGGAGGTGAGTCCGAGCGCGGTGAACGGCACGGCCGGATCGACCTGCCAGGGATCGGCCGCGGTGCGCCGGGCGACCTCCTCGATCAGCCAGGCGCGCAGCTCCGAAACACCGTCGACCGCGTCGGTCATTTTCCATTCCCCATTTTCGAACCGGATATTAACGACAGAACGACACGCCGCGTCGGACGCCGGATGCGAGTATCCTCCCACATTCACCATGGTGCAACACGCACCGCGCATACCCACGTACCACGGAAGCGGACATCCCACCCGTGTCGCCCATTGGGCCGACACGCCCATCGCACCAGGGAACGGCAGCGCAGCGCCCCTCTGAGAGCAATATCAAGGATTCTCATCAAAGGTTTTCCGAATTCCCATGCGAAACGGACACCCGCGCCACGGAAGGCATTTCCGGCACCCTGCGGTTCAGAGGGTCCGATTCATCGCCGGCAACGGATCCGAAATGATACGGGCATCGCACGGTCGCGCCAATGCGCGCCGGACCCCAGCCGCATCGAAATGGCAATGCGGCGTTCGCGCGGATGCCCGCGCGAACGCCGCATTCCGGTGCGCGAGGGGAACGCCCCCTCGCGCCGCCGCGCGGACCGGGTTCCGCGGTCCGCTGCGGGGGCGGTGAACGGGGCGCGGCCCCGCCCACCGCCGGGGTCAGCCCGCCTGGACCGGGACCTGGGGGCCTTCGGACGCCTGCACCAGGACGAACCCCTGGCCTTCGAACGCCAGCTGCACGGCCTCGCCGCTGCCGCGGCCGATCAGCGCCCCGGCCTTGACCGTGCGGCGCACACCGGTGTGCAGAGACGACGACCAGGCGACCGCGGAGTCGGTGTCGACGAAGGTGGGCTGGTCGACATTGAGCAGCACCGGCATGCCGTGGCAGGCGATCGCGATCCGCCCGTGCCCGGTGAACACCGTGTTGAACAGCCCGCCGGTGGCGATCCCCGCACCCTCGACACGCTTGATGTCCCAGCTCAGGCCGGACTCGAAAGCGAGCACGTTCTCGCCGCTGACCGTGACGGAGTCACCGTCGAGATCGATGACGTGCACGTCCCAGGCGTCGCGCGCCAGGAAGACGTCGCCGCGCCCGGAGACCTTCATCAGCGGCAGGCCCTCGCCGGTGACCGCCTTCTTGAACAGCTTCCCGAGGCCGCCCGCCCCCTGGTAGGCGAAGTCCACCTCGCCCTGGTAGGCGACCATGGCGCCCTGCCGGGCGAAGAACTCGCCGTTGAAGCTCACCCGGAGCATCTTGGGGTTCTGGAGGGTCATCCCCGGCTGGGCGGATTCCCGTACTTGATCGAACAGTTCGCTACGCATGCCCCAATCCTCCCCGATCTCCGCACACGACGGTGCAGGATCGGGGAGGCGGCGGCCCCGCGGGTCAGGAGGCCATGGCGCGGATTCGGGCGACGACCGCGTCGTCGCGGGCCGCGGTGGCGAGGCCGGCGGCGAAGGACGCCGCGTCCTGGCTCGGCACCAGCGCGCCCAGGCGCGCCTCGGATTCGGGCAGGCCCAGGCGGGCCGCCCCGTCGCGGGCGCGGCGGTCGGTGTAGGGACGCAGCCAGGGCCAGATCGCCTGCGCCTCGCGGCAGAATATCGCCGCCCCGGTCGGGCCGATGCCCGGGAAGCGGCGCAGGCCCTTTTCGAGCCGGGCGCGCGAGCCGTCCGCCTCGGCGGCGAGCCGGCGCAGGTCGCCGCCGTAGTCGTCGATCAGCAAGCGTGCGCACTCCCCGAGCCGCGTGGCGGTGCTCTCGTCGTAGCGCACGTAGCCGCCCCGCCCCAGCGCCTTGACCCTTTGCCGCCAGGTCATGCCGGCCATCCCGCGCGGCGTCGTACCGCCGGCCGCCATCAGTTCGCGGGCGGCGGCGACGGCGATGCCGGCGGAGATGGGCGCGGACAGCAGGTTCACCAGGACCAGCAGCTGCCACAGAGGCGCCGGCCGGTCCGCAAGGCGGATCCCGGCGCGGCGCGACAACGGTTCGGTCTCGTCGACGACGGCGCGTGCGACGTTCTTCTGCGACGCCATGGTTCCTCCTTCCCCAAGGGCCGCGGTCGACCCTCGGGGGCGCCACTACCCGCGCGGACGCGCTTCCACCGTCCCGGGCCGGGCGGGAGCACCGGCCACCGCGAAGCGCCTGCGGGTAGGCTGGACCCATGACCAGCAGCCCCGAAGCCGCCCCCACCGGGAGCGCCGGCGCCTTCGACGACGTCGTCTTCGACGTCTTCGCCCGGCGGTGCGCCTCGCGCAGCGCCCTTGAGAACATCACCGGCCGCTGGGGCGTCCTCGTGCTGGCGGCGCTGCACGACGGCACCTACCGCTTCAACGCGCTGCGCCGCCGGGTCGACGGCGTCAGCGAGAAGATGCTCGCCCAGACGCTGCACACTCTGGAGCGCGACGGCCTGGTCGTGCGCACGGTCCTGGGGCAGATCCCGCCCCGCGTCGAGTACTCGCTCACCCCGCTGGGCCGCGACACCTCCGCGAAGCTGCTGGAGCTGATCGGCTTCCTCGAAGACCGCATGGGCGAGGTCGTCGCGGCCCGCGACGGCTACGACTCCGCCCGCGGCTGACCCCGCGCCGCTCCGGCCGGCCCGCGGCCGCCGGACGCATCACCGGTCGGGCCCGCGGCCCGACCACGTCCACGCGTAGCCCGCGTCCTCGGCCGCCGCGCCGCCCTCACCGAGGTCCAGCGGGCGGAACGTGTCGACCATGACGGCCAGCTCGTCGAACGCCTGCACACCGATGCTGCGCTCGTAGGCGCCCGGCTGCGGCCCGTGCGAGTGCCCGCCCGGGTGCAGGGAGACCGACCCCTGGCCGATCCCGGATCCCCTGCGCGCCTCGTAGTCGCCGCCGCAGTAGAACATGACCTCGTCGGAGTCGACGTTGGAGTGGTAGTAGGGCACGGGGATCGACAGCGGGTGGTAGTCCACCTTGCGCGGGACGAAGTTGCAGATGACGAAGTTGGTCCCGGCGAAGACCTGGTGCACCGGCGGCGGCTGGTGCACGCGCCCGGTGATCGGCTGGAAGTCGGCGATGTTGAACGCGTAGGGGTACAGGCAGCCGTCCCAGCCCACGACGTCGAAGGGGTGGTGCGGGTAGGTGTAGCGGGTTCCGGCGATCCCGCCGGGGCCGCTCCCGCGGTGCTTGATGAGCACGTCGACGTCGGCGCCGTCTGCCAGCAGCGGCGCCGAGGGGCCGCGCAGGTCGCGCTCGCAGTAGGGGGCGTGCTCCAGCAGCTGGCCGTAGGCCGACAGGTACCGGCGGGGCGGCGCGATGTGGCTGTTGGCCTCGATCGCGTAGGCCCGCAGCGGCTCGGCGCCGCGCGGGACCCAGCGGTGGGTGGTGGAGCGCGGGATGACCGCGTAGTCGCCGGCGGCGACCTCGAGCGCGCCGAAAACGGTCTCCAGGGTGGCCGATCCCGACTCGATGTAGACGCACTCGTCGCCGATGCCGTTGCGGTACAGCTCCGAGGGGCGCCCCGCGGCCACATAGGAGATGCGCACGTCGTCGTTGCCCAGGATCAGGCGCCGCCCCGTCACGGCGTCGGTTGCCGCCCAGCCGGCGCCGAAGAGCGTGTGCAGCCTAAGGTGGCGCGGGATGAGCGGCGCGTTGGGCGTGCGGGTCTGGTCGGGGGGCCGCCAGGGCGCGGCGTCCACGATCGCCGAGGGGATGTGGCGGTGGTAGAGCAGTGAGGAGTCGGCGGAGAACCCCTCCTCGCCCATCAGCTCCTCGTAGTAGAGGCCGCCCTCGGGGCTGCGGTGCTGGGTGTGCCGGGTGGGCGGGACCTCACCCAGGAGGCGGTAGTACGCCATCGTCGTGCTCCTTCCGTGGTGGGGGGACGCGGGTGGCCGCCGTGCCGCCGGTCCCGCTGTCGTCCGCCGCGCCGGTGGCGGCGCGCACGGCCGCGGCGATGCCCGCTGGGTCGCCGGCGAGGGGGACGGCGGCGATGTGGGCGTCGGGGCGCAGCAGCCACACCTCCCCCGGGCGGCTGCCCAGGGCGCGCGACAGGGTGCCCGAGGGGTCGATGCGGGGCAGCGCCCAGGTTTCGACGGGGGCCGGCGTGGCCTGCTCGGCGGCCGAGCGCACGGCCTCCACCTCGGCGGTTCCGGTGGTGAGCAGCGTCAGCCCCGCGCGGGCGAGCGGGCGCAGCCGGGAGGACCCGGGGGCGCCGGGGACCGTGACGGGTGCATCGGGCACCAGGACGCCGGGGCAGGGCGCGGGCGCGCGGCCGCGCGGCGGGCGGCCGGGGAAGGGGCGGTCGGCGGCGGGGGTGGTCAGCGGGGACGCGGTGTACCAGAAGGGCTCGCTGAGCCGGCCGGAGTCGACCAGGGCCTTGGCGGAGTCGTCGGTGACGGCGCGCCGCAGGACGTCGCGCCGGTGGGCGTGGCCGGCATCGTCGCGGGGGACCAGGAAGCGCATGGTCGCGCCGGTGATCTCGGCGTTCTCGCGGGCCGCGGCGCGGCGCTCGGTGTCGTAGGTCTCCAGCAGGTCCTCCCCCGCCCACCCGTTGCGGTCGAACGCGATCTTCCAGGCGGCGTTCTCGGCGTCCTGGACGCCGGAGTTGAGGCCGCGGGCGCCGAACGGGGCGAAGAGGTGGGCGCAGTCGCCGGCCAGCAGCACCCGGCCCGCCCGCATCCTGCTGGCCACGCGGGTGTGGAAGCGGTAGACCGACCGCCACACCACCTCGTAGGGTGTGTCGCCGATGATCTGCCGGATCCGGCGCTCCAGCCCGCCGGACGCCTCTTCCCGGCCGAGGTCGAAGCCGGGCGGCACCTGCCAGTCGATGCGGTACACCGACCCGGGGCAGGGGTGGATGAGGACCTGTCTGCCCGGGTTCCACGCGGGGTCGAAGTAGAAGCGGCGCTCGCGCTCCCAGCCGGTGAGGTCGGCGCGGATGTCGCAGATGAGGAAGCGGTCCTCGAAGCTCTCCCCGGGAAAGCCGATGCCCAGGCCCTCGCGCGCCACGCGCCCGTGCGCGCCCAGGCAGGCCAGGGCGTGGGAGCCGCGCAGCCGGACGGCGCCGGCGGGGGTGCGGCAGTGGGCGGTGACGCCGTCGCCGTCCTGTTCGACGGCGACGACCTCGTGGGACCACCGCACGTCCAGGCCGAGGTCGGCGATGCGCTCGTCCAGGATCTGCTCGGTGCGGGCCTGGGAGATGTTCACGAACGGGGGGAGGGTGCCGGCGCCGGGCCCGCCGGGCGCGGCGCTGAACAGTTCGCGGTCGCGGTAGAACGTCCGCGCGGTGTCCCAGGTCAGTCCTTCCTCTGCGATGGCGCCGGCCCCGACGGTGTCCCAGATGTCGAGGACGTCGCGCTGCTGGACGATCGCGCGGGACCCGGCGACGTCGCGGCGGGGCCGCCCGTCGAGCAGGGTCACGGGAACGCCCCAGCGGGCCAGGAGCAGGGCGGCGGTCTGGCCCACCGGACCGGCGCCCAGCACCAGGACCGGAGGGCTTGCTGCGGTGGCGTCTGCGGGCACGGGGGCCTCCCTAGTCCTGGAGGAGGTCCCAGACCTCGCGGTCGCGTTCGGCGGTCCAGATGACGGGGCGGGTGATGCCGGAGAACTCGTCCCACAGGCGCGAGACGTCGAAGGGCAGGCAGTGCTCGAAGATGGGCCAGTGGCCGTAGCGGCCGGCGAGGGCGGCGTGCGTCGCCGTGAACGCCTCCTTGAGCGTGCCGCCGCGGTCGTGGACGGCGCCGACCTCGCGGATCATGGTCTCCAGGAAGTGCCGCGTCTGGCCGATGGCGGCGTCGACGGCCGCCCGCCCGCGGGTGACGGCCCCGCGCCCGCCGATGAGGGTGTCGGGGCGCAGGGCGGCGACGGCGTCGAGGGTGGGGCCGGCCCACTCGCGGTGGTAGGAGTCGCCGGTGTAGAGGGCGGCTTCGGCCTCCACGAGGTCGCCGGCGAAGAGGATGCGCTGCCGGGGGAGCCAGGCGACGATGTCGCCCTCGGTATGGCCGCGCCCCGGGTGGCGCAGGTGGAGGTCGCCGCGGTCACCGCCGAGGGCGATGGTGAAGGTGTCGGAGAAGGTGGCGGTGGGCCAGGTCAGGCCGGGCACCGATGCGGCGTCCTTGGCCAGGCGGGGCATGCGGCCGAACTCGCTCTTCCAGTCGGCCTCGCCGCGTTCGGCGATGAGGGCGCGGGTGGCGTCGTGCGCGACGACGGTCTGGGCGTCGAACGCGCTCGCGCCCAGGACGCGGACCGCGTGGTAGTGCGACAGCACCAGGTACCGGACGGGTTTGCCGGTGTGGCGGCGCAGCAGGGCGAGCCACTCGCGGGCGGCGGTGGGGGTGGCCAGCGCCTCGAAGCAGACGAGGAAGTCCTCGCCTTCGATGGCCCCGATGTTGGGATCGCCCTCGGCGGTGAGGGCGTAGACGCCGTCGTCGAGGATCTCCAGCGTCCGGGGCTTGTCCGTCAGGTCCGCCGACGATGCGAAGGGCTTGGCTGCCATGGTCGTTGACCTCCGGGCCGTTTCCGGGTGAACCGTGAACCGGGAGAATATGATCAAATATTTGATTAATATGACCGTAACGCGACTCCCAGGACTCACCATAGAGATGGGCATCACTTTCTATGGTGACGTGAATCACAAGATCTCCGGAAAGCGCCCTACCTGGAGCGATACCTGCCCTAGCCTTGGGGAGTGACCCCGGAGCCCGCATCGCCCGACCGGTTGACCTTCTGGTCCTTCGTCGACTACGCCGTCAGCGAGGCCCGGCGCGAACTGCCGTCCCTCGACACCGAGGCGATGCGGCTGATCCTCACGCTGCACCGGGTCACGGGAATGGTCGTCTACGACCTGGAATCCACCGTGCACCGGCCCAGTGGCTGGACATGGCCGGGGTTCCGGGTCCTGTTCGTGCTGTGGCTGGCCGGCGACGTCGAGGCCAAGACCGCCGCGGAGCTGTCGGGCATGAGCCGCGCATCGGTGTCGGCCCTGCTCAAGACCCTGGAGAAGGACGGCCTCGTCACCCGCCGCCCCGCCGAGCACGACCGCCGCGCCGTCCGCCTCAGCCTCACCCCCACGGGCCGCACCGCGATCGCCGAGGCGTTCGGCGAGCACAACGCCCGCGAGAGCTCATGGGCATCGGCCCTCTCCCCCGAGGAGCGCGCGACGATGGTCACCCTCCTCAACAAGCTCCTCACCGGCCCGATCTCGGCCCACGCCAAACGCCGCACCTGACCCGGCCGGGCGGCCCCGAATGGGCGGCCGCCGGCCGGAGCGGCGACACCGGCGGACCGGCCCTGCGCTACGTCTCGAACGCGTTCGCCGCCCTCGTCCGTGCCGCCCGCGTCTCGGGCGACCGCGGAAAGGCCCTCCGGGCGGCGGCGTGCTCGGGGCTCCGGGCGCCGCCCGGAAGGCGCGGGTGGGGGCGGTGGTCAGACGGCGTGCGGCCGGGCGGGCAGGCGGGCGGCCGAGGTGCCCAGGCCCGTGGGGCGCAGGGGCACGACGGGCCGGGGCTCCTCCGCGACCGGGACCGCCGGACGGCGCACCGCGGCCGGCGGGTGCGCGACGGCCGCCGGCCGCCCGGCCTCCGCCGGACGCGGGGCGAGCGGACCGTGCGGGAGGCCCGGGAGGCGGGGGGCGTGGCTGATGCGGAGCTCGGCCTCGGTGTAGCGGACGCACATGCGGTGCCATTCGAGGATCCCGGACATCCAGTCCTTGAGCTCGTCCGCCTGGCGGGTGAGGGCGGCGCGCGCGGCGTCGTCGAGGCCGAGCCGGTCGAACAGGGCGGGCAGGTCGTGTCCTGCCAGGTACTCGAACTGCTCCATCCGCGCGGTCATGAGGTCGACCACGACGTCGCGCGCCGACCAGCGGTCGACGTCCAGGAAGTTCTGCACGACCACGACCATGTTGTGGACCTCGCCCTCGTACTCCACCTCCTTCTGGTAGGAGTGGAGGTCGTTGGCGAAGCAGGCGTAGTCGTGGGCCGAGGTCTCCAGCTCGCGCAGGACCCGGTGGTCGTGCAGGCCGTCGGGGACCGCGCCCATGTGGGCGATCCGGGCCAGGCTCATGGTGAGGTCCGACCCGAACGTCCTGCGGCGCATCTCGATGTAGTCGACGGGGTCGGGCACCCGGTTCGCGGCCTGGTTGTCGAGCTCCCACAGCCAGCTCTCGGTCATGGTCTCGACCGCCGCGCGGAACCGCGCCCTGCCCGCCATGGGCATGGGCCCGGCCGTGCGGCGCCACAGGTCGGCGAGGCCGCGCTCTATGGGGTCGGCGGGTTCGGGGGTCGCTCCGGCGTCGAGCGGCATGAACGCCCCCAGGCGCTCGGTGGCCACCCGCGCGGCCGCGAGGTTGCGGGTGGCACCGAAGACCGCGGGATAGTAGTCGTCGCCGTAGGTACCCCAGGTCAGCCAGTCGGTCGACAGGTTGAGCTGGTCGAGGTCGGCGCGGTTGTGGATCATGGCGGCGCAGTGCGCGAGGTCGATCCCCCGGAACCGGCGCTCGTCCCACAGCGCCCCGGCCTCCACTCCGGGCAGGGAGTCGAACAGCCCCATGCGGCGCGCCCAGTCGACGGAGTCGCGGCGCGACCGGTCGAGGTGCGGGCTGGTGCGGACGGGGAAGGGCATGTACAGCTCGGGCAGCGGGAGGTGCCCCACGGGCTGGAACGGCCGCCGCGACCGCTGCCGGGCGCGGTGGCGCAGCCCGGGCGCCAGCGACAGCGACGGCAGGAGGGAGGCGGTCCCCAGGCCGGTGGGGCCGCCGAGGACCCCGGCCGCGGGGGTGGCGGCGCCCTGGTTCATGTACCGGCTGGACCGGGCGTGCCACTCGTGGCCGCCCGCCTGCCAGTCCTGGAGCCCCTTGACGTAGGCGGCCACCCCGGCCTGCTCGTGCGGGGGCACCGCGTGCTCGGCGAAGAGGGGGGCGAGCTCGCCCAGCGCGGTGTCCTCGAACTGGATCAGCCGGGAGGTCAGCAGCTCGTTGACGAGTTCGGCGGCCTCCTGCGTGGGGCGGTCGAAGAACCGCTCGAAGACCAGGACGGCGTTGGAGTTCTCGCCCTCCTCGCGGACCTCGCGCTGGTAGGAGAACAGGTCGTTGCGCAGGTGCACGGCGTCGGCGAAGGTGTCGCAGAGCACCTGGAGGGGCCGGGTGGCGGCGATGGGATCGGGGATCTCGGCGCCGACGGCGACCTCGACGAGGTTGGCCGACCACGGCGCGCCGCCGACCCGGCGCCGCATCTGGATGTACTCGATGGGGTTGGCGATCCGCTCGCGGTTGATGTTGTCGAGCTCCCACATGGACTCGACCATGAGGTTGTGCGTGCTGGTGATGAAGCGCCGCCGCCACCCGCCGGACATCATCGGCACGGTGCGCCGCCAGAGGTCGTCGAGCCCGGCCTCGGCGGCGTTCCCGGGTACGGGCGCCTCCTGGCCGTCGAGCGTCATGAACAGTTCGAGGCGGTCGAGGTAGTCCTGCGCGCCGTCGAGGTCGCGGGCGTACTTGAACTGCTCCAGGAAGTGGTCGTCGAAGAAGAACACCCAGGTGTACCAGTCGGTGATGAGGTCCAGGGTGGGGGCGTCGCAGTCGGGGTGGGTGTAGGCGCACATCAGCGCGTAGTCCATGGCGGCCAGGCCCGCGTGGTCCCAGACCAGGCCGCCGCCGGGGGTGGGGGTGTCGAGCATCCCCATGGCCCGGGCCCATTCCATTCCGTGCTCCCGGGCCCCCTCCATGTGCGGATTGATCCGCGCGGGGTACGGCAGGTAGAAGTCGGGCAGGATGAATGCTTCCATGAGCGCGCCTACTCTCATCGGCCGCGGACGGTCGTATCTTCCCGGACGGTATCGGCAGCGGCGGGCGGAGGCCGGGCATTCCCCGAAAACGGTGCCGTATATGCGGGATCCCCGTCGATTCGGTGGAGGTACGGCGCGCGGAGGAGCATTCGCCTCCTTCCGGCGGGCGGCGGCGCGCATCCGCCGGCATATCGGATCAGCTCGAATGCGTTCTTCGGATCACCGAATCGCAGACGCGAATACGTCCGTGATTTCCGGAACGCGCGCCTATGATTCTCAATTCGGTCATCGGACGATATTCACCGAAAAACCGCATGGCCGCATCGCGATGTGTGCGGATGCGTCCCATTCCGCCGGACCTCGCGGGCCCGGGCGCACACCCCGCTCCGGGGCGGACGAACGGCCACGGCCACCCCCGCAACGGGATGCGGGGCGCCATTTCACCGCAAGGAGGTGCGCTCCGGTCCGCGGCCGAGGTTCCTCGGCTCCGGCGGGCTCGGCGGACACAGGGCGGGTAGATACCCTCCGTGGTCACATCGGCACTACGGGGATATCCGATGGCGTGTCGCACCGGAGGAACGCATGCTCAGAGTGATAGGCGCGGGCTTCCCGCGGACCGGAACGAGCTCGATGAAAGCCGCACTCGACCGGCTGGGGTTCGGCCCCTGCCACCACATGTTCACCGTGATGGGCACCCCCGGCCTGCCCGCCCTGTGGGAGGGCGCCGCGGCGGCCTCCACCGGGCAGGGGCGCGAGGGGGCCGACTGGCACCGCGTCTTCACCGGCTTCTCATCGGCCGTCGACTGGCCGGCCTCCTTCTTCTGGCGTGAGCTGTCCGCGGCGTTCCCCGACGCGAAGGTCGTGCTCACCGTGCGCGACCCCCGCGGTTGGTACGCCAGCGCCCGCGACACCGTCCTGGGGTCGGCGGCGGAACAGGTCACCGATGGGACCTCTCCGGCTCTCAAGGAGATGACGAGCTTGCGCCCGGTACTGGATCTGATCTGGCGGACCTACTTCGGCACGCGGGCGGGCGTCCTGCCCGACGAGCGGACGGCGATCGGGGCCTTCGAGCGGCACAACGCCCAAGTGCGCGCGGAGATCCCGGCGGACCGGCTGCTGGTCTACGAGCTGGGCCGCGGGTGGGAGCCGCTGTGCCGCTTCCTCGGGGTGGACATGCCCGCCGACGAGCCGTTCCCCCGGCTCAACGACACCGTCTCCACACAGCGACGGCTCAGCGACGTCTTCAGCGGCGGTCCGCTGCGGGGCCCGTTCGAGCCGCACGGCTGACCGGAGGGGCGGGCGGCCCCCGGCGTGCCGCCCGCCCTAGGGAGCGGTCCGGTCGCCCGCGAGTTCGCGCACCGTCTCGGCGAACCCGGGCACCAGCCGGTGGCGGGTGTCCAACGGCCAGCCGAGGGCCACCCGCAACGGCTCCACCCCCGTCAAGGGCCGCCACACGATATCGGGGCGCTGGTAGTAGGCGGAGATCGATCGGGAGACGATGCAGATCCCCACTCCCGATGCGACGTACTCCAGCAGCTCCTCGGCGTTGTCGTTGGCCGGCCCCCACACCGGCTCGGAGCCGTCCGGGCGCGGCACCACTCCCCACCACTCCACCCACGCGCGCGGCGCGTGGCGCGCCCACGGCATGGGCTCGCCGCGCAGGTCCCCGATCGTCAGCGACTCCCGGCCGGCCAGCCGGTGCCCGGCCGCCATCCCCACCGCCCGGGGCTCCTCGGCGACGACTTCGGTATGCAGGCCGGTGAGGTCATTCGGCAGCCAGACGAAGGCGACGTCGACCTCGCCCTCCCGCAGCGCGGGCACCTCGCCGCCCCAGTCGAACCGGTGCGGCACCACCTTCACCCCCGGGTTGCGCTGCTCGAACAGGACGCGGGCGCGTGTGGTGAGGGCGCCCGCCCCGGTCGCCTCGAACCCCAGGCGCAGCTCCATGTCGCCCGCCGCACGCGCGGCGCGCGCCGCGCGCTTGCCCGCCGACCACGCCTCGGTCGTCCGCCGCGCCGCGTGCAGCAGCGCCTCGCCCGCGGGGGTGAGGCGGACATCGCGGGCCCGGCGCTCGAACAGGGGGGTGCCGAGGTTGCGCTCCAATTGGGCGATCTGCCTGCTCAGCGCCGGCTGGGAGACGTAGAGCCGTTCGGCGGCGCGGGTGAAGTGCAGTTCCTCCGCCACCGCGGTGAAGTAGCGCAGGACGCGGGTGTCGACGTCCAAAACCGGCCCTTCGTGTCCGATCGCGCGACCGCGGCGGTTCCCGGGGAGCGATGCGATCAGGTTATGGCAGGAGGTCTTGGACGTTCCACCCGGTTTCCGGCTGAACTGTCCGGTAGTACGAACACGGATGAACGAGAAAGACGGAGAGAACCCGCGATGCGCTACACGCTTTTCGGCCGGACCGGGCTGCGCGTGTCCGAATTCGCCTTCGGAGCCATGACCTTCGGAACAGACTGGAACTGGGGTGCCGCCGAGGACGAGGCCGCCCGGATGTTCGACCTCTACGCCGAGGCGGGCGGCAACTTCATCGACACCGCCGACGTCTACACCGACGGCAGCTCCGAACGGATCCTCGGCCGCCTGCTCAAGGGCCGCCGGGACGACTTCGTGGTCGCGACCAAGTTCACCTGCGCCCCAGCGGGGGGTGGCCCCAACTCCGGCGGCAGCCACCGCACCAGCCTGGCCGCCTCGGTCGAAGGCAGCCTGCGCCGGCTGGAGACCGACCACATCGACGTGCTCTACGTGCACGCCCGCGACCTGTTCACGCCGTTCGAGGAGACCATGCGGGCGCTGGACGACCAGGTGCGCGCGGGCACGGTGCACTACGTCGCGGTGTCCAACTGGCCGGCCTGGGAGATCGCGCGCGCCAACACGCTGGCGGAGCTGCGCGGCTGGTCGCCGTTCGCAGGCGTCCAGCTGCGGCTGAACCTCCTGGACCGCGCCGCCGAACGCGAACTGCTTCCGTTCGCCGAGGCCACCGACACGGCCGTGGTGGCGTGGGGCCCGCTCGCGGAAGGGCGGCTGACGGGCAAGTACCTCCGGGGCGAGGGCGGCCGCCGCGACACCTTCCGCTTCGGCACCGACCTGGCCCGCGACGACGAGACCGTCCGCGCCGTTGTGGAGCTCGCGCGCGAGCGCGGGTGGTCGCCGGCGCAGGTGGCGATCGCCTGGCTGACCACCCGCCCCGGCAACGTGATCCCGCTGCTGGGGGCGCGCAGCGCCGGCCAGCTGCGCGACAACCTGGCGGCCGGCGACATCGAGCTCGACTCCGACGCCCTGCGCCGCCTGGACGCGGTCTCGGCGATCGAGCCCGGCTATCCCGACGGGTTCCTCGGCGACCCCACCGTCCACCAGAGCATCTACGGCGGCTACGGGCCCGGCCCGATCGACGACCGCCGCCGCATCGCCATGCGGCCCTTCACCGCCTGAGCCGCGCGGGTCCGGGGTGCGGCCGGCCGGGCCGCGCCGCGTCGGTCGGAGCCCCGCGCGCGGCCCGGCGGTCGCGGCCCGGTGCGTCCGGGCCGGTGCGCCGGCGGGTCAGCCGGCGGGCTCGGTGTCGTCCAGGGAGTCCAGCCAGGCGCGGACCGACGCGTTGTGCTCGCCCAGGCGGGGCGGCGGGGCGTGGCCGGCGCCGGGGTCGCCGTCGCCCTCGCGGGGGTCGAAGCGGACGGCGGGACCGGGCAGCTCGATGGGTCCCAGAACGGGGTGGTCCACGCCGATCACCAGCCCCTGGGAGCGCACCTGGTCCCACTCGTAGACCTGGTCGATGGTGCGGATCGCCCCGCAGGGGATGCCGATGCCGCCGATGCGCTTGAGCCATTCGTCGCGGGTGCCGGCCGCGAGCGCCGCCTCGATCTCGGCGTTGAGATCGGGGCGGTTGGTGACGCGGGAGGCGTTGTCGGCGTAGCGGGGGTCGGCCGGGTCGATGCCGAGCAGTCCGGCGAACTTGGCCCACTGGCCCTCGCTGGCCACCGCGACCTGGAGCATGCCGTCGGAGCAGGAGTAGCCGCCGTAGGGGGCGATGGAGGGGTGGTGGTTGCCGATGGCCTTGGGCACCTCGCCCGCCACCGTCCAGCGGGTGCCCTGGAAGGCGTGCACGCCCACGATGGAGGACAGCAGCGAGGTGCGCACGACGCGGCCCCGCCCGGTCTGCTCGCGCTCCAGCAGGGCGCTGAGGACGCCGTAGGCGCCGTTCATGCCGGCGAGCAGGTCGCCGATGGGGACGCCGACCTTGGTGGGCTCCTGCGGCGAAGGGCCGGTGAGGCTCATCAGCCCGGCCTCGCCCTGGGCGATCTGGTCGTAGCCCGCGCGGCCGCCCTCGGGGCCGTCGTGGCCGAACCCGCTGATCGAGCAGACGACCAGCCGCGGGTTCAGCTCCTCCAGTCGCTCCACGGAGAACCCGAGGCGGTCGAGCACGCCGGGGCGGAAGTTCTCCACCAGCACATCGGCGGCGCGCACGAGCCGGGTGAGCAGGGCGCGGCCGTCGTCGGACTTCAGGTCCAGCTCGACGGACTCCTTGTTGCGGTTGCAGGACAGGAAGTAGGTGCTGATGCGGTCGTCCTCGGGGCCGACGAACGGGGGTCCCCACCCGCGGGTGTCGTCGCCGGTGCCCGGCTGCTCCACCTTGATGACGCGGGCGCCGAGGTCGCCCAGCAGCATCGCGGCGTGCGGGCCCGCGAGCGCCCGCGACAGGTCGACGACGACCTTCCCCGTGAGCGGTCCATTGGGTCGTGTCACGTGTGCCCCTATCTGGTTTCGGCGTTGGTGTCGGGCTACCCCGGTATTGTCCGGCCGCGGGGGTGCGGGCGCCGCGGGAGGGTACGGGTGCGGCGGCCCGGGCGGCTCCGGGCGGTGCGGACGGGGGCTCACGCCGGCAGCCCGAGCCTGCGGTAGCGGTCGTAGCGGCGGGCGAACCGCTCCCGCGGGTCCTGGTTCAGCAACGACGTGAGCTCGTGGCGCAGGACCGCGCCCGCCCGGGCGCAGAACGCCTCCGGCTCGTCGGCGGCGTCGTCGTGCTCGGCGATGATGCGGTCGACGATGCCGTTGTCGCGGAGCTCGACCGAGCGCACGCCCTGGCCGTCGGCCAGCTCCGGCGCGCGGTCCACGGTGCGGTGCACGATGGCGCTGGCGCCCTCGGGCGGCAGAGGGGACAGCCAGGCGTGCTGGGCGCTGAGGACCCGGTCGGCGGGGACCAGGGCCAGCGCGCCGCCACCGGTGCCCTGGCCCAGGAGCAGGGCGACGGTGGGCACCTCCAGGGTGACGAGCTCGGTGAGGCAGCGGGCGATCTGGCCGGCCATCCCCCGCTCCTCGGCGTCCTTGGACAGGGCGGCGCCGGGGGTGTCGATGACGGTGACCAGCGGCAGGTCGAGGTCGCGCGCCATGCGCATGCCGCGGCGGGCCTCGCGCAGCGCGGCCGGGCCCAAGGGGTGCTCGGTGGTCTGGCGGGCGCGGTCCTGGCCCAGCAGCACGCACGGGGCGCCGCCGAAGCGGGCCAGGGCCAGGAGGAGGCCGGGGTCCAGGTCTCCGTCGCCGGTGCCGTTGAGGGGGACGACGTCGGTGGCCGCGTACCACAGCAGCCGGCGCACACCGGGGCGGTCGCCGCGGCGGGAGCGCGTGATGGACTCCCACGCGGGGACGTCGCCGACGGGCTCGTCGCCGGGGTCGGGGGCATCGGGAACGCCCTCCGAGCGGGCGAGCAGGACGTTGAGCGCGCGGTGGGCGATGGCGGGGACGTCCTCGGGGGCGAGGACGGCGTCGACGAGCCCGTTGCGGTAGAGGTTCTCGGCCCGCTGGACGCCTTCGGGGAACTCCTTGCCGTAGAGGGCCTCGTAGACGCGGGGGCCGAGGAACCCGATGAGGGCGCCGGGCTCGGCCACGGTCACGTGGCCCTGCGATCCCCAGGAGGCCAGGACCCCGCCGGTGGTGGGGTGGCGCAGGTAGACGAGGTAGGGCAGGCCGGCCGCCTTGTGCCGGGCGATCGCGGCGGAGATCTTGACCATGGCGAGGAAGGCGAGGGTGCCCTCCTGCATCCGGGTGCCGCCGGAGGCGGGGGCGGCCAGGAGGGGGAGGCGTTCGGCGGTGGCGCGCTCGACGGCCTCGACCAGGCGTTCGGCGGCGGCGACGCCGATGGATCCGGCGAGGAAGGTGAACTCGCAGGCGACGACGGCGACGCGGCGCCCGCGCAGGAGGCCCTCGCCGGTGATGACGGCCTCGTCGCAGCCGCTGCGCTCGCGGGCGGCGTCGAGGTCGGCGGCGTAGGAGGGGTCGGGGTGTACGTCGATCGGCGGGGTGTCCCAGGACACGAACGTGCCGGCGTCGAGTGTGCGGTCGAGCAGCTCGTGCGCTGTGCGGCGATCGCCCATCGGCTTCCCCCTCGGAGACGGTCCCTGCTTACACACGGGACCAAAGTGGCTTATTGGACTAGCCAATTCAGCTTAGACGGCCCGCGGGGGCGCCGCGAGCGGCGCCCCCTTGTCCACGGGCCGGTGCCTGCGCGACCGGCGCTACATCCAGCCGGGCAGCACCATGACGCCCCACGCCACGAGCGGGCCGAGGAGGACCACCAGGCCGCTGTAGATGAGGATGTGCCGGTAGAAGCGGTCGGGGTCGACCCCCTTGGCGTTGGCCAGCACCAGCGCCCCGTTGGTGGAGAACGGGCTGACGTCGACGATGGTCGAGGACACCGCCAGCGCGGCGATCAGGCCCACGGCCCCGATCTCGCCCTGGAGCAGGAAGGGCACGGCCAGCGGGATGGTGACGCCCAGGATGGCGGTCGAGGACGCGAACGCCGAGACGACGCCGCCGATGTAGCACAGCAGCACGGCCACCAGCAGCGGCGCGCCGAGGCCGGACACGCTGTTGCCCACGTACTCGATGGTCCCGGCCTCCTCCATCACGCCGACGAAGGTCAGCACGCCGGTGATCAGCAGCACGGTGCCCCAGCTGATCTTGCCGACGGCGCCCTTCTGCGACTTGGGGAACAGGACGGCGAGGGCCACGGCGACGCTGATCGCGACGAACCCGACGTCCAGCTTGAAGCCCAGGGCGAGCACGCCCAGGACGAGCAGGCCGATGAGGGTCGCGATCTGCTCCAGCCGGATGCCGCCCGAGGCCTCGGTGCCGGCGGGGCCGGCGGAGCCGGAACCGCCCGAGGCGGTGGCGCCGCCCGACGCGCCGTCACCCCCCGCCGCGACCTTTTCGAAGTCGCGGATGTGCACCCCGAAGAGCCGGTGCCCGCCCAGGGCGAAGAACAGCACGATGGCGATGCCGAGGTTGAAGAAGAGGCTGGCCAGGAAGAGGGCGATCGGGTTCGACGGAAGGTCGGTCCCGGCCACGATGCCGTTGACCGTTCCGCCGTAGACGCTGATCGGCGAGAACCCGCCGGCCTGTGCCCCGTGGACCACCAGCATGCCCATGAGCAGCGCGTTGATCCGGTAGGTGGCCGCGAAGCCGAGGGCGATGGGGGCGATGATGGCGACGGCGGCGGGACCGAGGGCGCCCATGGCGGTGAGGACCGCGGTGACGCCGAACATCACCCACGGGATCGCGGCCACCCACCCGCCGACACCCTTGACCGCCCATCGGACCAGGAGGTCCACGGTGCCGTTGGCCTGCGCTATCGCGAACAGGTAGGTGATGCCGACCAGGATCAGGAACAGGTCGGCAGGGAAGCCGCCGAGGATGGTCTCGGTGTCCATGCCCAGGACGAACGTTCCCACGAGGAACGCCGCCACGAAGGCGATGGCGCCCATGTTCACGGGCAGCAGCGTGGCGACGACGAACATCGCCGCCAGTACGAGGATCGTGATGATTTCTGGAGGCATGGCAGACAGGTCCCAGCCGTTCGAAATGGGGATGTAGTAGGGCAATCAGGTCAATCGCTGTGAACCAGCTCATAAGGAACAGTGGCCTAGCCAATATGCCAGGCCCCTTGCTTGTCAAGTACCGATCATGCCCTGTACCTGCGGTGAGACCAGATCGCGACCCACCCTCACCCCGTCCCACATCGCCCCGTCCCGCCCAGACCCCCGGCGGGACGGGCACTCACCCCCGGAAACCGGCGGCCCGCCCGGGCCCGTCCGGACCCGCCATCCCCCGGTGCACAGCAGTCGGCCCCCGGACCGTATGGTCCGGGGGCCGACTGCCGAGAGTGCTACAGCCGGTCGAGTCCGGCGACCAGCGCGACCCACTCAGCGGCGGGGACCGCGAGCATGACCCCATGCCGGTTCTGGGTATCCCGAATCCGGGTGACCGATCCTTCTGCGACCTCGACGCAGTTGGCCATCGATTCACTGAAGCTCGACTTGTGCCACGCATCATGCTGCGTCATTGATGATCTCCTGAATCCTGCTGCGGGAGTCGGCCGGATTGAGTGCCCAGTTGGCAATCGTAGTAATCGCCGACGAATACCGCATCACCTCGGGAGCGTGGTCGATGAGCGCGACCCCCGACCCATGCTCTGCGAGGGCGACCGGCAGCCGATCGTGGAACGACAGCACGCGCACCGGTCCGATCGCCGGCATCATGTAGCCGTCCGGCACGATCTGCACGGATATCCGATGACTGACCTCCAATAGGTGCGGAAGAGCACACGAAGCCGCACGCGCGGCAACCCGCAATACGAGATCCGGGACCGCGACCGAGATGATGGGACCATCAATCCGGAGCAGGTGTTCAGTCCGCTCACGGCGCTCTTTCACCATGGACGCGATGCGCTCGTCACTCAAAGCCGGGAACCCTACTCGGAAAATCGCCTCGCTGTACCCAGCCGACTGGGCCACAGCGGGGAGCAGACCCGGATGGCTGCATCGGACCTCGGCCGCCATCGCGTCGAGGTCGCTGACCCGGCGCAGCCATTCCGGCTGAGCGGCCCGGCGTTTGTCCTCCATCCACCGGCGGGTGAGCATGCCACCCGCGCCCAGTGCTTCGTCGAGCTTGTCCACCGTCTCCTTCGTCTTCGGTGTCCTGCGGCCCGTGCAGAAGGCGGAGATCTGGGCTCGGCTCCATCCGGTCGCGTTGGCGAGCTGCCCCTGGTTCACGCTCGCCATCTCCAACTGGTGGCGGAGCGCTGCCGCGAAATCGTTCATGCGACCAGGCTGATACGGCTTCTGACGCCCTGTCTCAAGAACCGCCTAAGGCGATGAGAACGTGTCCTTCGGGCCAGGTAGGAACGTGTATCGCACGGGAGCAGGTGCGGGCCCCGTTGCGAGCGACCGTGGACGCGCGCCGCCCGAGTCACTCGAACCGAGTCAGGACCACGTTCGCCGGTGCCGCGTCGCGAGAGGCGTGACGCAGCGGGGAAGGACGGTCGGTCGGCCCCTCCCACGTGCGCGAACGCGCGCGGGTCCGGCTCCCGCTGCCCCCTGGGGGCCTACTCGGAGTCGGGCTCGGGCTCCGCCGCCGACGGACGGGGTCCGTCGGGCACCGGCGGGACACCCGGCAGGGGGCTGGGGCGGTCGGTGCGCAGGCCGTCCAGGACGATCTGGAGGTTGCGGTCCCACTGCCCCCGGTCCGAGCGCATGCCCAGGGTGCGTTCGACGGTCGCCACGGCCGCCAGCATGAACGGCAGGTCCTCCCAGGCGATATCGGCGCGCATGGCGCCCGCCTCCTGGGCGCGCTCCACCAGCTTGCGCATCCGGATCCGCAGTTCGGCGAAGGGCCGTTCGAGCAGCAGCGCGCAGTCGCCGCCGAGTGCGTCGTTGATGCCGCAGCTCTCGGTGCGCAGCCGGACGTAGTCCGTGGCGAACCCGCAGAACGCCGTCCAGGGGTCGGGGTGCTCCAGCGCGCGGTCGGCCTTGTCGACCAGCTCACCCAGGACCTCGCTGAGCACCGCCTCCAGCAGCACCTCGCGGGAGGGGACGCGGCGGTAGAAGGTCCCCACCCCCACACCGGCCCGGCGGGCGATCTCGTGGGCGGTGACGTCGACGCCGACCTCGGCGACGGCCACCCGCGCCGCGGCCACCAGCCGTTCGACGTTGCGCTGCGCATCCAGTCGCGGCCTGCGTCCCGACTCATCTGCCAGCAACCGTTGAACGGCGGTCTGCGTGACGCTCATGCGCGGGATTCTACAGCCGCGACGTTTCCGCGCCCGGTGACGATGCCCACGTTGCAACGGGTGAGCACGGGTGGCACACCCCGCTGTCCGCTCCTCGACACCCGTGCCGCCCCGGGGCAGCATGGGTCCGCGACCCCGCCTTGAGGAGGAGCGATGACGATCCACACCGCGACCGAGCGCATGCTGCTGCGCCGCTTCACGCCCGACGACCTCGGCCTGCTCGTGGAACTGGACTCCGACCCGCTCGTCATGCACCACATCAACGGCGGGTTCCCGACCCCGCCCGAGGTGGTCCGCGACAAGGTGCTACCGCGGATCCTGGGCTACTACGAGCGCTACGAGCGGCTGGGCTTCTGGGCGGCCGTCGACCCGGCGCGCGCGGAGTTCCTGGGCTGGTTCCACTTCCGTCCGCCCACGACCGCCCCGCCCGGCGCCACCGGCACCGCCGAACTCGGCTACCGCCTGCGCCGCGCGGCGTGGGGCCGGGGCTATGCCGCCGAAGGGGCACGCGCGCTGATCCGCACCGGCTTCACCGACCCCGGTCTGCACCGCGTCACGGCGATCACCCGGGCCACCCACTCAGCCTCCCGCCGGGTCATGGAGAAGTCCGGGCTGTCCTTCCGCCGTGTCGCCCCCGATTCCGGGGGCGACATCGTGGAGTACGCACTCGACCGCACCGCCTGGGCGCGGAGGGTCGACGGGCACGGCGCCCGTGACACGCCCGCCACCGGGCCGTAAGGCGGCGCCGGCGGTGCGGAGCCGCTCGACCCCGCACCGCCGGCGCGAAGGGGATCCGGAGCGCGCTGCTGCGGCCATCGAAGGCCGTGGCCGGCGACCGCAGAGCCACCTTTATGACGTAGATCATATTTGCTCTTCTCTTCCGCGCCACCCCTCCGGCAGGGAGGCAGGCGGGCCGTGCCGATCGGCGCGGGCCGGGCACGAAGGACCGCACACCCCACCGCCGGAGCGGGCGCGGGGCGGCTGCGGCCGGTGGCCTGTCCAGTGGGAGGGCTAATCTGTGTAGACGACATCGCGTCCGCGAAGGAGCCCACGCGCGTGCCACCCCAGTCCCGCCCCCGCCCCATCGTCCGGCCCCGCCTGTACGAGCAGCTGGTCGAGCGGCTCTGCGAATACATGCGCGACGCCGGGCTGCGGCCCGGCGACCGCCTCCCACCCGAACGCGAACTCGCCGCGTCGTTGCAGGTCAGCCGGGTGTCGGTGAGTCAGGCCCTGGTCGCCCTCGAGGTACAGGGCATCATCGAGGTCCGGCACGGTGACGGCGCGATCATCCGCCGCACCGTCACCGAGGACCGCGTCCTCGCACTGCTGCGCGACCGCGACAACCGCCGGGCCGAGATCATCGAGGCGCGCCAGGCGCTGGAGGTCAAGCTCGCCGAACTCGCGGCCGAGCGCCGCACCGCCGCCGACCTCGCCGCGATCGACGACGCGCTGGAGCTGATGCGCGGGGAGGTCGCCCGCGGCGAGCGCGGGGTCGCCGGCGACGAACGCTTCCACGCCGCCATCACCCACGCGGCGCGCTCCCGCCTGCTGGAGCGGATGATGGCCGAGATCTCCTCGATGATCATGGAGACCCGGGTGGAGTCGCTGTCCCAGCCGGAGCGGCCGTCTGCGTCGCTGGCCGGCCACGAGCGCATCGCCGAGGCCATCCGCGCGGGCGACCCCCAGGACGCCGCCGACGCCATGCGCGCCCATCTCGCGCTCGTCTCCAGCGTCCCCACGCTCCCGGGCGCCACCGCGCCCTGACCCCGGGCCTCATCGGGCCTCAGCCCACGAACCGGTCGGCCGTGAGCGGCAGGTCGCGTACCCGCACCCCCGTGGCGTGGTAGGCGGCGTTGGCGATGGCCGCCGCCGCGCCCACGATGCCGATCTCGCCGATCCCCTTGGACCCCATGGGGTTGACGTGCGGGTCCTCCTCATCCACCCACACCGCCTCGATCGCCCCGATGTCGGCGTTGGCGGCGATGTGGTACTCGGCGAAGTCCTGGTTGACGATGTGCCCGAACCGCGGGTCGCGCACCCCCTGCTCGTGCAGCGCCATCGACACCCCCATCGACATACCGCCGATGAACTGGGAGCGCGCCGTGCGCGCGTTGATGATGCGCCCCGCGGCGAACACGCCCAGCATGCGCGGCACCCGCACCTCCCCCGTGGTCCCGTTCACCCGGACCTCCGCGAACTGGGCCCCGAACGCGTGCATCGCGTACTGCTCCCGGGCGGTGTTCTCCCGGACCTCGCCCCGCGCCTCGTCGCCCTCGGCCGGGTCCGTGCCGTGCTGGTCGCGAAACGCCTTGGCGGCCTCCACGATCGCGGTCCCCCAGCAGGTGGTTCCCGAGGAGCCTCCGGCGACCGACGCCCACGGCAGCGAGGAGTCGCCGATGTGCAGGTCGACCCGGCCCACGGGAACCCGCAGCGCGTCGGCCGCGATCTGGGTCAGCGCCGTCCACGCCCCCGTCCCCAGGTCGACCGCGCCGATCAGGACCCGGTAGCGCCCGTCGGCGCCGAACCGCACCACCGCCGCCGACCCGGGGAACCCGATCACCGGGTAGATCGAGCCGGCCACCCCGACGCCGACCTGCCAGCCGCCCTCGCGGCGGCTGGCCGGCAGCGGATCGCGGTCGGCCCAGCCGAACCGCCGCGCCCCCTCGCGCAGGCAGGCGGCCAGGTTGCGGGAGGAGAACGGCTTGCCGGAGTCGGGGTCGACGGCGGTGTCGTTGCGGATCCGGAACTCCACGGGGTCGATCCCGCAGGTCTCGGCCAGCTCGTCGATGGCCGACTCCAGCGCGTACATCCCCGGGCACTCCCCTGGTGCCCGCATCCACGAGGTCACCGGCACGTCGAGCGCGGCCATCCGCTGCGCCAGGCGCCGGTTGGCCGCCGGGTACATGTTGCGCACCGGGGTGGTGCACTGCTCCACGAACTCCTTGACCCGCGAGGACTGCTCCCACGCCTCGTGGTCGATGACGGTGATGCGCCCGTCGGCCCCCGCGGCCAGCCGCAGCCGCTGAAGGGTCGGGGTCCGGTACCCGGCCAGGGCGAACATGTGCCGCCGGGTGAGCGCGAGCTTCACCGGCCGGCCCGGGACCGCGCGCGCCGCCAGCACCGCCAGCACCAGGTGGGCGTGCACCGTCCCCTTCGACCCGAATCCGCCGCCCACGTGCGGCGCCATCACCCGCACCCGTTCGAGGTCCAGCCCGAACAGCTGCGCCAGGGTCTCCCGCACCGCGTGTACCGACTGCGTGGACTCGTAGACGGTGAGCCCGTCGCCCTCCCACACCGCGACGGTGGTCAGCGGCTCCATGGGGTTGTTGTACTCCGGCGGCGTGGTGTAGGTCGCGTCGATGGTGAAGGGCGCCGACGCGAAGGCGCCGTCCACGTCGCCGCGCACGTCGTCCTCGCCCGGGTCCGGGATGGGCGGCGGCCCGCCGCCCCCCTCCCGCAGCTCCACCTCGTGCGGCCACTCCTCGTAGGCGACCTCGATGAGTCCGGCCGCCTGCCGGGCGGCCTCCGGGGTCTCGGCGACCACCGCGCCGATCAGCTGGCCGCGGAACGCGATCTCGTCGCCCTGGAGCACGTCCAGCTCGCCGTCGCCGATGTCGGCCGTGCGCACGGCCGTGGCCGCCGTGACCACCGCGAGGACGCCCTCGACGTTCTCGGCCGCCCCGGTCTCCACGGCGACCACGCGCCCGCGCGTGATCGCCGACAGCACCGGGGCGACGTAGGCGGGGTGCTCCACCGGCTGGTCATAGGCGTAGGTGGCGGCCCCGGTGACCTTCGCCCGGCCGTCCAGCCGCTCGATGCCCGCCCCCACCGCGCGGGTGCGCAAGAGCCCGATCATCGCTCCTCCTCTGCGGCGAGGTCGCTCAGCAGCTCGGTCACCGTGTTGCACAGCATCGGCAGCTTGAACTCGTTGTCGGCCAGCGTGCGCGCCGACGCCAGCTCGATGTCGGCGGCCCGGCGGAACTCCGCCGCGGTCGCCGGCGCGCCGACCAGCGCGTCCTCGGCGCGGAAGGCCCGCCACGGCTTGTGGGCGACGCCGCCCAGCGCGAGCCGGACGGCGGCCACCCGCCCCTCTTCCACCCGCAGCACCGCCGCCGCCGATACCAGGGCGAACGCGAACGACGCCCGGTCGCGCACCTTGCGGTAGCCCGACCTGGCGCCCGGGATCGGCTCGGGCAGCTCGACCGCCGTGATCAGCTCCCCGTGGCGCAGTACGGTGTCGCGCTCCGGCTCAGCGCCCGGCAGCCGGTGCAGCTCCACCAGCGGGATCCACCGCTCGCCCTCGGGCCCCAGCACGATCACCATCGCGTCCAGGGCGGCCAGGGCGACCGCCATGTCGGAGGGGTGGGTCGCCACGCACGACTCCGACGCCCCCAGGATGGCGTGGTGGCGGGTGTACCCGCCGATGGCCGAGCAGCCGGAGCCGGGCTCGCGCTTGTTGCAGGGCGTGCTGGTGTCCTGGTAGTAGACGCAGCGCGTCCGCTGCATCAGGTTGCCCGCGGTGGTCGCGAGGTTGCGGAGCTGCCCCGAGGCGCCCGCCAGCAGCGCCTCGGAGAGCACCGGGTACTCGGCGCGGATGCCGGGGTCGGCGGCGAGGTCGCTGTTGCGCACCGTCGCGCCGATGCGCATGCCGCCCCGGGGCAGCGGCTGCACCCGGTCCAGCGGCAGCCCGCTGACGTCCACCAGCAGCTCAGGGGCTGTCACCCCGAGCTTCATCCGGTCGACGAGGTTGGTCCCGCCGCCCAGGAACTCCGCTCCGGGGCGGCCGGCCACGGCGGCGACGGCGCCCGTGACGTCGGCGGCGCGCCGGTAGTCGAAGGGCATCACTTCGCCACCTGCTCGATCGCGTCGACGATGTTGGTGTAGGCCCCGCACCGGCAGAGGTTGCCGCTCATTCGCTCACTGATCTCGGCGCGCCCGGCCTGGACGGGCGCGGTGAGGTCCCTGGTGGCGTGGCTGGGCCAGCCCCGCTCCAGCTCGTCCAGCACGCCCACGGCCGAGCAGATCTGGCCCGGCGTGCAGAATCCGCACTGGAACCCGTCGTGGTCCAGGAACGCCTGCTGCACCGGGTGGAGCCGGCCGCCGTCGGCCAGCCCCGCGGCGGTCGTGACCTCCGCGCCGTCGTGGGAGACGGCGAAGGTGAGGCAGCTGACGATACGGCGGCCCTCCAGCAGTACCGTGCACGAGCCGCACTGGCCGTGGTCGCACCCCTTCTTGGGGGCGACCACGCCGAGCCGGTCGCGCAGCGCGTCCAGCAGCGTGGTGCGCGTGTCCACGCGCACCGGACGGTCCTCGCCGTCCACCCGCAGCGTGATGTCGACCTCCATCGCCTCGCACCCCCTGGAGCCGCAGTCATGGTCCGGGCAACCACTGACCCGGCGCCGCGCGGCTAAACCCGGTCGCGGCGGCGCCGGGACCGTGCGTGCGGGGCCGCGGGCGGGCTGCCGGCGGTCACCCGCCCCCGGCGACCGCCGCGCCGGCGACCTCTCTGATCCGGGCGCGCAACCAGGCGACCTGCCCCGATGTCTCGGCGCGGCACCGGGCCACCACCTCCGCCAGCTCGGCGTCGCCCGCCGCCTGTGCGGCGCGGTCGGCGATGGTCCAGGAGATCTCGCAGTCGGCGGCGAGCAGGTAGAGGGCGTGCAGGTCCCGCAGCAGGCCGATCCCGCCGCCGTGCGGGCCGGCGAAGGCCGCCGCCCCGGCGTGCTCCACGCCGCCGGAGGCGTCCCGCAGGTGCCGGCGGGCGAACGCGTCGATGCTGCGGGCGTGGTCGTCGCACTCCCGGGCCATGCGCGCGCAGACGTGGGCGACGCCGGCGTCGGCGGGATGGTGGCGGCCCACCGCCACCAGCGCCTTGCCCAGCCCCGTCTCGATCCGCGAGAGAACGGCCAGATAGTGGTCGAGGTACACGCTCACCCCTCCCCCCGGCCGGGCGTGCGCGGCCGCCGGCACGCCCGCGCCGCGCGGGGGCGCGCGCCGGGCCGGCGCCCCGCGCCGTGGAGCGGGGCATCCGGGCCGGCGCGGGGCCGCGGCGGATCGGGCGGCGGATGGACGTCCATACCGCCACCGCTGCCCCGCGGCGCGGCGGTCCATGCGCGCCGGCTCACGGCGGCGGACCGCACCCGCTTCCCCGCCCGCCCGCGCGGCGGCGGGCCGCCGCGCGGGCGGGCTGTCAGCGCGCGCGGGTCACAGGAAGTTCACACCCTGGGCCAAAGGGAGCTCGCCCGAGTGGTTGACCGTGTTGGTGGCGCGGCGCATATAGGCGCGCCACGCGTCCGAGCCCGACTCGCGTCCGCCCCCGGTCTCCTTCTCGCCGCCGAAGGCGCCGCCGATCTCCGCACCCGAGGTGCCGATGTTGACGTTCGCGATGCCGCAGTCGGCTCCGTCGGCCGCCAGGAACCGCTCGGCCTCGCGCTGGTCCTGGGTGAACACCGAGCCCGACAGCCCCTGCGGCACTCCGTTGTGCAGCGCCACCGCCTCGTCGAAGTCCCGGTAGGTCAGCACGTAGAGGATCGGCGCGAAGGTCTCGTCCCGCACGATGTCGGTCTGCGCGGGCATCCGCACCACCGCGGGCTCCACGTAGTACGCGTCGGGGGCCTCCTTCTCCAGGCACCTGGCGCCGCCGGCGAGCACGGTGCCGCCGTCGGCGGCGGCCCGGTCGAGGGCCGCGCGCATCGCGTCGTAGGCGCCCTCGCCGATCAGCGGGCCCACCAGGGTCGCGTCGTCGAAGGGGTCGCCGATGCGCTCGGCGAGCCGCCCGTAGGCCGCCACGACCCGGTCCAGGAAGGCGTCGGCGACGTCCTCGTGGACGATCAGCCGCCGCTGGGTGGTGCACCGCTGCCCGGCCGTGCCCGCCGCCCCGAACACCACCCCGCGGGTGGCGAGGTCCAGATCGGCCGAGGGCGCCACGACAGCGGCGTTGTTGCCGCCGAGTTCCAGCAGGCAGCGCCCGAACCGGGCCGCCACACGGGGCGCGACCTCGCGTCCCATGCGCACCGACCCCGTGGCGCTGACCAGCGCCACCCGGGGGTCGTCGGCCAGTGCCGCGCCGGTCTCGCGCCCGCCCGGCACCAGGCGGTGGACGTCGGCCGGGGCCCCGGTGTCGGCGGCGGCCCGCGCCAGCAGCGCGTGGCAGGCCAGCGCGGTCATCGGGGCCGCCTCAGACGGCTTCCACACCACGGTGTCGCCGCACACCAGCGCGATCGCGGTGTTCCACGACCACACCGCCACCGGGAAGTTGAACGCCGTGACGACGCCGACCACGCCCAGCGGATGCCAGGTCTCCATCAACCGGTGCCCCGGGCGCTCCGAGGGCATGGTCCGCCCGTAGAGCTGGCGGGACAGCCCCACCGCGAAGTCGCAGACGTCGATCATCTCCTGCACCTCGCCCAGCGCCTCGGAGCGGATCTTGCCCGCCTCGATGGTCACCAGGTCGGCCAGGTCCGACTTGTGCGCGCGCAGCAGCTCGCCGAGCCGGCGCACCAGCTCGCCCCGCTGCGGCGCCGGCGTGTCGCGCCAGGAGTCGCGGAAGGCGGCGTGCGCGGCGCCGACGGCCGCGCCGACCCCCTCGGGATCGGTCGCGGGCACCCCGAAGAGCACCCCGCCCGTGAGGGGGGTGCGGCCCGGCAGCCCGGCGGCGTCGTCGACCGGCTCGGCGCCGCAGCGGGCGAGTGCGGCCGTGGCGCGCTCACGCAGCAGGTCAGTGGTGGGGAGGGTGGTCATGCGGTCTCTCCTCGTCGAGAGGTGCAGGGCGGGCACGGATCTCGTTCCCCCCGCCACCACCGCCTAACCGCCGCCCCGGAGCCGCGTGCCGCCCGAGGCCGTCCGCCCCGGACGGTAAACTCCGGCTCGGTCCGACGGGGTCCGCCCGCTCGGACCGCCCCCCGGCCCCTGGCCGGGCCCCGTCCCCGCGGCCCAACGCCGGCGCGGACGGGCCCGCACCCGCGCGGGGCCGTTCCGGCCCACCACCCGACCCGAAGGAGCAACGCCTGGATCCAAGGCCGAAGTTCATACGACGGCGGTCCGCCTGGCGGCGAATCGCCCACCCACCCCACTGCCCTGCCTCGCAAGAGCTTCGTTTCCTCCCTGGTCTAAAGCCCGGGGTATCCACGAAGGACGTCTGATGAACGCCACCGCCACCACCATCGAGGAAGACCGAGCCGGCCTGGAGGCGCCCCAGACCATCCTTCGCGGCTCCGGGTTCGCCGCGGCCGCCCCCCTCTTCGCGGCCGACCTCGCCGCGGCCACCGACCTCGACGACGCGGGCCAGGTCGTCGCCGCCCATGGGCGGCGCCTGTGGACCGAGGCCGTCCGGCAGAGCGGGGAGGTCGCCGACGACCGCCCGCTGTACTGGGCCCGCCTGACCCTCTGCGCGCGGCTGCGCGCCTGGACGCCCGCCTTCCCCGTCACCGGTACCGACCGCGCCACGCTCTCCGGCCGGCTCGAACTCGCCTCCCGGGGCCACGACGACCTCGTGTTCCCGCCCGACGAACGCGTCCTGCGGGTCATCGTCACCGGCTTCGACCCCTTCGGGCTGGACGAGGACGTGCGCCGGTCCAACCCCTCAGGGGTGGCCGCGCTCACCCTGCACGACGCCACCTTCCGCGTCGGCGACCGCACCGCCGTCGTGCGCACCGCCGTCTTCCCGGTGCGCTGGCGCGACTTCACCGACGGCATGGTCGAACGCACCCTCCACCCGCACTACGCGCCCGGTGTGGGGGCGGTCGCCGCCGACGCCGTCATCACGGTCAGCCAGGGCCGCGTGGGCCGCTTCGACCTGGAGGCGTACAACGGCGCCCGGCGCGGCCACGGCACCGACAACGAGCGTGTCAGCGCCCCCGGCCCGGTGCCGCCTGCGCGGGGCTTCCCCGCCCCCAGCCCGCTCCCGCAGTGGACCTCTTCGACCCTGCCCGCCGACGCCATCGTGGAACGCGCCGCGGGCCGCTTTCCCATCTCGGAGAACGCCGAGGTCACCGAGGTCCCCGCGGGCGCCGCCGAGCCCGTGGTCCGGCCCGGCGGTCCCACGCCGGGCTCCGAGGCGCGCGAGGGCGGCGGCGGCGACTACCTGTCCAACGAGATCGCCTACCGCAACACCCTGCTGCGCGACGCCACGGAGCGCGCCATCCCCGCCGGGCACGTCCACACTCCCGTCCTCGACCTGGCCACGTCCGACCCCGCGGAGCTGACCGACCCCGGATTCGAGCGCGACCGCGCCGACATCGTCGCCCAGCTGCGCGGCATCGTCGCCGCGAGCCTCGCCGGCTCCGGCGGGGCCGCCTGACGGCGGCGGGGGCCACCGCCCGCTCCGCGGCCCCCGCCCCGCCCGCTCCGGCGAAACACCTGGTCCGCGACGTGTTAACAATCGTGGCCTGGTGAGTTCCCGCCGTCACGGATAGTCTCAGGACCATGCCCGACAACCCTCACCCCGTTGAAACGTCCTCCCTCAGAGACGAGCAGCGCCGTGCCGACGCCGAACACGCGGCCTTGGTATCGAAGATCATCCGAGCGCTGCGCCGCCGGGAGGCCGTGGAGATCCCCGCCCAGGTCGAGGCCGACAAGATCCGCAGGGCCGCCCGCGCTGCCGGAACCCAGCTCGGCCGCCGGATATCGGCCCGCCGGACGCGTGAAGGCGCGGTCGTCATCACCAACGCCGACCACTCCGGCCCGGGGCGCTGACTCCGGTCCCCCGCCACCGCCCCGGATCGGACCCGCCCATCGGCGGCGGGTCACCGTGCCCCGGCCTCCGGGCCGACGACGCAGTGCGCCCCGGCCCAGAGGCCGGGGCGTCGATACCGTGGTGCCGCGTGCCCCGTCGGGGCGCGGGGGCTAGTAGGAGCCGGACATCGCCGACCCGAAGATCGCGAATCCGTAGAGGGCGATGTAGATGACGCCCGCCACCGCACCGACGCCGAACAGGATCCACGAGATCAGGGTGCAGGTCCGCGCCGCCGAGGGGTTGCTCGAGGCGATGCTCAGGCCGATGATCGCCAGGATCAGGCCGGGCAGTGTCGCGACCCAGCACAGGCAGAGCCCGATGACGTTGGCGATGAGGGCGCCGATCGCGCTGCCTTGGCTGGCGGGCGGCTGCTGGGGGCCCAGAGGGGGCGGCGGGGGCGGCGGCGGGCCGTAGCCGCCACCGGGCGGGGGTGGGGTGGGCCCTCCCCAGCCCCCTGCCCCATAGGGAGGCTGACCCCCGGTACCGTAGCTCATTGTGCTCCCACTTTCGGGTTGCGGTGGTGATGGCAACGATGTTCTCAAATGTGAGAGTCGCGCCGCGGCCGTAGGTTCCTCGAACGGGCGTTCTGTTACCGATTCGAGTGCAATCGGACGGCGCCGCCGACGGAGGCCGTCACGTTTTCAGAGGTCAGGCATTACCGGTGGGGGAAAATGACGCCATCGACCACCTTTATGGCGTAGATCCCCTTTGTCCGATCGGCCACGACCGGCCGCGCCTCCGGCCCCGTCCGCTGCCGGGCGCCCGCGCCTCACCCGCCCAGCCGGTCGACCGCTTTCAGGGGCGAGCGCGCGTGGCGCGCCAGATCGCGCCACGGGTCGGCGGCGGCGCGGTCGCCGATCGTCCGCACCGTCCAAGCGCGGGCCGACGCCACGCCGTCCAGTTCGTCCCAGGCCAGGGGCATCGCCACCGGCGCTCCGGGCAGGGCCCGCACCGAGTACGGCGCCACGGCGAGCTGCGCATAGCCGTTGCGCAGGTAGTCGATGAACAGCCGCCCCCGGCGCCGCTGCTTGCGCACGTGGGTGGTGAGGTCGCCGGGGCGGCGTGCCGCGGCCGTCTCGGCGATCACATGGGCGAGGTCGCGGGCGTGCCAGGCGTCGATCTCGGGCCGGATGGGCGCCACCACGTGCAGCCCGCGCGATCCCGTGGTCATGACGTAGGCGGCCAGCCCCAGCTCCTCCAGAACGGCGCGGACGTCGCGGGCGGCGCGGCGGGCCGCGGGGAAGTCGTCGCCCGCGGGGTCGAGGTCGATGATGAGCCGGTCGGGGCGGCGCAGGTCGCCGATCCGGCTCAGCCAGGGGTGGAGGGTGATGGCCGCCTGGTCGGCGAGCCAGACCAGGGTGGCGGCACCGTCGCAGACGACCATCCGCGAGGTGCCGCCGTGCTCGTGGGGCACCTCCGCCGAGGCCACCCACGCGGGGGCGGACCCGGGGCGGTTCTTGACGTAGAAGCCCTGCCCCTCGGCTTCGATGCCCTCCGGGTAGCGCTGGACGGCCAGCGGCCGCCCGCGCAGGTGCCGCACCATCGCCGGGGCCACGGCACGGTAGTAGCGGGCGAGTTCGCCCTTGGTCACACCGCCCGGGCCGAACAGCTCCTTGCCCGGCCGCTGGACGGTGACGGTGCGGCCGCCCGCTTTCAGCGCCTCAGCGGCGGGAACGGGCACGGAACCCCTTTCGGTCTTTACTCCTATGTTCGGGCGATTTACCCGATATCGGGCATGGGGCATACGAGAGGACGGGAGGTGGACCATGGCATCGCCGGTGTGGAAGGGATCGCTGTCGTTCGGCCTGGTGAACGTGCCGGTTCGGCTCTACGGTGCGACCGAGCGCCACGGCGTGCGCTTCCACCAGTTCGAGCGGGGCACCTCCGACCGGGTCCGCTACCGCCGGGTGAACGAGCGCACCGGTACGGAGGTGGCGCCGGCCGACATCGTCAAGGGCGCCAACGTCGACGACAGCGACGAATACGTCGTACTGGAGCCCCAGGAGCTGGAGACCATCGCCCCAGGCCGCTCGCGGACGCTGGAGATCTCGGCGTTCGTCCCCGCCGGCTCGGTGGAACCCCTCTGGTACAACTCCACCTACTACCTGGCCCCCGACGCCAAGACCTCGGCCAAGCCCTACAACCTGCTGTGCGCGGTCCTGGAGCGCACCGAGCGGCTGGGCGTCGCCCGGCTGGTGATGCGCGAGCGCCAGCACCTGGCGGTCATCGGCCCGCAGAACGGGGTGCTGACGCTGA
Source organism: Nocardiopsis mangrovi (assembly GCF_042653925.1). Classification (NCBI taxonomy): domain Bacteria; kingdom Bacillati; phylum Actinomycetota; class Actinomycetes; order Streptosporangiales; family Nocardiopsidaceae; genus Nocardiopsis; species Nocardiopsis mangrovi. The sequence goes on from NZ_JBHSFQ010000012.1 coordinate 130,501, forward strand.
GCACCCTGTGGTGGGCCGACGAGGTGCGCGACCCCGAGGAGGTACTGCCCGCGATCCCCGAGACCGACGTCGCCGGGCGGGAGATGGAGCTCGCCGGGCAGCTCATCGAGTCCATGGCCGAGGAATGGCGCCCCGAGGACTACACCGACGCCTACCAGGAGCGGCTGGGCGACCTGATCGACGCCAAGCACGAGGGCCGCCGGCTGCGCTACCGCGACGAGGGCCCGCCCAAGCCCCGCACCAACGTCGTCGAGCTGACCGAGGCGCTGCGCGCCAGCCTCGGCGGCGACACCGGGTCGCGGAAGGGCCGGGGGCGCAAGGCCGGCCGCGACCGCGCGCGGGCGCCGCAGCAGGCGCCGCCGGTGTCGGAGATGTCCAAGACGGACCTCTCGCGGCTGGCCGCCGAGATGAAGGTCCCCGGGCGCTCCAAGATGTCGCGCGCGGAACTGGAGAAGGCCGTCTCCCGCGCCCGGCGGCAGGCCTCCGCCTCCTGACGCGCGCCCGGCGCCGGTACGCCGCGGCGGAGGCCGGCGCGCCGTGTCCCGCGGGGGCCGGCGCGTCACGTCTCGATGTCCAGCCCGGTCGGGACCTCGCCGGGGCGTACATCGGGGCGGGGCCGCAGGTAGGGGACGACGTGGCGCCAGCGCCCGGCCGACTCCGCCGGGTCCGGCTCGACCTCCACCACCAGCTCCGGTTCCACCCGGACGTAGACCACGGGCTCGCCCGTGCCCCAGGCGGGCGCCAACCGGGTCGGCCAGGGGTGGCCGTCCTCGGCCGCGCGCAGCAGTCCGGCCAGCCCGTCCTGCTGGGCGCGGGTGAGGTCCGCGGTGCGCCCGGCGATGCGCAGCTGCCCGCTCGCGGGGTCGAGGCGGCCCAGGACGAGTGCGCTGGGCCGGTCGGGGCGGCCGATGACGCCGCCCACGATCGCCTCGGTGGTGATGCGGCGCTTGAGCTTGAGCCAGTCGCGGCGGCCGGGCACATAGGTGCGCCGCGCGTCCTTGACCATGAGCCCTTCCACCCCGACCCCGGCCAGGCCGTCGAACCACTGCCGGGCCACGACGGCGCGGGTGGTCTGCCAGCCGAGCATCAGGCGGGGGTCGTGGATGCCGGCGAAGAGCTTCTCCAGCCGGTCGCGGCGGTGGGACAGCGCGCTCTGGGTGAGGTCGGCCTCGGTCAGCCGCAGCAGGTCGAAGGCGATGAAGTGGGCGGGTTCCTCCTCGGCGAGGCGCCGGGCGGCCGGCACGGAGGCGCGGTTGCGGCGCTGGAGGGCGTCGAAGTCGAGCCCCTCCCCCGACCAGCGCACGATCTCGCCGTCGAGGGTCGTGGCGTCGGGCAGCGCCGCCAGCAGTGACTCCGCGACCTCGGGGAACCTGGAGTCGAGCCCGCGCCCGGACCGCGATGTGATGCGGAGCCGGCCGCCGTCGCGCTCGGCGATGGCGCGGAAGCCGTCCCACTTGGGTTCATACCGCCAGTGGACACCTTCGGGCAGGGTCTCCACGGTTCGGGCGAGCATTGGTCGCACGGGGGTGGACCTGCCCGGCCGTGCGGGTCTCAGCGCGCCCTTGGGCCGATCGTGGAACGATCATTGCCCGGCGTTCACCCGGAGGGCGGGCCGCGCCGCCGGCGCGGCGGCCGCGGCGGGTGCCGCGATGCCGTTCTCCAGGGTGCGCATCACCATCTGGGCGACCCCGTGCCGCGGCAGCAGGCCCTTGTCGGCCATCTCGCAGCCGGTGTAGACGAGCGCCCACACGGTGTTCTGGATCCAGGCGTCGCTGACATCGGGGTCGAAGACGCCGTCCGCCTGGCCCCGCCGGATGAGGTCGAGGAGGGAGTCGTCGACGTCGGCGCAGTCGGCGTCGCCGGCGGCGTCGGCGGGCCCGTAGGTCTCCAGCAGGCTGGCGTCGCCGAACAGCAGCAGGATGCGTTCGCCCACCTCGACCATTGACGCGACCATCCGCCGCATGGCCTCCAGCGGGGGCCCCTCGTGCGGGTGGGCGTCGGTCCCCGCGCGCTCCAGCCCGTGCAGGGAGTCCTCGACCAGGGCGCGCAGCAGGTCGTCGCGGTCGTGGAAGTAGCGGTGCAGGGTGCTGCGCCCGACCTCGGCGGCCTTGGCGATGTCGGCGAGCGTGGCGGCGCGGTCGCGGGCGAGAACGGTCGCCGCGGCGTCGATGATGGCGCGGCGGGTGCGACCACGAGTGCCGGAATGCTCACTGACAGGGTTCGTCATGCACGGCAACGTACCACGTGATCTTCCCATACTGAACCACCGAAAAATAATTATGGGACATTCATGTCCCATAGTGGTAGCCTCCGGTTTTGTTCCTGAACATCGATCATCGATCGGAGTACACGGTGGAAACCGACACGAGCCCGCGGCCGGACGACCCCCCGGTCCGCTGGGCCAACCTCAGGCTGCTGTGGTCGTTCGTCCGGCCGCACCGCTGGGTGCTCGCGCTGGGCATCGTGCTGGGGCTCGTGGCCACCGGCACCTCCCTGGCGACGCCCCTGGTCACCAAGGAGATCCTCGACGGACTGGCCGAGACCGCTCCGATCGCCCCCTGGGTCGGCGTCCTGGTGGCGCTCCTGGTCGTCGGCGGAGTCGTGGGCCTGGTGCAGTGGATCATGATGGGCCGCCTGGGCGAGCAGGTCGTCCTGTCCGTCCGCACCTCCATGGTGCGCCGGCTGTTCCGGGTCCGGATCGACGAGCTCGCCGGCCGCTCCAGCGGGGAGTTCGTCACCCGGGTCACCTCCGACACCGTCCTCATGCGCGAGGCGGTGGCCTCCAGCGTCGTCGGCTTCGTCAACAGCATCGTCGGCCTGGTCGGCGCCCTGCTACTCATGGCGACGCTCGACCTGGTCCTGCTGGGCGTGGTGGTGGCGGTGATCGCGATGGTCACGGGCCTGATCGCCGGGCTGATGCCGCGGCTGGCGGAGGCGCAGAAGCAGGCGCAGGCCGCGATCGGCCGTGTGGGCGCCGCGCTGGAGGGGGCGATGCGCGCCATCCGCACCGTCAAGGCCAGCCGCGCCGAGGAGCGCGAGTCGGACCGCGTGGTCTCCGAAGCCGAGGAGTCCGCCCGGCAGGGGATCCGGGCCGTGCGCATCGAGGCGGTGGCCTGGACCATCACCGGAACCGGCATCTCCCTGGCGATCATGCTCGTCCTGGCGATCGGCGCCTACCGGGTCAGCGCCGAGGCGCTCACCGTCTCCGCCCTGGTCGCGTTCCTCCTCTACGTCTTCCAGCTGATGATGCCGGCCATGGAGCTGTCTCAGGTGGTCACGTCGCTGCAATCGGGGATCGCCGCCGCGGCGCGGATCGCGGAGGTGGACCGGCTCGGCGTCGAACCCGACTCGCCGCGCACCACCGCCGGCACCGCTCCCGACGGCGCGCCCGGTGACGGCGGCGCCCGCGGGGCCGGCGCGGGGCGGCGCACGGCCCCGGGCCCGGTGCTGTCGTTCCACGGGGTGACGGCCCGCTACGCCCCCGGCAGCGCGCCCGTGCTCGACGGCGTGTCGGTCGACATCGCCCGCACCGGCCACACCGCCATCGTGGGGCCGTCCGGAGCGGGCAAGACCACCATGTTCTCGCTCATGCTGCGGTTCCTCCAGCCCGAGCACGGCCACATCGCGCTCGACGGGGTCCCGCTCCCGGACTGGCCGCTGGACGAGCTGCGCAGGCGCATCGCCTACGTGGAGCAGGAGACCCCGCTGGTGCCGGGAACCCTGGCCGACAACCTGCGCTACACCCACCCCGAGGCTGATGACGACGCCCTGTGGGAGGCGCTGCGCGCCGTCCGGCTCGACGAGCGGGCGCGCACCCTGGAGCAGGGGCTGGACACCCCGCTGTCGACGGCGGTCATCTCCGGCGGCGAGCGGCAGCGCATCGCGCTGGCCCGCGCGCTGGTCTCCGACCCCGAGATCCTGCTGCTCGACGAGGCCACCGCGCAGCTGGACGGTCTCACCGAGGCCGCGATCCAGCACTCCATCGGCGAACTGGCCGCCCGCGGCGCCGTGGTGACCATCGCCCACCGGCTGTCCACGGTGATCGACGCCGACCGGATCATCGTCCTGGAGGCGGGGCGCCCCCGCGCGATCGGCACCCACGCCGAACTGCTGCGCACCGACGACCTCTACCGCGAACTCGTCGCCGCCCTGCGCATCGCCACCCCGGCCGCCGAGCCCGACCCGGCGGTGTGAACCGGAGGGGGCGGGCTCCGCCCGCCCCCCTGCCCCCACCCGCACCCGGTACCGCCGCTGCGGGGGAAGTTCTTGGGGCCGGGCGCGGCAGAGCGGGTTCTGGACGCGTCGTGCTTCGTGGCCCGGGTACGCGGTGCGGGGCGGATGGAGTAGGTGGGTTCATCGTCAAGGAACCGGGCACTCGGCGCCAACGACTTCCGCTCGGGCCGCGCGCATCCTGATGCCACAGCCCACCCCGCCGGGCGGGCGGATCGAGACGATGCATGGAGCCGTCATGAGAAGACTTCTCGCCACCGCGGTGATCCCGGCCGCTCTGGTCGCCTCCCTGGTGTCAGGAGGTGGCGTGGCCTCGGCGGACGCGGCCCGGGTACCTCCGGACTGCACGATATCGATCGGCAACAACGGCCTCACGTCGTGGGTGTACTGCTCGGAACTCACCCAGCGGATGCACTGGGTGGTGGATTCCGAGGGACGGACAACGGAAAGCCCATTCAGGGTCCGCAGCACCCTGACCATGCCCTCCCCCGTCCAGGACCACGGGGTGTACGACCTCTGACGGTCATCGCGGGTACCGGCGCGGTCACGTACCCGCTCGCGGCACGCGGGCCGGCGGACGTGAGCGGGCGCGACGCGACGCCCCCGCCTTCGGGCGGGGGCGTCGTCGCTGAGGCGCTCGTGCCGGCAGGCGTGCGGCCGCCGGCACTCGGTACCGTGACAATGCGCCGGGGTGGCACGACGGGGCTCGCCGGGACCGTCGCGCGTCGCCTGATGGTCCGGACGCCGGGCGCGGTGTGGCCGGATGCGGGCAGGAGTCCTGCGTTTCCAGGGGACTTCTGACAGCATCGAGCAGCGGACCCCCATCCGGAAGCGGTGCCATGACCAACCCCCTGCGCCCCGGCGACCCCGCGCGGATCGGCCCCTATTCCCTCCATGCACGGCTGGGCGGCGGCGGGATGGGGCAGGTGTTCCTGGGCCGCTCCCCGGGCGGCCACACCGTCGCGGTCAAGGTGGTCCACCCCGACGTGGCCGAGAACCCGGCCTTCCGGCGCCGCTTCGCCGTCGAGGTGGAGGCGGCCCGCAAGGTGGGCGGCTTCTATACCGCCCAGGTCGTCGACGCCGACCCCGACGCGAACCCGCCGTGGCTGGCCACCGCCTACATCCCCGGCCCCACGCTCTACGAGGCCGTCGAAGGCCACGGTCCCCTGCCGCGGGCATCGGTGGCCGCTCTGGGAGCCGGATTGGCCGAAGGGCTCGCCGCGATCCACACCTGCGGCATCGTGCACCGCGACCTCAAACCCGGCAACGTCCTGCTGGCCGCCGACGGGCCCCGCGTCATCGACTTCGGCATCGCCCGCGCCCTGGACACCACCTCGGCCACCCGCACCCGCACGGTCATGGGCACCGCCGGGTTCATGTCCCCCGAACAGGTCCGCGGTGGCCGGATCGGCCCGCCCGGCGACGTCTTCACCCTCGGCTGCGTCCTCGGCTACGCCGCCACCGGGCACAGCCCCTTCGGTGAGGGCCCCATCGAGGCGCTGGGCTACCGCATCGTCCACGAGGACCCCGCCCTGGACGGCATTCCCGCCGGCCTGTCCCCCACCATCCGAGCCTGCCTGGCCAAGGACCCCGCCGACCGCCCCGGCCTGGAGGAGGTCCTCGCCGACCTCACCGCCCCCGCCGCGGCCGCCGGCGGGGACCCCGGCCGGCCGTGGCTGCCCGAGGCCCTCACCGGGATCATCACCCACCGCACGGCCGCGCTCACCCTCGCCGACACGCGGCGGGAACCGCCCACTGCGCGCGCCGCCCGGCCGAAGAGGAAACGGCGCCCGGACACCGGACCTGACCGGACCGGGCCGAAGGAGAAGCGGAGGTCGGCCCCCGAGCCCGATGGCGACGCGGCGGGGACGGAGCTGGTGGTCGGCAATCTCAGCGCGGAGCCTCTAGACGTGATCGTCGACGGCGTCGCCATGGGCGGGGTGCGGGCGGGCGGAACCCGGGCCTTCTCCCCCGCCCCGGGCCGGCGCTCCCTCCTGGTGGAGGTCCCCGGGCGGCGCGGCGTGGTCCGCAGCATCAACGTCAAGGCGGATGCCGCCGTCAAGATGGCCTTCGACATCCCCGAGCGGCGCCAGGCCGTTCCGGAACCGGTCCGGGAAGTGGTGTTCACCGGAAGCAGACTCCCGACGGCCGGCGGGATGGCACTCTTGTGGATCCTGCTGATCTGGGGGTTAGGCGGGTTAGCCGCAGTGGGCGCCACCGCGGCGGGAGATGTCCATCCCTCCGTGGACGTCACCGAAATGCTCCTCGTGATAGCGGGCCTCGGCCTGGCGGCCGGTGCCATAGTCGGCGTCATCGGACTCTTCGTCCCTCCCTCTCAGCTCACCCTGACCCACCGAAGGCTGAAAGCCGGGCTCCCCAACGGGCCGAAAAGCCTGAGCTGGGACAGGATCGGGCAGGTCAGTGTGGTCGGCAACGGGCGCACTGCCATGCTCGTCCTCTGGCCCTCCGAGGGAACCTCCTTCGGCAAGGGAGCGAACGCTCCGGAGGGCACGATCAGGTACACCGCCAAGAGCATCGGTGCGGCGGATGAGCAGAGCCTCGACCGGCTTCGCGCCGCGCTGCGCTGGTTCGCCGGTGACGCCTACGTCGAACAGCCCGCCTGACCGGAGCAGCGGTCCCGCCCGTGGGCGGGCAGGGCAAGCCGTGCGTCCGCGACCACGCAGTGGGCGGGCGGCGCGTCGGGCCAGGGCGTATGCGGGGTCGGGTATCCGACCGCGAACGCCGCGACCGGCCCGTCAGGTGCACTCCCCCGCCCCCAGCAGCGGGGAGGCGGCGGCGGGCCGTACCCGGCCCCGACCGCCTCTGGCGGTCGGGGCCGGGTACGGTCGTGCGCTGCCTTTCCCGTGGGCGTGCGGGATCGGCGGGGCGGGTCAGGGCGCGGGGACGCGCTCGGTGACGCGGCCACCGTCCAGGCGCAGTTCGGCGCCGTCCCAGCCGCGGCGCAGCCAGCGGTCGTGGCTGGCGACCACCACCGCGCCGGGCGTGCCGCGCAGCGCCTGCTCCAGCTCCTCGGCCAGCGCCAGGGAGAGGTGGTTGGTGGGCTCGTCCAGCAGCAGCACCTGCGGCGAGGTGGCCACGAGCAGCGCGAGCGCGAGGCGCCGGCGCTGGCCCACGCTCAACAGCCCCACGGGGCGCTCGATGTCGCGCGGCGCCACCAGGCCCAGCGCGCCCAGCTGCGGCGCGTCGGGGCGGTCGAGGGTCATGGCCTCGTAGTAGCGGCGGGCCGTGGTCTCCGGCTCCGCGAAGCGGACGTCCTGTTCGAGCAGGGCGACGGTCGCCCCGCGCTGCCAGTGGACCGTGCCGCCGCCGGGGTCGAGCCGGCGGGCGAGGACCTGGAGCAGGGTGGACTTGCCGGCGCCGTTGGGCCCCGTGACCAGGAGCCGCCCGCCTGCGGGCAGGTCGAGGTGGTCCAGGGCGAGCCGCCCCGGGACGGCGACTTCGCGCGCCATGAGCGCCGTGCCGTCGCCCGATGCGCCGGTGAGCGCCCCTCCGAAGGACAGCGGGGCGGGCGGCTTGCGCACCTGGTCGCGGTCCAGTTCATCGAGCCGCCGCTGCGCGTTGCGCACGCGGCGCGAGATCTGGCTGTGGACGCGCCCCCCTTTGTAGTCGTAGCCCATCTTCTCGTTGTCGCGCGCCGGCCGGTTGTAGCCGACGTTGCGGGCCGTGGTGCGCACGGATTCCCGCAGGCGGCGCAGTTCGGCCTGCTCGTCGGCGTACTGGCGCTCCCAGTTCTCGCGCTCCAGCTTCTTCTCGCGCAGGTAGGCGGAGTAGGCGCCGCCGTAGTAGGCGGGGCCGCCGCGCGCCGGGTCGAGGTCGAGGATGCCGGTGCACACCCGGTCCAGGAACAGGCGGTCGTGGCTGGCGAGCAGCACCGCCCCCGGCAGCGCGCGCAGGTACTCCTCCAGGAACGCCGCGCCGTCGTCGTCGAGGTGGTTGGTGGGCTCGTCCAGCAGCAGCGCCCGGGGGCGCAGGATGAGCAGTTCGGCCAGGCCGAGCCGGCTGCGCTGGCCGCCCGACATCGCGTCCGTCCGCCGTCCGCGCTCCACCGCGTCCAGGCCGAGGCCCGCCAGGACGATGTCGGCCCGCCGGTCGGCGTCCCAGATCTCGCGCGCTTCGGCGAGTTCGAGCGTGGCGGCGTAGTCGGCGAGCAGCGCGGCGTCATCAGGCCGTTCCTGGAGGTCGGCCGCCTGTTCGGCGAGGCGCGCCTCGATCTCGCGGGCGGGTCGCAGCGCCTGCTCCACGATGTCGGCCAGGGTGGCGTCGCCGGGATAGGGCGGCTCCTGGTGCAGGAAACCGGTGTCCTCCGGCCGCGCGACCGTGCCGGAGTCGGGGTCCTCGATGCCGGCGATGAGCCTGAGCAGGGTGGACTTACCGATCCCGTTCTCGCCGACGAGGCCGAGGCGCGCCCCCGGGGCGGCGTCGAGCGCGATGCCGTCGAGGACGGACCGGCCCTCGTAGGACTTGGCGAGGTCGCGGACGCCGATCAACGGTGCCGGTCCGGCGGCGGGCTGAGGGGCCGACGGGGTGTTCATGGCCTGCTGCATACAGGGCCACCTCCTGGTTCATGGGGAGGTGGGCCTCGTGGAACTCCGGGCGCGGCGGCGGGCCATCGGGGGCCGGGCTGTGCGCCGGAGCCGACATCGAGGCCACACCGAAAGGGTTCGGGCACCCGCCGGGCATGGGGCCGCGATCCCTGGAGGGACGGGCCGCCGCGGACGCGGGTCGTGGTCTCGATGTCAGTTGCGCACGTCCCAGAGGGTACGGGGCCGCGCCGCGGCGAGGCAAGCGGTTTTCGCCGTGTCCCCCCGGCCGCACGGCCGGACGGCGCGCACACAAGGGGTGAAATGGGCGTTCACCGCATTTGTCGTGTTTACCGGGTAATGACCAAAATAGCGACGAACGACGCTTCCGCCCGCTCCGTCCGTCCGGCATCGCCCGCGCACAGCGGCCTCCCGGGTAATCCGCAGGTAACCCCCACACTCCACCCCTGCCCATAGGTCCCGAATGCACGATTTTGGGCTGATTGCAGCGTTGCCATCTGCGCCGTACTTTCACGTTAAGGAGTCGTTCGACCACTTTTCGTGTTGACGTCCTGGTCAGACACCAACTGTCTGATCAGAACCAACTGTCCGATCTGAGGCATCTCGACCAGATAGGGGCCACCGTGGCAATGCGCATACCCAAACGCACGCGCGCCGTGCTGAGCACCTGCGCCGGGCTGGCGCTCCTGGCGACATCCGCCTGCCAGTCCGGAGGCTACGGCGCCGCTGGAACCGACCTCGTCACCGTCGCGCCCAAGTGGATCAAGGGCGCGCAGATGCTGGCCGAGCGCGCCGAGAGCGGCGGCGTGCGCGTCAGCATCGAGTCTCCGTCGGTCCCCGGCGCGCGGACGTTCACCAGCGAGCTGCGGACCATCATGGCCGAGACGCAGACCGACTTCCTGACCGGCGGCAAGAGCGAGGGCGACGCCGAACTGGACCAGAAGGCGACCTTCCTGGCGGCCACGTCCGAGGTCCTGGGCGCGCGCGTGGTCAGCAGCCGCACGACCGCGACCGGGACCGAGAAGACGGGCACCACCCGCTGGTACGACACCGCCAAGGACGTCGTGCTGCCCTGGACGGCCCTGTTCAGCGACGAGGCGTCGGCCACCGTCGCCGGGGCCGAGACCGCGCGGCGGCTGCGCGAGCAGCACGGGGTCGACGAGGACGAGCTGCCGGCGGGGCTTCCCACGGTCTCACCCGAGGAGCCGGAGCTGCCGGCCTCGCCGCTCACCGTTTCGCCCAAGAGCGCCGAGGCCCTGGCCCGGAAGCTGGCCGGCTCGCCGCTGGACGACATCGGCTTCACCTCGTCGGGCGCCCTGGCCGTGAACTTCAGCCCGGGCGAGATCCCCGGCCACGACGAGGAGGTCCGGGTCGTCTTCTCCAACGAGGGGACCGACCCGCTGCTGTCGGAGTTCGGGACGCTGGTGCGCGACGCGGCGAAGACGAAGCCCGAGCACAAGGTGGACCTCGGCGGATCCGACGCCGACGCGCTCCTGGCACCGGGCCTGGACTGCTCGCGCGTGCCGTGCGTGGCCCTCACCTTCGACGACGGGCCCGGCCAGTACACCGAGGGGGTGCTGGACGAGCTGGAGAAGTACTCGGCGCGCGCCACGTTCTTCGTGCTGGGGAGCATGGTGCGGGAGATGCCCGGCGTGGTCGAGCGCGCGGCCAAGGCCGGCCACGAGATCGGCAACCACACCTGGGACCACGCCGACCTGTCCGGGGTGTCCGACTCCGGGGTGCGCAAGGACCTCGCGCGCACCGCCGACGCGATCGAGAAGGCCGCGGGGGTGCGGCCGGCCGTCATGCGCCCGCCGTACGGCTCCTATGACGAGGGCACGCTCAAGGCCATCGGCATGCCGGCGATCCTGTGGGACGTCGACACCATGGACTGGCAGAGCCGCGACACCAAGAAGATCACCGACATCGCGCTCAAGCAGGCGGCGGAGGGCAGCATCGTCCTCATGCACGACATCCACGAGCCCAGCGCCAAGGCGCTCCCCGGCATCCTGAGCGCCCTGCACCGGAAGGGCTACCACTTCGTCACGGTCTCCGAGCTCTTCGGCGAGGGCGGGATGAAGTCGGCGATGGCCTACCTGCGCCGCGAATGACGCCCGCGGCGGGCGCCCCCGCCCCCGGACCGGCGGCGGGCGCCGCCGTTCCGGGGGCGCCCGTTGCCGTTTCGAAAGTTCCGAGCGGCCAACTCCGGGTAGGCGGGCACCTCATGATGCGACAACCGGAGAGCAACGTCTTCGTCCTGGGGCTGGACGAACACAACCGCGCCGTCCTCGACGGCCTCCCGCGCGCGTCCGAATACCGCTTCCACCCCCTCCTCGACATGGACCGGCTCCAGGGGCCCAGGATCGACCTCCCCGACCTGCTGGACGCCGCCCGTGCCCGGCTCGACGCGTTCGAGGGCACGGTCGACGCCATCATCGGCTTCTGGGACTTCCCCGTCAGCGCGCTCGTGCCGATCCTGTGCGCCGAGCGAGGGCTCCCGGCGTCGTCGCTGCGGTCCGTGGTCACCTGCGAGCACAAGTACTGGAGCCGGCTGGAGCAGGCCGCGGTCATCGACGAGGTCCCCGGCTTCGCCGCGGTCAGGTTCTCCGCCGAGCGGCCCCCCGGGCACCTGCGGTATCCGCTGTGGCTCAAACCGGTGAAGTCGTTCTCCTCGATCCTGGCCTTCCGCGTCACCGACGACGAGCAGTTCCGCGACGCCCTCGCCCAGATCCGCGACGGGAGCGGGCGCCTGGGCGAGCCCTTCGAGTTCGTGCTCGACCGGGTGGACCTGCCCGACGAGATCGCCCGCGTCGGCGGGTCGGCGTGCCTGGCCGAGGAGGAGGGACGCGGCCGGCAGGTGACCGTCGAGGGCTACGTGTGGAGAGGCGAACCCGTGGTCTACGGGATCGTGGACTCGCTGCACTACCCCGGCACCTCGTGCTTCCTGCGCTACCAGTACCCGTCCTCGCTCCCGGCGGCCGTCCAGGGCCGCCTGGCCGACCTCAGCCGGCGGGTGATCCGCCGCATCGGGCTGGACTCGGTCACGTTCAACATCGAGTTCTTCTGGGACGACGAGACCGGCGACATCCGCCTGCTGGAGGTCAACCCCCGGCACTCGCAGTCGCACGCCCGGATGCTCTCCCACGTCGACGGCGCGCCCAACCACGAGCCGCAGATCCGGCTGGCCCTGGGCCGCGAACCGGAACTGACGCACGGCGCCGGGGAGTACGCGGTCGCGGCCAAGTGGTTCCTGCGCCGGTTCACCGACGGGATCGTGCGGTCGGTGCCCACCGCGGAGGACGTCGAACGCATGGAACGCGAAATACCGGGGACGAACGTGAAGATCGCGGTCAAGGAAGGCGACCTCCTGTCCGACCTGCACGGACAGGACAGCTACAGCTACGAATTGGCGCAGGTGTTCGTCGCCGCCGACGACACCGAGGAGCTCCAGCGCACCTATGACCGGTGCGTGGCGCGGCTCCCGTTCGAGATCGACGACGTCGCCGGCGGACCCGAATGCGCCCAGAGGACGACCGAGTGAAGGAGAAGGGACACCCATGCACATCGTGACGTCCCTGCCGCACAAGGTACGCGAGGACGAAGTGGTCTGGATCCCGATGTCGGACGGCACCCGGCTGGCCGCCCGCATCTGGCGGCCGGAATCCTCCGAAGAGGAGCCGGTCCCCGCGATCCTGGAGTTCATCCCCTACCGGCGGCGCGACCTCACCGCCCAGCGGGACTCGATCCACCACCCCTACATGGCCGGCCACGGCTACGCGTGCGCGCGGGTCGACCTGCGCGGCAGCGGGGATTCCGAGGGGGTGCTCCAGGACGAGTACCTGGAGCAGGAGCTCGCCGACGCCGAGGAGGTGCTGGCCTGGCTGGCCGCACAGCCCTGGTGCAGCGGGCCCACGGGGATGATGGGGATCTCCTGGGGCGGGTTCAACGGGCTCCAGGTGGCCGCGCGGCGGCCCGAGAGCCTGGGGGCGATCATCACCGTCTGCTCCACCGACGACCGCTACGCCGACGACGTCCACTACATGGGCGGCTGCCTGCTCAGTGACAACCTCTCGTGGGCCTCCACCATGTTCGCCTACACCTCCTGCCCGCCTGACCCCGAGGTGGTGGGCGACAAGTGGCGGCGGATGTGGCACGAGCGGATCGACCACAGCGGGCTGTGGCTCGACACCTGGCTGCGCCACCAGCGGCGCGACGAGTTCTGGCAGCGCGGCTCGGTGTGCGAGGACATCTCCGCGATCGAGGTGCCCGTGCTGGCCGTGAGCGGCTGGGCCGACGGCTACTCCAACGCGGTGTTCCGGCTGATGGATTCGCTCAAGGTGCCCCGGCTCGGCCTCATCGGGCCGTGGTCGCACAAGTACCCGCACCTGGGCGTCCCGGGCCCGGCGATCGGCTTCCTCCAGCAGTGCGTGCGGTGGTGGGACCGCTGGCTCAAGGGCATCGACAACGACGTCATGGACGAGCCGATGCTGCGCAGCTGGATGCAGGAGAGCGTGCCGCCCTCCACCGCCTACGCCCAGCGCCCGGGCCGGTGGGTCGGCGAGCCGTCGTGGCCCTCCCCGCACGTCGTCGAGGAGCGCCGGCCGCTCGTGGCCAACCACCTGGCCCGGCCGGGCACGGTCGTCGCCCCGGAGGCGGCCGACGAGGCCACCGTGCTGTCGCCGCTGACCGTCGGCCAGTTCGCCGGCAAGTGGTGCTCCTACAACGCCCCGCCCGACCTGCCCTACGACCAGCGGGAGGAGGACGGCGGCTCGCTGGTGTTCGACAGCGAGGTGCTCACCGAGCGGACGGAGATCCTGGGCGCCCCGCTGCTGAACCTGGAGTTCGCCTGCGACCGCCCGCTGGCCATGGTCGCGGTGCGGCTGTCGGACGTCGACCCGCAGGGCAAGGCCACCCGGGTCACCTACGGGCTGCTCAACCTCACCCACGCCAAGGGCCACTCGATGCCGGAGCGCCTGGTCCCGGGCCGGCGCTACAACGTGACCGTGGCCATGAACGGCGTGGCCCAGGCGTTCCCGCCGGGGCACAAGCTGCGGGTGTCGATCTCGACGTCGTACTGGCCGCTGGCGTGGCCGCCGCCGGAGCCCGTCCAGCTGCGGGTCTTCCTGGCGGGCGCGACCGAGCTGGTCCTGCCCGTCCGCCCGTGCGAGGCCGGCGACGGGGTGTCGTCGCGCCCCTTCGACCCGCCGGAGGGCACCCAGCCGCTGACCACGACCCAGATCGCCCCAGGCCAGCACCGGTGGTGGGTGGAGCGCGACCTCGTCGACTACGGATCGTCGCTCAATGTGGTCAAGGACCTGGGCACGGTCCGGTTCGAGGACATCGACCTCACCGTGACCCGCCGCTCCACGGAGACCTACCACGCCCAGGGCGACGACTTCACCTCGGCCCGCGGCCGCACGGAGTGGCGGATGCGCTTCAAGCGCGGCGACTGGGACGTCGAGACCGTCACCACGACCGTGCTGTCGTCCACGACGACGGAGTTCCTCCTGCACGCCACCCTCGACGCCTTCGAGAACGGCGTGCGGGTCTCGTCGCGGACATGGAACAACACCATCCCCAGAGACGGGGTGTGACCCCGGCCGGACCGGGGCCGCCTCGGGCCGGCGGGCACGGCCGGCCGCGCCGGCCTGGTCGGGGGCGCCGGTCCGGTCGGGGCCGCGGCTACTCCTCGTCGCCGCCGGGGTGGTCGATGCGGTCGTGGTAGGTGCGGCGGGTGCGCTCGGTGTGGTCGCGCATGAGGCGGGCCGCCTCGTCCTCGTTGCGGGCGGTGATGGCGTCGATGATCAGGGCGTGCTCGTGCCAGGAGGCCATGCCGCGGGCGCGGGCGATCGGGGCGTAGTACCAGCGCACGCGGCGGTCGACCTGGGCGGCGAGTTCGGCCAGGACGCTGTTGCCCGACGCGCGGATGACGCCGCGGTGGAAGTCGGCGTTGGCGGTGACCACCGCGTCGACGTCGTCGTCGCCCACCGCGTCGGCGCCGGCGCGGCACAGCTCGCGCAGCAGCGCGATCTCAGGGGCGCCGGCGTTGCGGGCGGCCAGGCGGGCGGATTCGGTCTCCAGCAGGGCGCGGACGGCGAGGAGCTGGTCGGCCTCGCTCTCGGTGGGGGTGTGCACGAAGGCGCCGTAGCCTGGGCGGAGGTCGACCCAGCCCTCGTTGTTGAGCCGCTGCAGGGCTTCGCGCACGGGCTGGCGGGAGACGCCGAGCTGGGCGGCGAGTTCGCTCTCGACCAGGTGGCGGCCCGGCGGCAGCTCGCGGGTGATGATCAGTTCGAGAATCGCCTCGTAGACGGCTTCGCGCAGCGGGACGGGCCGCTGCACCCGCCCGGCCACCGCGGCCTTCAACGGCTGAGAGGTCATAAGCGTCACTCCGGGTCCGTCACGGATGGTGTAGACAGTCTACGAAATCCCATATCTTTCTCAGCCTGCCGCGCCGCGTGCCGTCGGCACGACGGCCGCGGGCTCCGCTGGCGGCGGAGCCCCGCGACCACGCAGGCGGTGGCCGGCGGCATCCCCGCGGAGCCCCCACCCCCGGCGACCCGGGGGCCGCGGACCGGCGAGAAGAACCGGAGAACTTCCCGTTCCCGCCAGGTCGCACGTTCCTTCTCCGTCGAAAGTGCCACTGACACGACCGCGCTTGCTTAGCATACTGTATACACTTTCCGTCCCCCGAGAGAAGGGAGCGCTCATGCGCATCGCCGTTCTGGGCGCCGGCGCTATCGGCGCCTACGCGGGTGCCGCACTGCACCGCGGCGGGGCCGACGTCCACCTCATCGCCCGTGGAGCCCACCTGGAGGCGCTCCGCGCCGACGGCGTCCGGGTCCTCAGCCCGCGAGGCGACTTCACCGCACGTCCGCACGCCACCTCCGACCCGGCCGAGGTCGGGCCGGTCGACTACGTCTTCCTCGGCCTCAAGGCCCAGCACTATGCCGACGCGGGCGCGATGCTGCGCCCGCTGATGGGGCCGGCCACCGCCGTGGTCGCCGCCCAGAACGGCATCCCCTGGTGGTACTTCCACGGCATGGGCGGCCCGCTCGCCGGCCGGCGCGTGCACACGGTCGACCCTGGCGGGTCGGTCAGCCGGGCGATCCCGGTCGAGCGCGCCATCGGCTGCGTCGTCTACGCCGCGACCGAGATCGCCGGCCCTGGTGTCATCCGGCACCT
Source organism: Nocardiopsis mangrovi (assembly GCF_042653925.1). Taxonomy (NCBI): domain Bacteria; kingdom Bacillati; phylum Actinomycetota; class Actinomycetes; order Streptosporangiales; family Nocardiopsidaceae; genus Nocardiopsis; species Nocardiopsis mangrovi. The sequence goes on from NZ_JBHSFQ010000012.1 coordinate 146,475, forward strand.
GGAGGGGACCCGGTTCTCCATCGGCGAACCCAGCGGGGAGGTCTCCGACCGCTGCCGCGCCTTCAGCGACGCCATGGTCGCGGGCGGGCTGAAGTGCCCCATCGAGCCCGAGATCCGCGAGGACGTCTGGGTGAAGCTGATGGGCAACATCACCTTCAACCCGCTCAGCGCCCTGACCCGGTCGACGATGGCGCAGATCTGCGGCGACCGGTCCACCCGCGCCCTCGCCCGGGCCATGATGACCGAGACGCTGGAGGTGGCCGCCCGATTGGGCATCCGCCCCGGGATCTCGATCGAGCGCCGGCTGGCCGGGGCGGAGCGCGCCGGCGACCACCGCACCTCCACCCTGCACGACGTCGAGCGCGGCCGGCCCATGGAGCTGGACGTGATCCTGACGGCCGTGGTCGAGCTGGCGGACCTGACCGGCGCCGAGGTGCCGACCCTGCGGTCGGTGGACGCGGTGGCGCGGCTGCTCAACCAGCGGCTCATCGACGGGACGGCCGTTCCGGTGCCGGCGGCGCGCACCGGCGCCGGCACGTCGGCGGCTTGAGTGCCCGGGGCGGCGGGCCGTGCCCACCGGCGCGATCGGCACGGCGGCCTCCTCTCGGGGGCGGCCGCGTGCGAAGCTGGAGGTCCCCGCCGCCCCGCGGAGCGCAGGGGGCGCGCCGCCCCGCGCCTGCGCACGCCGCGCCGGGCGGCCTTGCCGCCAGTCCGAATCCACGCATACTGTAGACAATCTCTGTAATCGATGACCCGTGGCCACGACGACCCAAGCGAGGCCGAGATGCGATCGGACCGCCAGCCCACCTCCTACGAACGGCTCTCCCACCCCCTCGTCCGCGAGGGCGGTGAGCTGCGTCCGGCCTCCTGGGAGGAGGCCCTGGACCGCGCCGCCGCCGCCTTCACCGACAGTGTCCGGCGGCACGGCGCCAACGCCTTCGGCATGCTCTCCTGTGCCCGGGCGACCAACGAGATGAACTTCGTCGCACAGAAGTTCACCCGCGTCGTCGTCGGCACCAACAACGTCGACTCCTGCAACCGCACCTGCCACGCCCCGAGTGTGGCCGGGCTGTCCGCGGCCTTCGGCTCGGGCGGCGGCACGTCCTCCTACTCCGATGTCGAGGACACCGACCTGATCATCGTGTGGGGCGGCAACCCCCGCTTCGCCCACCCGATCTTCTTCCAGCACGTACTCAAGGGCGTGCACAAGGGCGCCCGCCTCTACGTGGTCGACCCGCGGCGCACGTCGTCGGCCGAATGGGCCGACCGCTGGCTCGGGCTCAACGTCGGCACCGACATCCCGCTCGCGCACGCGATCGGCCGCGAGATCATCCACGCCGGCCTGGTCAACGAGACCTTCGTGCAGCGCGGCACCACCGGCTTCGAGGAGTACCGCGAGCTGGTCGAGCCGTGGACGCTGGCCGCCGCCGAGGCCGAGACCGGGGTCCCGGCCGAGGCGATCCGCGAGCTGGCCCACGCCTACGCCCGCGCCGAGCGGGCCCAGCTGAGCTGGACGCTCGGTATCACCGAGCACCACAACGCCACCGACAACGTCCGGGCGCTCATCAACCTCTCCCTGCTCACCGGGCATGTCGGCCGGCCCGGCTCCGGCCTCCAGCCCCTGCGCGGCCAGAACAACGTGCAGGGCGGCGGCGACATGGGCGCCATCCCCGACCGCCTGGCCGGGTTCCAGGACATCCTCGACCCCGAGGTTCGCGGCCGGTTCGAGAAGGCGTGGAACACCGACATCCAGCCGCACAAGGGCAAGACGCTCACCCAGATGTTCGAGGCGATGGACGAGGGCGAGCTGAAGGCGCTCTACGTCATCGGCGAGAACCCGGTGCAGTCCGAGCCCGAGACGCTCAAGACCACCCGCCGCCTGGAGTCGCTCGACCACCTGGTGGTGCAGGACATCCTCCTCACCCGCACCGCCGAGCTGGCCGACATCGTGCTCCCGGCGAGCGCGTCGTGGTGCGAGTCCGACGGGACCTTCACCAACAGCGAGCGGCGCGTGCAGCTCGTGCGCAAGGCGCTGGACCCGCCACCGGGGGCCCGCGACGACATCCACATCATCTGCGACCTCGCCCAGCGGATGGGCCACCCGTGGCAGTACCCCTCGGCCGAGGAGGTCTGGGACGAGCTGCGCTCCCTGTCGCCCATCCACCGGGGCATGACCTACGCCCGCTTGGAGGAGCACCACGGCATCCAGTGGCCCTGCTACTCCGAGGACACGCTCGAACCGGGCTACCTGCACGCCCGGCTGTGGTCGGCCGACCCCGTTGAGCGGGGCATCCCCGCGCCGTTCGGCCTGGTCGGCCACTCCCCGCCGGTCGACCTGCTCGACGACGACTTCCCGTTCCGGCTCACCACGGGGCGCCGGCTCGACGACTACAACACCGGGGTGCAGACGAGCGGGTTCTCCTCGCCGCTGCGGCGGGGCGAGCTGCTCGACATCTCGCCCGAGGACGCCGAGCTGCTGGGCGTGGCCGACGGCGAGATCGTGCGCGTGTCGTCGCGGCGCGGCTCGGTGCTCGTGCCGGCGTCGGTGACCTCGTCAATGCGGGCCGGGCTGGTGTTCATGACCTTCCACTTCCCCGACCAGGTCGACACCCAGCTGCTGACCCTGGACGCCACCGACCCCATCGCGGGGACGGCGGAGTACAAGGCGGCGGCGGTGCGCATCGAGAAGGTCGCCCAGCCCGCCCCGGACGGCGAAGCCGTCGCGGCGGCGACCTAGCCCGCCGCCCACGCACGTGCGTCCCGCCGCGCCGCCCCCGGCGCGGCGGGGCGCCCTCCGCGCGGAGCGGGCGCGCACGGCGCCTTCTTCCGCGCCGCTCCTGACCTGTGTCGACGGCGGCAGGACCCGGCCGCGCGGCGCGCGGCCGACATCCCGGGTGACCCACCGGGTACAGGGTCTTGCCGAGAGATCGAACGCGGAGCATACTGTAGCCCGTATACAAAGTGCTGTGATCTGGCTTACACGGAATTCGAGGTGACCGGGCACGTGGACTTGCACTTCCTGGACGCTCCGCCGACCGACACCGAGCGGGCGGCCGTGGACGCCGTCCTCGGCCCCCCGGAATCGGGGTGGGACGGCGGCGAGCGCCAGGCATCCGACCTCCGCTTCGCCCACGGCGGCCACGCCGCGCGCGGGCGCCGCGACCTGCTGCTGCCCGCGCTGCACGCCGTCAACGACCGCGTCGGCTGGATCAGCCGGGAGGCCCTGGACTACATCTGCCGCCGGCTGACCCTGCCGCCCGCCGAGGCCTACGGGGTCGCCTCGTTCTACGCCATGTTCGCCATGGAGCGCCGCCCCCGGCGGGTGGTGCACGTGTGCACCGACATCGCCTGCGCCGCCGCCGGATCCGACCGCCTGTGCGCGGCGATGACCGAGCGCGCGGGCGCCGCCGGCTCCGCCGACCCCGACGCCGGCCTCGTCTGGCACGAGAGCCCCTGCCTGGGGCTGTGCGAGCGCGCACCGGCCGCCCTGACCATCGAGGCCGGCGACCCGCCCGCCTACTCCGTGGCGGCCCCGGCCGAGGCCGCCGACCTGCTCGACGCGCCCGCCGATACCGGAACCCGCGATGGCGACGGCGCCGCACCCGCCGCACCCGCGTCCGCCAACGGCCACCGCCGCCCGCGCACCACCACCTTCTCCCCCGCCCCGCTGCCGGGCCCCGCGCCCGAGCCCGACGCGGGCACGGCCGTGCCCCAGTCCGGCGACCCCGGGCTGATCCTGCTGCGCCGCGTCGGAGTGGTCGACCCCGAGAGCCTCGACGACTACCGCTCCCACGGCGGCTACGCCGCGCTCCGCGAGGCGCTGCGCCTCGGCCCTTCCGGGGTCATCCGCGAGGTCTCCGACTCCGGCCTGGTCGGACGCGGCGGCGCCGCCTTCCCCACCGGCCGCAAGTGGGAGGCCACGGCCCGGCGCCCCGAAACCCCCCGCTACATCGTCTGCAACGCCGACGAGAGCGAGCCCGGCACGTTCAAGGACCGCGTGCTCATGGAGGGCGACCCGTTCTCCGTCATCGAGGCGATGACCATCGCGGGCTACGCCAACGGCGCGGCGACCGGCTACCTCTACATCCGCGGGGAGTACCCGCGGGCGCTGTCGCGCCTGGAGAACGCGATCGCCCGCGCCCGCGACCGCGGCCTGCTGGGCACCGACATCCTGGGCTCCGGGTTCGACTTCGACATCGAGATCCGCCGCGGTGCCGGAGCCTACATCTGCGGCGAGGAGACCGCGATCTTCAACTCGATCGAGGGCCGGCGCGGCGAACCCCGCAGCAAGCCGCCCTTCCCGGTCGAGCGCGGGCTGTTCGGCCGCCCCACCGCGATCAACAACGTGGAGACCCTGGTCAACGTCCTGCCGATCGTGCTCATGGGCGGGCCCGCCTACGCGGGCATCGGCACCGGCCGCTCCACGGGCCCCAAACTGTTCTGCGTCTCGGGTTCGGTGCGCCGGCCCGGGGTCTACGAGGTGCCGTTCGGGGCCACCCTGCGCGAACTCCTCACCCTGGCCGGCGGCGCCGGCCCCGCGCCGCTGCGCGCCGTCCTGCTCGGCGGCGCCGCCGGCGGGTTCGTCCGCGCCGACGAACTCGACATCCCGCTCACCTTCGAGGGCGCCCGCGAAGCGGGGGCCACCCTGGGGTCGGGCGTGGTGCTGGTCCTGGACGACACCGTCGACCTGGCGGCCATCCTGGTCCGCATCGCCGCGTTCTTCCGCGACGAGTCGTGCGGGCAGTGCGTGCCCTGCCGGGTGGGCACGGTCCGCCAGGAGGAGGCGCTACAGCGCCTGTCCCTGGGCACCGGGCCGCGCCGCACCGACCTCGCGCTGCTGCGCGAAGTGGGCGCGGCGATGCGCGACGCCTCGATCTGCGGCCTGGGCCAGACCGCGTGGAACGCCGTTGAGTCGGCCATCGACCGCTTGGGCGTCTTCGGCCCCGAGGAAACGACGTTGAAGGAGGTCAGGTGACTACCCCCGTATCCCTGGACGCGCCACGACGACTGGTCGACATCACCGTCGACGGACGCGAGGTTCGGGTGCCCGAGGGCGCCACCATCCTCGACGCCTGCACGGCCGTGGGCACCGATGTGCCGACCCTGTGCTACGGCGACACCCTGACACCGAAGAACGCCTGCCGGGTGTGCGTGGTCGAGGTCGAGGGGGCCCGCACCCTCGCCCCCGCCTGCTCGCGCGCCGTCGAGCCGGGGATGACGGTGGCCACCGACTCCGAGCGGGTCCGCCACAGCCGCAAGATGGTCCTCGAACTCCTCGGCTCGTCGGTCGACCTGTCCACGACCCCCGATGTCCCGGAGTGGATGGAGCGCTACGAGGCCCGGCCCGAGCGCTTCGGCCCCCGCGCCGAACCCGCTCCGCTGGGCGAGCGCGACTCCCGCCACGCCGGGGAGCACCACGCGGGGGACGGCAGCGTCGCGGCCACCGTGGAGCAGCCGGCCAAGGTCGACAACGACCTCTACGTGCGCGACTACGGCAAGTGCATCATGTGCTACAAGTGCGTGGACGCCTGCGGCGAGCAGTGGCAGAACACCTTCGCGATCGGCATCGCCGGCCGCGGGTTCGACGCCCGGGTCTCCACCGAGCACGACGTCGCCCTGCCCGACTCCGCGTGCGTCTACTGCGGCAACTGCATCGAGGTGTGCCCCACGGGTGCGCTGTCGTTCTCGACCGAGTTCGACATGCGCGCCGAAGGCACCTGGGACGAAGAGCGCCAGAGCCAGACCACCACCGTGTGCACCTACTGCGGGGTGGGCTGCAACGTCACCCTGCACGTCCAGGACAACGAGATCGTCAAGGTCTCCTCGCCCCACGACAACCCGGTGACCCACGGCAACCTGTGCATCAAGGGCCGGTTCGGGTTCCAGCACGTGCAGCAGCGACGGCGCGACTGAGAACGGCATATGACGACGGATGACGACTGAAAGGCGCCGGGCCGGGGGACCGCTCCGGCGCCCGGCCGCCCGGCCGGGCGCGTACGGCGCCGGAAAGGCATAGGGATCATGGGACGCGTCACGGTCCGCGAGAAGGTCCTCCGCATCCGCGGCGGCACGGTCGGCAGCCGCGTCGACACCCTCGTGGTGGAGGAGCCGCTGGAGATCCGGCTGAACGGCCGGGCGCTCACCGTCACCATGCGCACGCCGGGCCACGACTTCGACCTCGCCGCGGGGTTCCTGGTGAGCGAAGGGGTGATCACCTCCGCCGCGGACATCGCCGCCATCCGCTACTGCGCCGGCGCCACCGAGGACGGGTCGAACACCTACAACGTGCTCGACGTGAGCCTGTCCCCCGGCGTCGCGGTCCCCGATATGACCCTGGAACGCAACTTCTACACGACCTCCTCCTGCGGATTGTGCGGCAAGGCGAGCCTGGAGGCGGTCGCCACGACCGCCTCCTGGTCGGTCGCCGAGGACCCGGTGCGCTTCGGCGTCGCGACCCTGGCGGAGATGCCCGACCGCCTGCGCGACGCGCAGCGGGTCTTCGACCGCACGGGCGGGCTGCACGCCGCCGGGCTGTTCACGCCCGAGGGGGAGATGCTCGCGGTGCGCGAGGACGTGGGGCGGCACAACGCGGTCGACAAGCTCGTGGGGTGGGCGGTGCGCGAGGACCGGCTGCCGCTGCGCGAGCACGCCCTGATGGTGTCGGGGCGCGCGTCCTTCGAGCTGGCGCAGAAGGCGCTGATGGCGGGCCTTCCCGTGCTCGCGGCGGTGTCGGCGCCGTCCTCGCTCGCGGTGGACCTGGCGGCCGATTCCGGCCTGACCCTCGTCGGGTTCCTCCGCGGCACTTCGATGAACGTCTACGCCGGCCGGCATCGGATCACCCTGGAGAAGGCGTCCACGACGCCGATGGCGGCCCCAGGGTGAATCCGCCGGCCGGGACGGTAGGCGCGGAGACCGGCCGGCGTGATCCAGCCCCCAGCGCCGGCCGGTCCCGACACTTCGCCCGCCCGACCCGCGGGGCCCCGGATCCGCGGGCGGCCCGGCGGCCCCGCGGGGGCGGGCCGCACCCGGGCGCCGGTCAGCGCTTCTTCGCCGCGGCCTTCATGGCCTTCTTGTTGGCGCGCACCTCGGCGAGCGTCTGCTCGTCGACGACGTCGGCGATGGAGCGGCGCGCGCCCTCCTCGCCGTACTCCCCGGCCGCCGCCCGCCAGCCCTCGGCCTCCAGCCCGAACTGCTTGCCCAGGAGCGCGAGGAGGATGCGGGCCTTCTGGTCGCCGTAGCCCGGCAGCGCCTTGAACCGGCGCAGGACCTCGCGGCCGTCGGGCGCGCCGTCGGTCCACAGCCGCTCGGCGACCCCGTCGTAGTGCTCGTCGATGTAGGCGCAGAGCGCCTGGATGCGCTTGGCCATCGAGCCCGGGTAGCGGTGCACCGCGGGCGGCTCCGCGCAGATCGCCGCGAACGCGTCGGGGTCGATCGAGGCGATGTGGCGGGGGTCGAGGCCGTCGCCGAGCCGGTCGGCCACCTTCTTGGGCCCGGCGAAGGCCGTCTCCATCGCGATCTGCTGGTCCAGGAGCATCCCGATGAGCAGGGCCAGCGGTTCGGCGGCCAGCAGCTCGTCGGCGCCGGCCTCTCCGGCCAGGTGCAGCGTCGTCGTCATGCCCGCATCCTCCCAAGGACCCCGCTCCCCCGCCGACGGCGACCCGCCGCACGCGCCGGAACGGCGCGCGGACAGCAGGGCGCGGCCTACATCCGCGTCCGCGCGTACGCGTGCAGCGCGTCGCGGACGAACCCCGCGCCCTCGGCATCCTGGTACATGGCCGAGAAGCGGGGGTCGCCGACGTACATGTCGCCCAGGCCCTTCACCATCAGGATCGAGCGCTCCCGGTCGCCCTCGGCCGTGGGGGTGCCGGGGATCGCGCTCAGCCACCGGACGTGCCGGGCGGCCATCGACTGCGCGCGCTCCGCCGTCGGAGCGACCCCGGCCTTCCAGACGGCGATCCAGGAGGCCACGAGGTCGTCGGCGTCCCGTTGCCAGGCCCGCTGCTGCTCGATGCTCTTCGCGTGCCACCAGTCGTTGCTGACCCGGAAGGCGTGCTCGCCCCAGCGCTCGACCACCTCGTGCTCGTAGTCGTCGTTGAAGCCGCTGAGTACCGCGTCCATGCTCGGTTCGGCCCCGGCCCGGAGGGCCTCGAGCGTCCGGTGCGCGGCCCGGATCTGCCGCTCGATCCGGTCGCGCTCGCCCTCCAGTTCCTCGATGTGCGCCCGGAGGCCGTCGAACTCGTCGACCTCCTCGGCCAGGACCCCGGCGATGGCCGCCAGGCCGAGTCCCAGCCGGCGCAGCAGCAGGATCCGCTGGAGCCGCGCGGCCGCGGCCGAACCGTAGTAGCGGTAGCCGTTCGCACCCACGCGGGAGGGCGCCAGTAGACCGATGCGGTCGTAGTGGCGCAGGGTGCGGCTCGTGACGCCCGCCCTGGTCGCGAGCTCGTGGATCGTCCACTCCATCGCCTACTCCTGCTGTCGGGAACGTGCGGTGGAGCGCCGCCGGGGCCGGGCGGTCAGCCCGCGCGGCCGAGCGCGGTGGCGATGATCTCCGAGCTGTCGGCCCGCAGAGCCTGCGCCGCGGTCTGCCCTGTGGCCTCCAGGTAGGTGTCGACCAGCCGGTTGCCCACCGCGTACCCGGCGCCCGTCGGCAGCCCGACCGCGGTGCCGCCGAAGCGCTCCGCCAAGGCGTCGCCGAGCACCCAGGCCGTGAAGTTCTCCATGCCGGTCACGCCGAGCCCGGACACCACCTTGGTGAAGACCTCGTCGTCGTGCAGGTGCGGCACGCCGATCCGGGCGTAGCCGCGCTCCTCGCCGTGCAGTTCGCGGGCGAACGCGTCGGCCAGGCCCTCCCCGATCACGTGGTCGCCGACGGTGACGGTCATCGGGTCCCACACGACCCCGCCCGGTCCCCACCGCAGGTTGTGGTGGAGCTCGTGTACGGCGGTGGCCTCCACCCGGTCGACGTTCTCGGGGAACGGCCAGAGCGTGATCAGGATATAGCCCGATATCCCCCCGAACCCGCTCAGGCCGAGGGCGGGGCGCATGAAGAGGGCGTCGCCGGGGTCGCCGAGCACCACCGCCACGGTGGTGTCCGGAACCTCCAGGCCCGGTGTCGCCTCCGTCAGGACGGCGAGGGCGTCGTCGAGGGCGCGCTGCATGCGCTCCCACGCCCCGGCCGCCGCCAGTGTCTCCAGTGCGTCGAGGCAGCGCTCCTCGTCGCGGTCGAGCGGGAACCCGAACGACTGCCGGTGCATGTCCACCGGATCGATCTCCCCGGGGGCGTAGCGGTACATGCCCCGGAGGGGTTCGAGCATCGCGCCCAGCAGGGCGGCGCGGTCGGCCGCCGGAGCCCGCAGGATCCGGCCCATGGCGGAATAGGTGTCGAGAACGTTGATCGTCATGTCCCCCGACGGTAGGGGTTGCCGCAGCGTCAACGTCAACCGGAATAACGGGGGCGGTGCCGGCCGTCACGTCGCGGCGAGGCCGCGGAGGGCCAGGTCGATCTGGTGGTCCATCGCGCCCGGTCCGGAGGCGGCGAGCAGCTGGGCGATGCGGATGAGTCCGAGCAGCTGGTAGGCGATGTCGTCGGCGGTCACATCCGCGGCGAGGGTGTGGTCGGACCGGGAGCGGTCGACCGCCTCCCGGCCGATCGCGGTGAGGTGCGCGAGGCACCGCCGGAGGTCCTCGTCCGCCGGCGCCCCGGCGGCGAGGAGGTCGACCATCGCCTTGTTCCCGGCGAGGTGCCCGACCGTCGCGGTGAAGACCCCGCGGAGGCCCGTGATCGCGGAGACGCCCTCGGGGAGCCGCGCCTGCGCGAGTTGGGCGAGGTCGGTCCCCGTGGCCGCCTGCACGAGGTGCTCGCGGGTGGGGAAGTGCCGGTAGAGGGTGCCGACGCCCACGCCGGCCGCCGCGGCGACGGCGCGCATGTCCACCGCCATGCCGCCGTCCCGGAAGGCCGCTTGCGCGGCCGCCAGGATCCGCTCCCTGTTGGCGACGGCGTCGCGCCGCTGCTTCCGGTCCTCTCGATCCCCTGCCATCCCCTCACTATAGCAATTCGGAACATCGGTTCCGATTAATGCTAACCTGATGCGGAACACATGTTCCGGAAGAGTGGAGGCGGAGCCATGAGGACGATCGTGATCACCGGTGGGACCGACGGCATGGGAGCGGCGCTGGCACGCCACTTCCTGGCAGCGGGCGACCGCGTCGTGGTGGTCGGGCGCAGCCGCACCAAGTTCGAGGCGCTGCTCGCGACCGTCGCGGACGACGACCGGTCGGCGGCGTCGCGCGCGGAGTTCGTCGCGGCCGACCTGTCGTCCGTCGCCGACAGCCGCCGCGTGGCCGAGCGGGTGCGGGCGGACCACGAGCGCATCGACGCGCTGGTCCTCGCGGCCTCGTTCATCCGGCAGCGCCGGCACACCACCCCCGAAGGGCACGAGGCGTCCTGGGTGCTGTTCTTCGTCTCCAAGTACCTGCTCGTCACGGGGCTCGCGGCCAACCTCCGCGCGGCCGGGCGGCCGGTCGTCGTGAACACGGCCGTTCCCGGCGCGCGGGCCGACGCGATCGACTTCGACGACCTGGAGATGACCGAGGGGTTCACCTTCGCCCGGTCCAACGCCCAGCAGCGCCGCGCCAACGAACTGCTCGGCATCCGCGCCACCGCCGACGATCCGGGCCTCACCTACGTGACCTGGGGCCCGTCCCGGCTCGTCCGTTCCGGCTTCGCCGGCGACGCCGGGACGGGCATGAAGGTCGCCGCGGCGGTCCTCGGACCGCTGGTCGGCCAGCGCCCGGACGCCGCGGTCCGCCCGATCATCGGCATCATCGACGCCCCCTCCCCGGGAAGGGCCGCCTACCGCGGCGCGAAGCGGCTCACCCCCGCCGCCGGCGACCGCGACGAGGCCGACGCCGCCCGCCTGGCCGCGGCGGTCGAGCCCTGCGGAGGGCGGGCGCGCCCGAACGGCCGCGGACCGGCACCGGCGGGTGAGCCCGACGGGCGCCGCCCCCACCATGCACCTGCTCGACGGCCGAACAGGGCGCCCCCGTGACCCGGCGGGTCCGCGGGCGCCCCGGCGCTCAGTCGTCGGCGCGGGTGTCGACGACCTCGCCGGTGGCGTCGAGGAGGACCTCGTACTCCCGGCCGTCGGCGCCGTGCACCTCGACGTCCCAGCCCTCCCACCCGTCCTCGCGGGTACGCTCCACCTCGCCGGCCCGGGCGCCGTCGCCGACCGCCGCCTCGGCCGCCGCGGCGACCGCGTCGCGGTCGGCCTCGGGCCGGTCGCCGGTGTCCTGCCAGGGCGCGGGGCCGCCCTCGTGGTCGCGGTAGGACGCCCCGTTCACCGTGTACACATCGGCGTCGTCCCGGTCGCCGTCGTCGTCGTCCTCGTAGCGCACCCCGAGGGTGACCTCACCGCCCTCCAGCCCACGCAGGACGTCCAGGACCGGCGCCGAGGCGCCCTCGCCGTCGAGGCCGGGGACCGCCGGGTCCGTCAGCAGCCACTCCTCGGGGCCGAAGTCGACCTCGACGCCGGACACGTACCAGTCGTCGACGTCGTCCCCGGCGCTCAGCACGCCCTCGAGCTGTTCGAGCCCGGCCACCGGCTGGGTCGACGCGGTCTGGTCCGCCGGGCCGCCGCCCGGCGCCTCACCCGCGGTGACCCCGCTGACCCGGATCGGCTCGATCGCGTGCTCGGGATCGTCGGCCAGCAGGTAGGCGCCCGTACCGAGGGCCGCCAGTCCGGCAACCGAGGAGAGGACGATCGTCGTTCGGCCGCGCATGGTGCCTCCTTGTCGCAGTGGTTTCCGGTTCCAGCATCCGGCGCCGCGATGATCGGGGGCTGAAAGCGACCTGAAGCCTGTTTTCAGGTTGCGCTCAGGGACGGTCCAGCGGCGCGTGAGACGCTGGGGCCATCCGGCGGGGAACGGGCGGGGCGGGGGCTGCGGCGGTGGCGATTCTGGTGGTGGAGGACGAGCAGGGGATCGTCTCGTTCGTGCGCCGTGGCCTGGAGACCGCCGGCCACCGCGTCCTGGTCGCCTCCGACGGTGTCGACGGGCTGGCGATGGCGCTGTCGCCCGATGTCGAACTCCTGATCCTCGACCTCGGGTTGCCGGGCATCCCCGGCGAGGAGCTACTGCGCCGGCTCCGCCGGCGACGCCCCTCGGTGCCGGTGATCGTGCTCACCGCCAAGGACGCCGTCAGCGACCGGGTCGCCAACCTCGACGCCGGAGCCGACGACTACATGGTCAAGCCCTTCAGCCTCAGCGAACTCCTGGCCCGCGTGCGGGCCCGGCTGCGCTCCGGCGGCCAGGAGCGCGGCGACGTCCTGGCCGCCGGCGGGGTGACCCTCGACCTGGGGGCGCGCACCGCGTCGGCCGACGGCCGCACCGCCACCCTCTCCGCACGCGAGTTCGCCCTGCTGGAGGTGCTGATCCGCCACCCCGGACAGGTGTTCTCCCAGCCCCGCCTGCTCGACCTGGTGTGGGGGTACGACTTCGACGGGGCCTCCAACGTGGTCGAGGTGTACGTCAGCCAACTGCGCCGCAAGCTCGGGGCCGAGCGCATCGAGACGGTACGCGGTGTGGGCTACCGGCTGGCCGACGGTGCCCGGTGAGCCTCACCGGCCGCGTCATCCTCAGATCGCTGCTGGTCATGGCGCTGGTGATCGGCGGGGTGGCCGTACTCACCTACGAACTGGTGCGCGTGTCGGGCCGGGCCGACGTCGACCGCCTGCTGCGTGAGGAGGCCGAGCTCCTCGGCGACGCGCTCGCCGACCGGCTGCCCTCCGCCGCGGGGCTCGACGGCGTGGTGTCCGGGCCCGAGGCGGAGCGCGCCGCCCGCCAGGCGCTCGCCGTACGGCCCAGCGGGGCCCGCCACGTGTCCCTGGTGACGGTCGACGGCGTACGCCTCCAGAGCGCGGGCGGTCCCGCCCGCGTGGCCGCGCTCATGCGCGGCGGCGACGCGCCGGAGACGCAGAGCGGCCTGCGTACGCTCGACACCGGCGCGGGGCCGCTGCGGGTCCTGGACGCCTCCGTCGTGGACGAAGCGGGTACGGCCGTGGTCGTGGTCACGGTCGCCGCACCGCTGGACCCGAGCCGGGACGAGGCCGCCACCGTGCTGCTGCGCGCCGCGCTGGCCGGCGGGGTCGGCGTCCTCGGCGGCGGGGTCGCGCTGTGGCTCGTGGTGCGGCGCACGCTGCACCCCGTCCGGGAGGTCTCGGCCGCGGCCCAGGCGATCTCCCCCGATGACCTCACCACCCGGGTCCCCGTTCCGGCGACCCGCGACGAGATCGCCGAACTGGCGACCGAGATCAACCAGATGCTGGCGCGCATCGAGCAGTCCGATACGAGCCGGCGCCGTTACCTCGCCGCCATCTCCCATGAGGTGCGCACGCCCCTGGCCGTCGCGGAGGGCCACTTGGAGCTCTTGGGCGGCCCGGAGGCGGCGGTGGTCCGCGGCGAACTCGACCGGCTGCGCGGCGTGCTGGAGGACCTCATGGCCGTCGCCCGGGGCGGCGACGAGATCGACGCCCGCCGCGAGCCGGTGTTCCTGCCCGACCTCTTCGACGCCGTGCGCGCCCGGGCGGAGACGCCGCCCCACGCCTCCGCCGTCACCGTCGACGCGCCGCCGCCCGAGGTCCTGCTCGGCGACCCGGCCCGCCTCGAACAGTGCCTGGCCAACCTGATCTCCAACGCCGTCGACCACAACCCGGCGGGCACGCGGGCACGCGTGGCCGCGCGGGGCGGGGACGACGCGGTCGCGCTGACCGTGGCCGACGACGGCCCGGGGATCGATCCCGACGTCCTCCCCCACGTGTTCGAGCCGTTCGTCACCACACGCACCGACGGGTCGGGGCGGATCGCCGGCTTGGGGCTGGCGATCGTGCGGTCCCTCGTCGCGGCCCAGGGCGGAACGGTGGGGATCGACAGCGGACCGTCCGGCACAACGGTCACGATCACCCTCCCCCGCGCCACCGCCTGAACACCCGCGGCCCCACCCCTGGCGGCCGGGACGGCCGGACCACCCCTCACCCTGCGGCCGATACCGGAAAGCCACCGGTCCACCCGCCCTCGACCGCCGACCCGCAGCACGGCCGAACCCCGCGCCCCGCCACCGCATACCCGCGTGCGGCGGCCGGAGCACCCGCCCGGCCGCCGCGGACGACCCGCCGCGCGACCGGGCCCCGGCTCCCCCGGGCGGCCGGACCGCTCACCCCACCCTCGGGCCGGCCGGCGACACGGCCGGACTCCGCACCACGTCGTGCTCGCCCGCCACGGCGGCCTCCGGGAACCGCGTGTCCCGCCGCGCGTGTACGCGCCTGAGACGAGAACGGCGGGCGGCCTCCGGCCGCCGCGTGCCACGCGCCTCCCGGTGGCGGCGCGCCCTTCCCGCCGCGCGCCGCGCCTCCGCCCGGGCGCGGGCCGCCCTTCGCGCGCTTGGGGCGAGTGTCGGGGCGGGCCGGGGCGTCGACCCGGGCGGATGATGGGAGCGCGGGGCGTGCGGCCGAGGCGGAGGGGGGACCCTGTGGCGGCTCTCGCGCTGGTCGTGATCCTGGGTGCGGTCATCCTCGTGTGCGGTGCGCTGTCGCGGCGCACCGGCGTGGCCGCCCCGGTGCTCCTGCTGCTCGCCGGCATCGCGCTGGGGTTCGCGTCCGAGCTGCGCAGGGTGCACCTGCCGCCCGAGCTGATGCTGCTGGTCTTCCTGCCCGTCCTGCTCTACTGGGAGGCGCTGACCACCTCGCTGCGGGAGATCCGGGCCACGCTGCGCGGCATCGTCCTCAACAGCACGCTGCTGGTGGTCGTCACCGCCGCCGCCGTCGCGGCCGCCGCGCACGCGCTCGGCCTGCCGTGGGGGCCGGCCTGGGTCCTGGGCGCCGCGGTCGCGCCCACCGACGCCACCGCGGTCGGTGTCCTCGCCCGCTGCCTGCCGCGCCGCACCGTCACCGCGCTCAGGGCCGAGAGCCTGGTCAACGACGGCACCGCACTCGTCCTGTACGCCATCGCCGTCGGCATCACCATCGGGGCCGAGCACCTGAGCATCGGGAACATCGGCCGGCTGGTCGCCGTCGCCTACATCGGCGGCATCGCCATCGGCGCGCTGATCTCCTGGCTCGGAGTCCGCATCCGGCGCCGCATAGAGGATCCGCTGCTGGGCAGCGTGCTGATCCTGCTCTTCCCCTTCACCGCCTACCTGCTCGCCGAACTCGCCGGGGCATCCGGCGTCCTCGCCGTGGTGGTCTGCGGGCTGGTCATGGCCCAGGTCGGCCCGCGCATCGGGGCCGCCGCCACCCGTCAGCAGACCATCGCGTTCTGGACGCTGGCGACCTACCTGATCAACGGGGCGCTCTTCGTGCTCGTCGGGATCGAGGCCCAGTCGGCGGTGCGCGGCCTGGTCAGCACCGATCTGCGGACGGCGCTGATCGGCGTCGGCGCCGTCTACATCGTCATCGTCGCCGTTCGCTTCGCCTTCCTCGTGGTCGCCGCCTACACGATCCGCCTCGTCGACCGCCGCCCCCAGCAGAGGCTGCGCCGGATCAGCAACCGTGCCCGCGCCGTCAGCACCATGGCCGGGTTCCGCGGCGCCGTCTCACTGGCCGCCGCGCTGGCCGTGCCCGCCACGCTCTCCTCCGGAGCGCCGTTCCCGGAACGCGACCTCATCGTGTTCATCACGACCGGCGTCGTCGCGCTCACCCTGGTCGTCCAAGGGCTCCTCCTGGCACCCACCGTGCGCTGGGCCCGGCTGCCCGGGGACAGCGTCACGCAGGAGCGCCGGCTCGCCGAGGTGACCGCCGCGGAAGAGGCCCTGGACGCGCTGCCCGAAGTCGCGGCGAACCTCGGTACCGACCAGGCCGTTGCCGATCGCCTTCGCGGGGAGTACGAGGAGCACCTGGAGATCCTGCGCGCCCGCGACACCGGCGAATCCGCCGACGACGAGATCCTGCGGCTCGACAGCGAGTACACCCGCCTGCGGCTCGCCCTCCTGAGCCGCAAGCGCGCCACCGTCGTCCGGCTCCGCGACCAGCGGCGGATCGACGACACCGTGCTGCGGCAGATCCAGACACGCCTGGACATCGAGGAGATCCGCCTCTCCCGCATCGACCCCTCGATCGGCTAGGCGTCGGAGCGGGCACCCAGAGTGTTGCCGCCCTCACCGCACGCGGGCACACCACCGGAGGGGCCCGTGCTCCCGTGGTGTGCGGGCAGCGCGGGCCCCTCCGGGGGCGCCGGGTCAGGCGTGGGAGTCGGGGTGCAGGCTGTAGCCGGGGAAGTTGCCCGGGAGGCGCTCGTTGCCGGGGCCCTCCGTGACGGCGTGGACGAGCAGCTCGCCGCCGACGAAGGCGCCGCGCCAGGAGTCGCCCCAGCCGCCGAACAGCTCGTCGCGGTCGCCCCGCGAGCGGGGGCGGTTGATGCCGACCTTGAACGCCCGCACGCCGCTCGCCAGGCGCTCGGCGGTCTCCCGGTCGTCGCAGGAGACCGTGGACACCAGAGCGCCGTTGCTCGCGTTCATCGCGGCCAGCAGCTCGGCCTCGGTGTCGACCAGGACCACGGAGTCGACGGGGCCGAACGGCTCGGCGTGGAACAGCGGGGAGGAGCGCGGGGGCTCCAGGAGCGCCACCGGGGCGACGTAGGCGTCGGTGTTCTGGCCCGGGAGCAGGCGGGCGGCCTCCAGCGACCCCCGGTACAGGGGCGCGGCGCCCCGGGAGACGGCGTCGGCGACCTGCTGGGTGAGGTCCTTGGCCTTGGCGGCGTTGATGACCGGGCCGAAGTCGAGTTCGGGCAGGGCGTCGTCCGCGGACTCCACCGCCAGCGGGTGCCCGAAGCGGACCGCCGAGGCGGCCGGGAGGTAGGCGGCCAGGAAGCGGTCGAACAGGGAGCGCTGCACGATGAAGCGCGGGTAGGCGGTACAGCGCTGCTTGGCGTAGTCGAAGGTTTTGCGGACCTGGGCGCTCAAGGTGTCCCAGTCGCTGAACTCCCAGACGCCCCAGCAGTTGAGGCCCTCCTGCTCCAGGATGTGGCGCTTGCCGAGGTCGGCCAGTGCAGTGGCGACCTGGCCGCCGGTGTCGCGCCCGCCGACGAAGGAGACGCAGCCGATCTCCGGGGCGCGGACCAGGACCGGCGAGAGGTCGCGGCCTCCCCCGCTGACCAGGGTGAAGGGCAGCCCCTCGCGTGCGGCGAGCGCGACCGCCAGGGTCAGGCAGACCAGCCCGCCGTCGGTGGGGGTCTTGGCGATCGCCGCGTTGCCGGCCAGCGCCTGCACGCACATGGCGTGGGCGAGCACGCTCATGGGGTAGTTCCAGCTGGCGATGTTGCTGACGGGGCCGTCGAGCGGGGCTCGCCCGTCGAGCATGCCGCCGATCTCGTCGAGGTACCACTCGACGCCGGAGATCGCGCGGTCGACGTCCTGGCGGGCGAGCCGCCAGGGCTTGCCGATCTCCCACACCAGGGCGAGCGCGAGCAGGTCGCGGTGCTCGCCCCAGGCGTCCAGGGTCGCGCGGACGCGGGCGCGGCGCTGCGCCAGCGGGACGGCGCGCCACCTGCGGTGCTCGTCGGCAGCGGCGCGGACGGCGGCCTCGGCGGTGTCGGGGCCGACCATCGGCAGGCTGGCGATCTCGGTGCCGTCGACGGGCGAGAAGGCGGCGCGCGGCGCGCCGTCGGCGCGCCACTCACCACCCCAGTGGTTGTGCACGCGGTCGGCGCCGAACGCCTCAGGGGCGACGGCGCGGCAGCGCTGGTAGACGGTGGCCCATTCGGTCCCGGGCTTGAGCATGAGCGTCATTCGACTCTCCTGCGGTGAAAGGGGTGGGACGCTTGCTGCAACCGGTCCTTCGACGGCCGCATTTCGCCGGTTCGCGGAAACATCACGTGAATGTGCCGGCGCCGGATGTTGCCGCGCTTTTGACGAGGGCGCGGGCGAGTTCGGCGGTTTCGGTGGGGGTCTTGCCGACCTTCACCCCGGCCGCCTCCAACGCGTCCTTCTTCGCCGCCGCGGTCCCCGCCGACCCCGACACGATCGCGCCGGCGTGCCCCA